>NZ_JBHTDO010000064.1:0-27490 GCF_042666575.1 Actinoplanes sp. GCM10030250 | reverse complement strand
TGGGCGGTGACCCGACGGCCCAGATGCCACCCGACCCTACGGGCCGGGCAACAACAAGGCTCCACCAATGAGCAGCGATCCGCACCCACCACCCGGCTACGACAGGGTGCCCTTGATCTTGTCTTTGGATCTTGGACTTGAGCAGGGCATCGCCAAGAGCGCAACCGTGAAAATGAGGCAAGGACCTCTCTCACACCCGGGTGGTATTGGGCGAATCTCGTCGTAGGGTGTGGGGAACAACTGAATACCTCATCCAGAGGGGCTGAGGGAACGGCCCGTTGACGCCCCGGCAACCACCGTGCATGTCTCGATGACGAGGCCGCGCGCGGCAGGTGCTAATTCCGTCCCCGTTTTGGCAGGTCGCCGCGGGGAAAGATGAGAGGAAGGCCTCGATGACGTCTGCCGTCAGCACACCCGCTGCCACCACCCCAGCTGCCACTACCCCCGCTGCCACCGCACCCGCCCCCACTTCGCCTGCTCGGGGGTTGATCTGTCGTGCCTGTGGTGCGGAGTTCCCGCTTGCCGCGCAGCACGCCTGTTACGAATGTTTCGGCCCGCTCGAGGTTGCCTATGACGAGGCGGCGCTCGCGCGGGTCACCAGGGCCCAGATCGAGGCGGGCCCGCAGAACATCTGGCGTTACGCGGGCCTGCTGCCCGCCGGCCAGGACCCGGCCACCCGGGTGACGCTCGACCCCGGTCTGACACCGCTGGTGAGTGCGCCGGCGCTGGCCGCGGCAGTGGGCCTGCGTGCGCCGCTGTGGGTGAAGGACGACTCGGCCAACCCGACCCACTCGTTCAAGGACCGGGTCGTGTCGGTGGCGCTCACCGCGGCCAAGGAGCTGGGCTTCAACAGGTTCTCCTGCGCCTCCACCGGTAACCTCGCCAACTCGGTCGCCGCGCACGCGGCCCGTGCGGGGGTGCCCAGCATCGTCTTCATCCCGGCCGATCTGGAGCAGGGCAAAATCATCACGACCGCGGTGTACGGCGGGGAGCTCGTCGCGATCGAAGGCTCCTACGACGACGTGAACCGGCTGTGCAGCGAGCTCGTGGAGACCGACGAGTTCGAGGACACCGCGTTCGTCAACGTGAACGTGCGGCCGTTCTACGCCGAGGGCTCCAAGACCCTGGGGTACGAGGTGGCCGAGCAGCTGGGGTGGCGTATCCCGGCGCAGGTGGTCATCCCGATGGCCTCGGGTGAGCTGCTCACCAAGGTGGACAAGGCGTTCTCCGAGCTGGTCGAGATCGGACTCGTCGAGGCGCCGGAGGGTGGCTGGGCGGTGTTCGGTGCCCAGTCGGAAGGCTGCAACCCGATCGCCACCGCGCTGCACGCCGACACCGACGTGATCGTTCCGGTGAAGCCGACCGGCATCGCGAAGTCGCTCAACATCGGCGACCCGGCCGCGGGGCCGTACGCGATCGAGGCGGTCAAGCGGACCGGCGGCTGGATGGACTACGCGAACGACGACGAGATCCGTGAGGGCATCCGGGTGCTCGCGGAGACCACCGGGATCTTCGCCGAGACGGCGGGCGGCACCACGATCGCCGTGCTGAAGAAGCTGGTCGCGAGCGGCAAGATCGATCCGGCCAAGGAGACCGTCGTCCTCAACACCGGTGAGGGTCTGAAGACGCTCGACGCGGTTGCCGGCCAGGTTGGACCGACTCACACGATCAAGCCGTCGTTGCGGGGCGCCCGTGAGGCCGGCCTGCTGGGATAGCTCTCTGTAACCGGTTCTCTGCCGGTTGTCGAGAAATACCTCCTCCGAGGACTTGCACTCCGATCTCCGGATCGGCAGGATGCTCTACGCGGGAGGACGCGACGCCGTACGAGGCCCCTCACCTGAGCTTGGCGACAATCTCCGAGGGACCCAACGACCCAGTGCTGACCCAATGGCTACGGCCGGAGGCACTGTGCGTCCGTCCTCCCGACCAAATTTTTCACCGGCGCCGCAGTGCGCGGTGCACCCATGGGCGCAGCGGCTCCTGCTCCGGATAGCCGCCGTCGAGCAGCCCGGCCCGCTTCTCGAAGAAGTTGCGCACGCCGAACGACCTGGTCAGCGAGATCGACCAGCCGCATGCGAGCCAGTAGGCCGGCCAGAACAGCGGGCCGAGAACCGCGTACTGGCTGGCATGCCGGCACTCGTGGGCCAGCAGGTTCGCCTGTTTGTCGGCCAGCAGCCACTCCGCGGACCGCTTGGTGATGATCACGGAGCCGACGGTGAAGCAGGAGGCCGGCGGAACGGGTAGCCGGTAGCCCTCGGCGATCAGCACCCCGTCGCGGCCCCGCCGGACCCGGGCGCCGGTCAGCATCGCCAGCAGCAGGCCCGCACCGGTCGTCCCGTTCGCCGCGGTGAGAACCGAGCGGGTCGCGTGCCAGCGTCGGCCGGCCATCAGATCCGCCTGCGCATCTGCAGCTCGGCGAGCGCCGGAACGGTCGGGTGCGGCAGCCGCACTCCGGTGTCGGTGAAGCCGAGCTTCTCGTACGCCCGGACGGCCCGATCGTTGCCCACGACAACCTCCAGCATCAGCTCGGTGCGCCCCGCCGCCGCCGACCAGTCGGCGACCGCGTCGATCAGCTGGGGCAGCACCTTCCCGCCCCGGTAGGCCGGGGTCAGGTAGACGGCGAAGACGACGGTGCAGTCGGGCTCGTCCGCGACGATGGTGCCGCCGGCGTGGCCGATCAGCGGGCCACCGGGGTCGGCGATGAACTGCGCCGTGTCCGGGCCGCTCGCGGAATGGGTGATCCGCTGCCGGTAGCTGTCGTGCGGGCGGGCGGCCGCCTGGGCCAGCGTCTCCAGGAAGGCGAGCGGACTGTCGGCGAGCATCTCCAGGCGCAGGGCGCGCATCCGTCCCGCGTCGGCGGTGGTGACCCGTCGAACCGTCCAGTTCTCCATGCCGTACTCCATACCGCCCGGTGTGACGTGCGGCAACCCGGTTGACGTAAACCGGTCCTGACCTGGGCCTCAAGATCTTTACAGGGAAAGCCCGGCCGGTCCGCTGGTTTCGCGGGAAGATGGGGTTTCTTGCACTCGCCACCGGGGAGTGCTAAACAAGTGATTGGCACTCGCGGCTAGTGAGTGCCAGCAGGTCGGGACGGTGGGGTTCCGGTCGTTGCGCTGCCATCGGCGCCACGGCACGAAACCGGTCGTCGCGGGCTATCCGGCTCGGCCTGAGGACGTCACATCGCCAGGTGGTGACGTCCACAGACGTTCCTCAACGTGCGGAGAGCGGGGCCGAAGAGGCCCGGCGCCGCGGATGTCCGGGAGGACAACGCCGTATGGCCAAGATCATCGCATTTGACGAGGAGGCTCGTCGGGGCCTCGAGCGGGGCATGAACCAGCTCGCCGACGCGGTCAAGGTGACCCTCGGCCCCAAGGGCCGCAACGTGGTTCTCGAGAAGAAGTGGGGCGCCCCCACGATCACCAACGATGGTGTATCCATCGCCAAGGAGATCGAGCTCGAGGACCCGTATGAGAAGATCGGCGCTGAGCTGGTCAAGGAGGTCGCCAAGAAGACCGACGACGTCGCCGGTGACGGTACGACGACGGCGACCGTCCTCGCTCAGGCGCTGGTCCGCGAGGGCCTGCGCAACGTCGCAGCCGGCGCCAACCCGATGGCCCTGAAGCGGGGCATCGAGGCTGCCGTGGCGAGCGTCTCCGAGGCTCTCTCGCAGCTCGCCAAGGACGTGGAGACCAAGGAGCAGATCGCCTCCACCGCGTCCATCTCCGCCGGTGACTCCACGGTCGGCGAGATCATCGCCGAGGCCATGGACAAGGTCGGCAAGGAAGGCGTCATCACCGTCGAGGAGAGCAACACCTTCGGCCTCGAGCTCGAGCTCACCGAGGGTATGCGCTTCGACAAGGGCTACATCTCGGCGTACTTCATGACTGACGCCGAGCGCATGGAGGCCGTCTTCGACGACCCCTACATCCTGATCGCGAACAGCAAGATCTCCGCGGTCAAGGACCTGCTCCCGGTCCTCGAGAAGGTCATGCAGTCGGGCAAGCCGCTGGTGATCATCGCCGAGGACGTCGAGGGCGAGGCCCTGGCCACCCTGGTCGTCAACAAGGTCCGTGGCACCTTCAAGTCCGTCGCCGTCAAGGCCCCGGGCTTCGGTGACCGCCGCAAGGCCATGCTGGAGGACATCGCCATCCTGACCGGTGGCGCTGTCATCAGCGAAGAGGTCGGCCTCAAGCTGGACGCCGCCGACCTGAGCCTGCTGGGCCAGGCCCGCAAGGTCGTCATCACCAAGGACGAGACCACCGTCGTCGACGGTGCCGGCAACGGCGAGCAGATCCAGGGCCGGGTCAACCAGATCCGCGCCGAGATCGAGCGCTCGGACTCCGACTACGACCGTGAGAAGCTGCAGGAGCGCCTGGCCAAGCTGGCCGGCGGCGTTGCGGTCATCAAGGTCGGCGCGGCCACCGAGGTCGAGCTCAAGGAGCGTAAGCACCGCATCGAGGACGCCGTTCGCAACGCGAAGGCGGCCGTCGAAGAGGGCATCGTCCCCGGTGGTGGCGTCGCGCTGGTGCAGGCCGGCAAGACCGCGTTCGACAAGCTGGACCTGGCGGGCGACGAGGCCACCGGTGCCAACATCGTCAAGGTCGCGCTCGACGCCCCGCTGCGTCAGATCGCCGTGAACGCCGGCCTCGAGGGTGGCGTCGTGGTGGAGAAGGTTCGCAACCTGGAGGCCGGCCACGGTCTCAACGCTGCGAACGGCGAGTATGTCGACCTCCTGGCCGCGGGCATCATCGACCCGGCCAAGGTCACCCGTTCGGCGCTGCAGAACGCCGCGTCGATCGCCGCGCTGTTCCTCACCACCGAGGCCGTCGTGGCCGACAAGCCCGAGAAGAACCCGGCTCCGGCCGGCGCCCCGGGCGGCGGTGACATGGACTTCTGAGTCCAGTCGTAAAAAGGGCGGGTCGCGCGAGCGGCCCGCCCTTTTGCATGCCCGGGCGGCGAGTCAGCACTGAGCGCCAGCCGCGAAGGTTCAGCTGGGCGTGAGGGCTGTGCCGGGGGCCGCGAGGCAGCGAGGCTGTCTAGTTCTGCGGAGGGTTTTCGCTGCTCGGGCCGGGGCGCCGGGGCAGGATGTCGCCGGCCCGGTGCAGGACGATCCCGGTGATCACGGCGGCGGCGCCGAGGCGGATCACGGCCCGCACGTCGGAGCCAGTCGTCGGAAGGTCCCGGGCGGGCCTGACGCGCACGGTGACGGTTCCGGTGGCGACGCCGCCCCGGCCGTCGCCGATCGTGTAGGTGAACGTGTCGGTCCCGCTCGCGAAGCCCGCCGCGGGTGTGTAGGTGATCGATCCCGCCTTCGCGGCCGCGGTGCCGTGCGCGGGACGGCTGACGTCCACGATCGCGAGGCGGTCGCTGTCCGGGTCGGTGTCGTTGCGCATCGGCCGGAACGTCACCCGGTCACCGGCGTCGACGCTCAGCGTGTCCGCGGCAGCTGTCGGCGCGCGGTTCGGCAGGCCCGGCGGCGGATTCACCGGCGGTGAGGCCGGCGGAGGCGGTGTGGTGGGCGGAACGGGTGTGCCCACCTCGACCACGATCGACGCCTGGGCCATGTTCCCGTAGGCGTCCATGACGGTGTAGATGAACGTGTCAGTCCCGCTGAATCCGGGGGCCGGCGTGTAGGTGACCGTTCCGTCAGCGTTGAGGACCACCGTGCCGTGTGACGGCGTGCCGACCGCGACGACGGTAACCGGTTTGCCGCTGAGATCGACGGCGGGCAGCGGGATGGCCACCTGCGCACCGGGCTTCGTGGCCGCCGCCTTGTCCGGCACCGCAGGCGGCTGTTCCGAAGGCGGAGGCGAGGGCGAAGGCGGAGGAGAAGGCGAAGGCGAAGGCGGAGGCACCGACGTGGGTGGGGACGACGGCAAGGAGGGGGACGAAGACGGCGAAGGCGGCAGAGACGGTGATGAAGACGGCGAGGGCGACGGGGACGAAGAGGGCGACGGGGGAGGTGTCACCACCACGCTGACCTGCCCCGACGCCGTGTTGCCGACGGCATCGCGTACGCCGTACCCGAAAGAATCCGTCCCGCTGAACCCAGCCGCCGGCGTATATCCCACCGTGCCATCCGCATTGATCACCGCGATCCCGTGCCCCGGTGTCCCCACCGAGACCACGGTCAGCGCATCCGACTCCGGATCACTGTCGTTGTCGAGCACCGGAACGAGCACCGACGTCACATAGGCGGTCGACGCCGAGTCCGGCACCACCATCGGTGGCCCGTTGATGCCGATCGTCACCATCCCCACATCGGTACGCCCGAGATCGTCACTCACCACGTAGGTGAACGTGTCCTGCCCGACGCTCCCCACGCCCGACCGATAGGTGAGCGTCCCGTCCGGGTTCAGCACCACGGCGCCCTTGCTCGCCGGGCCCGCCGAAGCCACCGAGAGCACCTGCCCGGTGTTCGGATCCCAGTCGTTGGCCAGCACGTTCACCTGCGTGATCACCTGCGGCTGAGCCACGAACCTGTCGTCGACGGCGACCGGCGCGGCATTGCGCACGGTGATGGTCAGGATGGCCGACGCGGCGAGCCGGGCCGGGTCCTCGATCGCGTAGACGATCGCATCAGTGCCGTAGAAGCCCGGCGCCGGCGTGTAGGTGAGGGTCTTGTCCAAGTTGCGGACGACCGTTCCGTGCCCCGCTGCCGTGGCTCCCACCAGCGTGAGCAGGTCACCGTTCGGGTCGTCGTCGTTGGCCAGCACGTCCACAGTGACCGGGGTGCCGGTGTCGGTGGCGACGGAGTCCGGCCGGGCAATCGGCGCCGAGTTCACCACGCCGATCGTCACGGTGGCGGTGGAGGACCCGTGCCCGTCACTCAGGGTGTAGTCGAACCGGTCGGCGCCCGTCCCGGCCGGTGTGTAAGTGATCTTGCGGCCGGGCCCGATGAGCACGGTGCCGTGTGCGGGAAGGGCCGTGACGGTGACGGTCACCGGTTCGCCGTTCGGATCGTCGTCGTCATTGGCCATGACGTCGATCGCGAGCGGCACGCCCGCCTGCACGGTGACCGCGTCCGGCCGGGCCACCGGCAGCCCGTTCGCCACGGTCACCGTGATCCGGCGGGTGTCGACGCCGCCGTGGCTGTCGTCGATCGTGAAGTCGAACTGGTCGATGCCGGAGAACCTCTGGTCAGGGGTGTAGCGGATGGAGCCGTCGGCGCGTACCACTGCGGTGCCGTGTGCCGGGTTGGTCGTGCCGCTGACCCGCAGCAGGGCGAGGTCGGCGGGGTTGGGATCGGTCGCGGAGGTCAGCACGTCGATGTCCTGGAACTGCCCGTGGCCGGTGCCGACCGCCTGATCCGCGGCGACCGGCGGGGCGTTGCGCACGGTCACCGTGACGGTCGCGGTCGCGCTCGCCAGGCCCAGATCGCGAATCGTGTACGAGAAGCTCACGGTCCCCGCGAACCCGGTGGGCGGCTGGTACCGGATCTTTCCGGTGTCGAGGGTGGCGGTGCCGACGCTCGGAGCGCCAATCGCGTAGATGCTCAGTACGTCGTTGAAGAGCAGGTTCGGGTCGGTGTCGTTGGCCAGGACATCGATCAGCACGTCGGTGTGGTGCGGCGTGGAATCCGCGTCGTCGGCCGCCGTCGGGGCGGAGTTGGCGACGTCCACGTAGACGTTGCCGACTGCCTGCCCCGCGTGGCTGTCCTCGACCGTGTAGGTGAAGTGCGCCCGGCCCGCGAAGCCCGGATCGGGTGTGTAGGTGAGTAGTGGCCCGAGCCGGATCACCGAACCGGCGCCGGCCTGCGGCTGGCCGGCACCGACGACCGTGAGGACGTCCCCGGTGTTCGGGTCGGTGTCGTTGGTGAGCACCGCGACCACCACCGATGTGGCGGGCGGCGTGTTGATCTCGTCGTCGTTCGCCACCGGCAGGGCATTCGCCGTGGTCACCGTGACCGTGGCGGTGCCGGTTCCGCCGTCGCCGTCGTCCACCTCGTAGGGGAAAGCGTCGGCGCCGGTCCAGCCCGGCACCGGGGTGTACGTGACGATGCCGAGCGCATCGACCACCGCCGTGCCGTGCGACGGCTGTGCGGTGATCGAGACGGTCAGGTCGCCGGGGGAGCCGTCGGGGTCCGTGTCGTTCGCGCGTACGTCCACGGTCACCGGGATGCCGTTCGTGGTGCCGGCGCTGTCGGCGGCGGGCTGTGGCGGCGAGTTGACCGCCAGCGTGGTGGAGTCCGAGTTGTTGGCGGTCACGGTGTCCTTGCCGGAACCGGCGGCGGTGAGCGTCGCCAGTGCGTCAGCGACTGCGCCCGCGCTCGCGTCCGCCGGGATCGACACGTTCGCGGTGTGCCCGGGGAGCAGGGGCCCGAGCAGGCAGGTGACCACCTGGCCGGACGCGGTGCAGGTGCCGGGCAGGGCGCCCGGGGTGATCCCGGTGGGCAGGGTCAGTTCGGCGCGGGCCGCGGGCTCCGGCTGCGGGCCGAGGTTGGTCACCGACGCGGTGTACGCGACACCGTGCGGCGCCGTGGCCCGCTGCACGTGAGCCGGGGTGACGGAGAGGCCGGCGGACAGGTCGGCGGCCGGCTGGAGCACGGGAGTCGCCGCCGTACCGCCCGCCGCGGCGACGCTCACGCTCGTGGTCCGGCCGGTGTAGCTGACGTTCACCAGGTTGTTGATCGCGTACCCGGCGGGCGCGTCCAGCCCGACCTTGACCCTCAGGGTGACGTAGGTGGTGCCGAGATACGGGATGCTGCCCAGCCGGAACACAGCCGCACCGCCGGCCACCTGTGCGCCGTCGGCGTCGGCCGCGTCGCTGGCCGGTACGCCCTGGACCGTGAGCGAGCCGGGAACATACGTGGTGTAGAGCGGGAACGCGTCGGAGAGCGTGACACCGTCGGCGATGTCGTTGCCGTCGTTGCGGACCGCGATCCGGTACTCGATCTCGTCGCCCGGCACCAGCGTGCCGCCGTCGAGGTCGGTGGCGGTCATCGTGGTCACGATCCTGGGTGCGTACAGGTCGATGGCGATCGTGACGACACCCGGGTAGTAGGTCTCGCCCGCCGTCGTCATGGTCAGCGTCGCGCTGGTCGCGGCGTTGCCGAGCACCCCGGACGCGTCGAACTTGTCGATGTCCACCCCGAACAGGTTGGAGTGGTTCGGGTTGCGCCCGCCGACGCTCACCCCGTCGTCGCTGACCGTGCTGTTGAACACGTTGTTCGCCGGGTTCGCCGGGTCGCTGAGCGACTGCCCGTTCAGGCGCAGCCCGTCGCCGGTCTTGCCCAGGTCACCCTCGTACGCGACGGCGCCGACCTCGGCACGCACCGTACCGGTGTGCGGCGTCTCGAAGCCGGTCACCGGGATGCTCACGCTGCCCGAGGCGATCGAGCCGAACCCGTCGTAGACCCGCAGGCTGCGCAGGGCCTCGGCGGGATTGCGGTACGCGACGACGAGGGTCCACCCGGCGTACCGGTCGGCGCCGCGGCCGGACTGGATGTTGGCCACCCCGTACACGCCGTCGCCGGCTCCGGCCACCAGCGGGGTCACGTCGGCGAAACCCTGGTAGGGGCCGTTGGCGGTGATCGTGTAGAGGCTCGAGGCGGTCACCTGGTTCCAGGTCGCGCCGGTAGGCGTACGAAAAAGGACCTTGTTCTTGTCGGACGGTGCCGGTGCCGCGCCGCCCAGCAGGCCCGCGACGGCGCTGCCCGCGCTCGGGTCGGCGCCCCAGTAGAGGCCGGCGAAGAGCACGGTGCTGCCGGCCGGCATGGCCACGGTCGCGGTGCTGTCGTTGAAGGTCGCCGGGTCGCCGTCCGTGTCGGTGTAGATCATCGGATAGCCGTTGTCGTTCAGGTCCTCGCCCACGGTGGAGCCGACACCGTTGCGCGCGGCGGCGCAGGCGGGCGTGAGGATGTTCACCGGGCAGGTCAGGTTCGCGTTGCCGCGCAGAAGGATCGAGCCGTTCGCGTTCACGTCGAACCGGGTGGTGAAGGGCGTCGTGATCGCCGCCTCGACCCGCCCCGGCAGAGTCGTCAGCATCACGGCCAGGACCAGCAACAGGAGCCCGGCGCTGCGTCCGCGCACGCACTCACGCTAGGTAGGATCGGCGGCCGCCGTGCGGGAATCGGAAACGGTTGATCGCGGTGGCCCCTTCCGGCCAGGATTCCCTCGCCGGGGTGAGCGGGCGAAGCGCTAACGTGGGACGGGTGCGTGAACCCTCCGTCTCCCGTTACTCGGCCGGTCGTCTCTCTCCGATCCGGCGGACCGCTGACCTGCACCGGCTGCGTGACGAGGAGTTCGACGTCCTGGTCATCGGCGGCGGGGTCACCGGCGCCGGCGCCGCGGTGGACGCCGCCTCCCGTGGTCTCAAGGTCGCCCTGGTCGAGGCGCGCGACTTCGCCGCCGGCACGTCCAGCCGGTCCAGCAAGCTGATCCACGGCGGCCTGCGCTACCTGGAGCAGCTCGAGTTGCACCTGGTGCACGAGGCGCTGACCGAGCGCGGCCTGCTCGCCACCCGGCTCGCGCCGCACCTGGTGCGCCCGGTGCCGATCCTGGTGCCGCTGCCCTCGGCCAACCTGGCGCAGCGTGCCTGGCAGCGCGCCTACTACGGCCTCGGTGTCGCGGCGTATGACGTCTTCGCCGGTGCCTTCGGTGCCGGCCGGGGCATGCCGCTGCACCGCCACCTGACCCGGGACGGTGCCCGCCGTCTCTTCCCGAGCCTGCGCGCCGACCGGGTGGCCGGCGCGATCCGCTACTTCGACGGTCAGGTCGACGACGCGCGCCTGGTGGTCAACCTCGCGCGGACGGCGGCGAGCCTCGGCACCGCCGTGGTCACCAGCGCTCGGGTCACCGGCTTCCTGCGCGAGGCCCGCCAGGTGGTCGGCGTGAAGGTCCGCGACCTGGAGTCGCCGGGCTCGCCGGAGTTCGAGGTGCGGGCGAAGACCGTCGTCGCCGCCACCGGCGTCTGGAGTGACGACATGTCGCAGATGCTGCGTGACGTGGGCGTCCGCCCCGGCTTCCGGGTCCGCGCCTCCAAGGGTGTGCACCTGGTGGTGCCGCGCTCGGCGATCACCGGCGAGGCCGGGCTGATCCTGCGGACGGCTACCTCGGTGCTCTTCGTCATTCCGTGGGGCGGTCACTGGATCATCGGCACCACCGACACCGACTGGCAGCTCGACCGGTCCCACCCGGCGGCTTCGGCCCGTGACATCCGATACCTGCTCGACCAGGTCAACGAGGTGCTGGACAGGCCGCTGACCACCGACGACATCGAGGGCGTCTACGCCGGGCTGCGCCCGCTGCTCTCCGGCGAGGCGGACTCGACCTCCAAGCTCTCCCGCGAGCACGCGGTGGTCGAGCCGATGCTGGGCCTGCTGCTGGTGGCGGGCGGTAAGTACACGACCTATCGCGTGATGGCCGCCGACGTCATCGACCAGGCGGTGCGCAGGCTCGGCGGCCCGGTGCGGCCGTCCCGGACGGCCGAGCTTCCGCTGCTCGGCGCGGACGGCTTCGCCGCCGCTTGGCGCGACCGTCAGGACATGGCCCGGCGGCACGGCGTCACCGCGGGCGTGGTCGAGCACCTGCTGGAGAGGTACGGGACGCTGACCGTCCATCTGCTCGCGATGATGGCCGCCGAGCCCGCGCTGGCCGCACCGCTCGCCGGCGCTCCGGAATACCTGGCGGCCGAGGTGGCGTACGCGGCGCTGGCCGAGGGCGCGCTGCACCTGGACGACGTGCTCACCCGCCGCACCCGGGTCTCCATCGAGACCGCCCACCGGGGCGCCGAGTCGGTGGCGCACGCCGCCGAGATCATGGGCCAGGCACTGGGCTGGGACGCCACCGTGCGGCAGAAGGAGATCGAGCACTACCTGGCCCGGGTGACCGCCGAACGGCAGTCGCAGACCATGCCCGACGACGCCACTGCCGACGCGGCCCGGATCGGCGCGCCGGACGTCCGTGGCCTGGCCGCCGACCGGCGGGTGGAACTACTCGAGATCGACCTTTGATCCTCGTCGACGAACCGCTCTGGCCGGGCCGCGGCCACCTCTGGTCCCACCTGGTCAGCGACCTGTCCTACGACGAACTGCACGCCTTCGCGGAGATGCTCGGGTCGCCGCGGAGGGCGTTCGACAGGGACCATTACGACATTCCGGAGTATCGATTCTCCAGTGCGCTCTGGCTGGGCGCGACGCTGCTGCCGTCCCGGGAGCTCACCGCCCGGCTTCGGGCGGCGGGACTGCGCCGCCCGAAGCACCTGGTCAGGCGAGCGTCTCCAGTTCGGCCCTGAGGTTGGCCCGGGCGGTCTCCTCCCAGGCCTCGCGGATCGGGTCCAGGCGGTAGATCGACGGGAGTTCCAGCAGGGCGGTCAGCACCTGGGTCCGGCCGGCCCGGAACGCGTCGTCGGGGACGTGGGCGTACTCGCGGCGGATCGCGCCGGTGTAGCGCTCGTACCGCTCCGGCTCGGTGGCGAGGATGGCCAGGTCCGCGTCGCAGAGCAGTTCGCCGTCCGGGTCGTCCTCTTCGGTCGCGTGCCCGGCGGTCAGGCTGACCAGCCGGGCCACCTCGGCGGCCACGTCCGCCGGAGTGCCGAGGCTCTGCAGAAGCCCTTCGGCGAACTCGGCGCTGTCCCGCTCGTTCGTGTCGCCGAGCGCCCGCGGGTCGTAGACCGCGTCGTGCATCCAGGCGGCCAGGCGTACCCGATCGGGGTGGGGTGCCAGGCCCGCGTAGGCGTCCACCACGTCGAGGACGGCCGCGAGGTGCGTCACGTCGTGGTAGTGGCGTTGCGGCTCGGTCCAGCGTCCCAGCAGGTACTGCGCGGCGGCGTCGAGGTCCGCGTCGGCCGCGGTGGCGCCGGCTCCCCGCGCCGCCGACCGGAAACGTTCGGGCAAAGATGTCACCCCCGCATCCTGGCACGTAGGTTGAGGCCATGATCGGTGGCAACCGGGTCACCGTGGCCCTCGGCCGGGGCCGGGCCGGGCTGATGCTCGCGGTGCAGGCCGGGCTCGCCGCCGGGCTGGCCTGGTTCGTGGCGCACGACCTGTTCGGCCGTCCGGTGCCGTTCTTCGCGCCGATCGCCGCCGTGATCACCCTGGGTTCCTCGGTGGGCCAGCGGCTGCGGCGCACCACCGAGCTGGTGATCGGCGTCGCGGTCGGCATCGGCATCGGCGATCTGATCATCCTGCTGATCGGTGCCGGTCCCGTGCAGATCGGCGTGATCGTGGTGCTCGCCGTGCTCGTCGCCACGGTGGCGGGCGGCGGGGCGCCGCTGATCGTGCAGTCCGCCTCGTCCGCGGTCCTGGTCGCCACCCTCACCTCGACCACCGAGCAGCCGTGGACCCGGTTCTTCGACGCGCTGATCGGTGGCGGGCTCGCCCTCGCGGTGATGTCGGTGCTGCTGCCGATCAACCCGCTCACCGTGGTCAGCCGGGCCGCCGATCCGGCACTGCGCGCGTTCACCGACGGGCTGCACGACGCCGCGAAGGGCCTGGCCGCGGCCGACCCGGCGATGGTGCAGGGTGCCCTGGAACGGCTGCGCGCGGCCGAGGGCACGTTCGACGCCTTCCGTACCGCGATCACGGCCGCCCGGGAGAACGTGGCGTTCGCACCGGCCCGCTGGCGGACCCGCGGCGCCCTCGCACAGTACGTCGAGGGTGCCGCCCAGCTCACCTACTGTCTGCGCAACGTCCGCGTGATGATCCGCCGGGCGCAGACCGCCCTGAACGACGCCGAGCCGGTCCCGGACGTGCTGCCGGCCTCGATCCGCCACCTCGGCGACGCGGTGGAGCTGCTGCGCCAGGAGTGGGACCGGGGCGCCGAGCCGGTGGCCACCAGGGAGCGGGCGCTGCGGGCGGCGTCCGAGTCGGGGCGGGCGTACCAGGAGGGTGTCGGGTACTCGGGCGGGGTGGTGGTGGCGCAGATCCGTACCGCTGTCGCCGATCTGCTGCGGGCCACCGGCATCGAGTACGCGGAGGCGACCCGGCAGGTCCGGGACGCGATCGGCTGGCGCGGACGCCCGCACAAGGCCCGCAAGCGCCCCGGGCGATCAAGGTGAGGGATCCTCGGGCACATCCGGTGCGCTCCCGGTGACTACGCTGGCGGACATGGCCGACGTCTCGCCGGCCGGGTCGTCCGACCCGGCCGCCCCCTCGCAGGGTTTCCCGCCGCCGTCATCGGGCGGGCCCTCACAAGGTTCCGAGCCGGCCACCCAGGTCTGGCCTGACACGGTCGCGCCTGACCCGGTCCCGCCATATCCGCTGGCAACCGACGCGTCGGCGGCTCCGGTCCCGGGGCGCCGGATCGGCTGGCGGCGCTGGCTGCCGGTCACCGCGGTGATCACGCTGATCGCCGTTGCCGCCATCGGCATGCTGATCTTCCTGGGCTACAGCATCGGCATCACCGGCCTGGCCATCGGCCTGACCGCGGCGATCCTGCCGGTGCCGCTGCTGGCGAGCGCCTTCGCCTGGCTGGACAGGTACGAGCCGGAGCCGGTGAAATACCTGGTCTTCTGCTTCGCCTGGGGTGCCGCCGTGGCGACCGCGGTGGCCCTGCTGGTCAACACCGGCGCCGCCTACCTGTTCGACGAGATGGGCCTGCCCGAGGCGCTGGTGGCGGTCCTGGTCGCGCCCTTCATCGAGGAGTCGATGAAGGTCCTCGGCCCGTTCCTGCTCTTCTGGCGCCGCCGGGTGGAGTGGTCGGGCATCACCGACGGCATCGTCTACTGCGGCCTCTCGGCGCTCGGCTTCGCCATGGTGGAAAATGTCCTCTACCTCGGCGGGCACGGCTACGCCGCGGGCGCCGACGAGTACGGTCCGGCGACCGGCCTGCAGAACGTCTTCCTGATCTTCATCGTGCGGATCCTCTTCACCGGCTTCGCGCACCCGCTCTTCACCTCGATGGCCGGCATCGGCCTGGGCATCGCGGCCCGCTCCGCCGACAAGACGGTCCGCTGGCTCGCCCCGGTCGCCGGCCTGCTCGCCGCGATGATCCTGCACGGCCTGTTCAACCTGCTGCCGACGCTCTCCGCGGCCACCGGCGAGACGCTGATCATGCTGTACGGCTACCTCGGCTTCATGGTGCCGTTCTTCTTCGCCGTGGTCGGCTTCGCTATCGCGTTGCGCAGCTGGGAGGGCCGCCTGGCCGAGCGGGTGCTGCACCACTACGTGTACGCCGGCTGGTTCTCGCCGCCGGAGGTCGCCTCGCTGGCCAGCCTCGGCCGCCGGCACTCCGCCCGGCAGTGGGCCAAGCGGGTCGCCGGGCCGGCCGGCACCAGGGCGATGCGCAGCTTCCAGTTCGCCTCGACGCGGCTCGCGCTGCTCCGCGACGGCATGCAGAGGGGCCTCTCCGAGCATCCGCGGGAGCTGGAGAAGGCCACGGCGGAGGAGCGGGAGCTGCTCGCCGCGATCACCAGTTACCGGTCGGTCTTCGCCGGGCGCGATCCGCAGATGCCGCAGGCCTGGTGGGACGGGCAGAACTACCGGATCACCTTCCCGGACGGGGTGGTGCGCAGCGTGGCGCCGCCGCCGGAACCGGTCGTGCCGGTGCCGGTGCGGATGGCACCGCCGCCACCCCCGCCGGTCTACGCGGGGTACGGATACGGCGGCTATCCACCGCCTTACCCACCTCAGAGGTAGAGGCCGGTCCCGTCCGGTTCGACCCGGTTGGCCGCCACGGCGTGCACGTCCCGCTCACGGAGCAGCACATATCCCTTGCCGTGCAACTCCACCTCGGAGCGGTCGTCCGGGTCGAACAGCACCCGGTCGCCGACCACGATCGACCGCACGTTCGGCCCGACGCCGACCGCGGTGGCCCAGGACAGCCGCCGGCCCATCGACGCGGTGGCGGGGATCACGATGCCCGCTGTCGATCGGCGTTCGCCCTCGCTGCCGTCCTGACGGACGAGGACGCGGTCGTGCAGCATCCGGATCGGCAGTCCGGTCTCGGTACGGGCATCGGTGCTCACAACCGCAGACGGTACGCCGGTGACCTCCACCGCTTTCCGCGTGGTCCGGCTGCCCGGCGACGAGCCGTACGAGGCACCTGAGCACTACGGTGATTACCGCGCATCACGACGGTCGAGGGGGTACGCGGTTTGAACCGCTTCCAACGGGTCCGAGACAACCTGAAGAAGGCCTACGACTCCGGCCGTGACTCCGTGCGGCTGACCCGTGCCGACGAGGCTCCGGCGCGCGAGGGGTACGACAACGACGAGTTCCTCCCACCGGCCCCCGAGCCGGAGGTCGTGCACGGCTCGATCGCCAGCAAGGACGACGCCGAGGTCCCGCACTCGTTGCGCATCGCCGCGGCCTGGAGCTGGCGGCTGATCGTCGTCGGTGTGATCGGCTGGGTGGTGCTGCGGGTCATCGGCACGGTGAGCGTGGTGGTCGTCCCGCTGGCCATCGCGCTGCTGCTCTCCGCGCTCTTCGGCCCGGCGGTCGGCTGGCTGCTGCGCATGCGGTTGCCCCGCTCGCTCGCCACGTTCCTGGTGATGGTCGGCGGGATCGCCGCGGTGGCCGGCACCCTGACGCTGGTGGTGAACCAGTTCATCGCGGGTGTGCCGAAGCTGACCGAGAACGCCAGCGCCGGTGTGCGGCAGATCCAGCAGTGGGCGCGGACCGGCCCGCTGCACCTCTCCGACGCCCAGGTGGACCAGGCGATTGACTCCGGCCAGGAGTGGATCAACTCGAACACGGCCTCGCTGACGTCGACGGGGATAGCCACGGTCGCCACCATCGCGGAGCTGGTCACCGGCCTGCTGCTGGTGATCTTCGCGACCTTCTTCTTCCTGCGGGACGGCCGCAAGATCTGGCGCTTCATCGTCCGGCTCTTCCCGGTCAACGCCCGCTGGTCGCTTGCCGACGCCGGTGACGCCTCCTGGGCGACGCTCGGCTCCTACGTACGCGCCACCGTGCTGGTGGCCTTCATCGACGCGCTCGGCATCGGCCTGGCCCTGACGATCCTCGAGGTCGAGTTCGCGTTCCCGCTCGCCGCGCTGGTCTTCCTCGGCGCGTTCATCCCGATCGTCGGTGCGAGCGTCTCCGGCGCCGTCGCGGTCCTGGTGGCGCTCGTCGACGAGGGATGGGTGGTCGCGCTCATCACGTTCGGCGCGGTCATCCTGGTGCAGCAGGTCGAGGGCCACGTGCTCCAGCCCCTGATCATGGGCCGGGCGGTGGCCATCCATCCGCTCGCGGTGATCATCGGGATCGCCTGCGGTGTGGTGCTGGCCGGCATCATCGGCGCGCTGGTCTCGGTGCCGCTGATCGCGGTCCTCAACACCGGTGTGCGGCGGCTGTCCCGGCGCCGCCCGGAGATCCCGCCGGACGCGGTGGTGGTCACAGCCTCCAGTAATGCTTGAAAGGGCGGGTTCCCCGAGGGGAACCCGCCCTTTTAACAGAGCGTGAGCGATCAGGCAGTCGCGACGTTCAGCGCGATCTCGTTGACACCGCGGGCGGCGTCGACAGCGAGCTCGCCGTTGCCGTGTCGGCTCAGCGCCCGCACGGTCCAGGAGCCGGGCGCGGCGAAGAAGCGGAACACGCCCTCCGGCGAGGAGACGACCTCGGCGGTGAACTCGCCGGAGCCGTCGAGCAGGCGCACGTAGGCACCGCCGACCGGCTCACCCTCGGCGTTGCGGACGAGACCGGTGATGACCGTCTCCTTCTCCAGGTCCACGCTGCTGGGGAGGGGCGCGGACTGGTCAGGAGCGGCGCAACCGGCCGCGACGTTGGCAGACGGAGAAGTCATGATGATCACGCCTTCCCGGGTTCGTCGCCGAGGGCGATCGGCACACCGATGAGCGAGCCGTACTCGGTCCAGGAGCCGTCGTAGTTCTTGACGTTCTCGTGGCCGAGCAGCTCCTTGAGCACGAACCAGCTGTGCGAGGAGCGCTCGCCGATGCGGCAGTAGGCGATGGTGTCCTTGGTGCCGTCCAGCCCGGCCTCGCCGTAGATCTTGGCGAGTTCCTCGTCCGACTTGAAGGTGCCGTCCTCGTTCGCGGCCTTGCTCCACGGCACGCTGAGTGCGGTCGGGATATGGCCGGCCCGCTGCGACTGCTCCTGCGGAAGGTGGGCCGGTGCGAGCAGGCGACCGGCGAACTCGTCGGGGCTGCGCACGTCGATCAGGTTCTTCACGCCGATGGCCTGGACGACCTCGTCGCGGAAGGCGCGGATCTCCAGATCCGGCTCCTTGGCGTTGTAGACGGCCTTCGTGCGGACCGGAACATCCTTGGTGTACGGGCGGGCGTCCAGCTCCCACTTCTTGCGGCCACCGTCGAGCAGCTTGACCGACTCGTGGCCGTAGAGCTTGAAGTACCAGTACGCGTACGCGGCGAACCAGTTGTTGTTACCGCCGTAGAGGATCACGGTGTCGTCGTTGGAGATGCCGCGCTCGGAGAGCAGCGCGGAGAACTGCTCCCGGTTCACGAAGTCGCGCCGGACCGGGTCCTGCAGGTCCTGCTTCCAGTCGATCTTGATGGCGCCCGGGATGTGGCCGCCGTCGTAAGCCGTGGTGTCCTCGTCGACCTCGACGAAGACCAGGCCTGGCGTCTCCAGGTTCTGCTCGGCCCAGTCGGCCGATACGAGTGCGGTGTCGCGACTCATCGATTCACTCCCTGATGGTGGGTGAGGGGAGAGTCAGCGCACGGAAGTGTGTGTGTCGCACTCCGCGCGGACCCATGGATAGGTGGGATCACGGGCTGCTGTGCGACGGCGCCACTGCCGGGCAAGATGTTGCCCTGGGGGCTCTGGGTCAAACAGAGCTTGAAGAGGAGGTGCTCAGCACCGAGTGGCCCCGTCAGTTGACAGGGCGACACAGGCACGCGGCCACGCGGCACAGGTCGACCGCGCGCCTTTTCGTGAGCAACAGGCTCATGGGAAGCGACACTACCAGTGGGCCCACACCGCGGAACAGCACCGACCACCATCCGGGAACGCGTGATGGCTGTGTGTTGTCAGACACCACCCGCGGAGAGGGTCACCTTCTGTGCGGCGGCGGTCACCTTCAGGCCCTCCGGCAGCACCTGAACATCCTGCAGGACCAGGTTCAACGGCAACTCGGGTACGGCCAGGTCGAAGGCGAGCTGTTCGGCGTACGAGCTGACCAGGTTCTGGATCAGCGGGTTGTCCGGCAGGTCCGGCGCCGTTACGTCGGAGAAACGCACGCGTACCGTGCCGTTGTCGACGGTGAGTGCGGCGGTGCCGGAGAGCTCGAGCGAGTTCTGGCCGGGGATCTTGACCGGAACCGAGCCGATCAGCTTGCCGTCCTTCTCGGACAGCTTCGCGCCCTCCGGGCCGACCAGCCCGGTCAGCTGTGCGAACTCGACCGTGCCGGTGCCGGTCACCGAGTCGGCGACCACGTCGCCCTGGCCGGTGCGCAGCGTGTCGAGCGGTGCGTTCACGTCCTTGGCACGGATGTCCAGCAGCGCCATCGCGACGGTCTCACCGGTGCCCGTCGGAGTGGTGAGGTCCGGCACCTCGATGTGGATCTCCTGGTAGTCACCGGCCAGGACCTGGGTGAGGAACGGCACGCCGGCGATCGTCACCTCGGGCTGCCCGCTCGTGGACTTCTGGTTGCGCACCTCCTCGGCCACCCGGTCGGCGAGGACACGCTCGGCATACGACGCGCCGAATCGATCCAGCGCGACCAGGCCGACGGCCAGCAGCACCAGCAACACCAGCAGCACGACAAGGAGCGCACGGCCCCGGTGACGGCGCGGACGGTCCGTTTCGTACACCTCGGCCACTTGTCCTCCCGGTCTTCCCACCTGACTTGGGGACCGTACATTCCCGCGCTGTGGGTTCATCGAAACGGATGAGGCGCCTGAGTTGGCAGTTTCAAGCTTTAACAGGTTCAGGTGAGATAGACCTGGACCAGCGCCCACGCCGCGGCCGCGGTGAGCGCGAACCCGCCGAGGGGGCCCTGCATGTGCCGGGCCAGCCAGAACGTCGGCGCGTCACCGGCGAGCCGGCGTCCCGCCTCGCCGAAGTTGACCGCCAGGTCGATGAGGATCGCCGCGACCGCCGCGACCAGGCCGAGCACCGCGCCCTTGGCCGGGGTGAACGGCAGCACCAGGTAGCTGCCGAGCATCGCGGAGGAGAGCGTGCCGAGCATCGCGCCGAGCACGATGCCCGCCGCGCCACGAGCCACCTGCGCCGCGATCCTGGGCTTGGGGAACACCGCGTCGGTCACCCGGGCGATCAGCAGGGCCACCCCGGCGCCCGTGCAGCACACCAGGATCGCCTGGGCGCCGACCGGCTGCCGGGTGAGCACGATCAGGATCGCGTACGCCACGACGCCGATCACTATCAGCAGGGTGGTCCGCCACGTGTCCTTGGCCCGCTGCCGGTCCTGAGGACGGAGGAACTGTCCGGTGACCGCGATCAGGAAACCGCCGAGGGCGACCCAGAGCAGCGGCATCACCTGGGCGGGCTCGCTCGTCACGGCCAGGTAGTCGGCGGCCAGCGCGGCGATCGCGACCACACCGGCGGTGGCGGCGGGCGCCGGCGGGTGCAGCGCCATCATCCAGGCCAGCAGACAGAGCAACTGCACACCGAAGAGCACGATCGCGTACGACAGGCGGCCGTCCGGTCCGGTGATCTGGGCACCGAGGCCCAGGGCGATCGCGAGGAGAGCGGCGAACCCGCCGATCGCGACCGACAGCTGTGGCCGGACCGGGACGACCTCGATCTCCTCGAACTCGTCCTCGTCACCGGAGTCGCTCGATGGGCGGTCGTCCTCTTCCTCCTCCGGGACAGCGCCGTAGAACCCGGCCTTCGGCCGGCCCGGGTTCGCTCGTGCGACCTGCTGGGAGGCTTCGGCATCCCAGGCGTCGTCCTGCGGCATGGAGGGGAACACGCCTGCGATCGTGCCAGACCGGTGACCGTCGTCCCAATCGCTGCGCCGCGTCACACCCGGCTCGGTGGGCGGGTCAGGTAAAAGGCTGGTTACGAATAGGCCGTTCGGTCACCGTGCGAGCGTTCTCTACGTCACTTGCCGTTGCGACCAGGGCAACAGGCCCGAAGCATCGGTTAAGGTGAGCGCAACCCACCCGTCGGTGACGCCGGGCCCCAGTTTCTCCGGTGGCGAAGCCCAGAGCTGCGCAGACCGGGTCACCCGAGCGGCCCAGTGCCGCGAGGACGGAGGTGAGTGTGGAGATCCTTCTGCTCGTGACGGCTCGTGCTGGTGAGCCTTCCGCAGTGCTGCCCGCCCTGGACCTTCTCCCCCACTCAGTACGCACCGCCCCCCGTGACGTCCGCACCCTGGTTTCCGGGCCGAGCCCCGACGCCGTGCTGGTGGACGCACGTTCCGAGCTCTCCGAGGCACGCGCGACGTGCCGGATGCTGCACGCCACGGGCATCGGCGTCCCGCTGCTCGCGGTCGTCACCGAGGCCGGCCTGATCGCGCTCAACGCTGACTGGGGCGTCGACGACGTCATCCTGGCCAGTGCGGGTCCCGCCGAGGTGGAGGCGCGCCTGCGGCTCTGCGTCGGCCGTCTCAACAACGCGACGGCCGGTGCCGGTGGCTCGATCCGGGCCGGCGAGCTCAACATCGACCCGGACACCTATGCGGCCAAGCTCAAGGGCCGCCCGCTGGACCTCACCTACAAGGAGTTCGAGCTCCTCAAGTTCCTCGCCCAGCACCCGGGCCGGGTCTTCACCCGCGACCAGCTGCTGCGCGAGGTCTGGGGCTACGACTACTTCGGTGGCACCCGCACCGTCGACGTGCACGTCAGGCGTCTGCGCGCCAAGCTGGGCTCGGAGTACGAGTCGATGATCGGCACCGTGCGCCAGGTGGGCTACAAGTTCGTCACCCCGCCGTCGGGCCGCCAGCTGCCCGACAACGAGCCCGTCTCCCTTCCCGTCTGACGGTCTTCACATGACGGGCATCGCATGACGATCGAACAGCCGGTCCGTTCCGCGGGCCGGCTGTCCGCGTCCGAGATGGACGACGTTCTCGCTCTGGCCGCGGCCGCGGGCGAACTGGACGGCGTCCACCCGCTCTCCGAGGACGTCGTGCTCCGCGTCCGCGGCGACGTCCCGCACGACGGCAGGCATCTGCTCGCCTACGCCGGCGACCGCCTGGCCGGATACGCGTTCGTCGCCGGCCCCGAGGGCGGCGAACTCGTCGTCCACCCGCAGTTCCGCCGCCGAGGCCATGGCACGGGCCTGCTCGCGGCCGCCGGCACCGGCCCGCTGGGGTTCTGGGCGCACGGTGACGATCCCGGCGCCGCCGCCTTCGCGCAGCGCAACGGCTTCGCCCGGACCCGGGTGCTCTGGCAGATGCGCCGCTCCTTGCTCGAACCGCTGCCCGACATCCCCCTGCCCGACGGCGTCACGCTGCGTGCCTTCAGCCCCGGCGCCGACGAGAAGGCCTGGCTCGAGGTCAACGCCCGCGCCTTCGCGCACCACCCGGAGCAGGGCCGCTGGACGCTCGACGACCTGCGGACCCGCGAGGAGGAGCCGTGGTTCGACCCGGAGGGCTTCCTTCTCGCCGTCGACGTCGCGGGCACGCTGCTCGGTTTCCACTGGACCAAGGTCCACCCGGCCGCCGGTGACGATCCGGCGATCGGTGAGATCTACGTGCTGGGCGTCGATCCGGCCGGGCACCGGCGGGGGCTGGGTGCCGCGCTGAGCGTGGCGGGCCTGCGCCATCTCGCGGGCGCCGGCCTGACGGTGGCCAGCCTCTATGTCGACGAGTCGAACCCCGCCGCGGTCGCCCTCTACCGCCGCCTCGACTTCACGGTCCACAAAACCGATGTGGCTTATCAGCGGGCCTGAGCGATCTGCTTGCGCTTCGTTCTTTTTGGTACGGCCGACGCTGTGTTCCGCCATCTCGTCCCGGGCGGACCTTGTGCCCACTCCGGACCGCGCCGCCCGTCCGGCTCATGAGAGTGGCCGCGGTCACTCAACACCCTCGGTTATCGAGCGGCTCCGATAGGTAGTGTCCGGCTGGATTCGGTCACGCGCCGGACAAGCTGAGGTCTCGCTGCGGTCACGGCACGACGGGAATATCCGGCATATCGGGTGGTGGGGGCGCGGTTCACTTAACGGACAACTGTCCCTCGGTGGATGGCTACCTGCTGGGGCCGACGTGTTCACCCCCAGTTCATTTGCGACCGGTGAAGCAGTCACTTCGCGCTCTTAGCTTTCCCGTTGTGAGCCGGTGAGAGACCGGCGCAAAACCTGAGAGGGACTACCGTGAAGCTCCAGCGGTCCGGTTTCGTGGCCGGCATTGCTTTGACTGCGACGATCGCGCTCACCGCGTGCGGCTCCGACAACAACGAGCCGGCGGCCGGCAGCGGCACTTCCGCCGCCCCGGGTAACTGCGTCAGCGGCAGCCTTACAGCGCAGGGCTCCACCGCCCAGAAGAACGCCATGGACGAGTGGATCAAGGCGTACCAGGGTCAGTGCGCCGACGCCAAGATCGACTACCAGGGCACCGGCTCCGGTGCGGGTATCGAGGCGTTCATCGCCGGTACCGCCGACTTCGCCGGCTCCGACTCCGCCCTCAAGGAGGAGGAGGTCGCGCAGGCCGACGCCAAGTGCGCCGGCGGCAAGGCCCTCAACCTCCCGATGGTCATCGGCCCGATCGCTGTCGTCTACAACGTCGACGGCGCCGACGGCCTCCAGCTGTCGTCCTCCACGCTGGCCAAGATCTTCGCTGGCAAGATCACCAAGTGGAACGACGCCGCCATCGCGGGCGAGAACAGCGGCGCCAAGCTGCCGGACGCCACGATCGAGACGGTGCACCGCTCGGACGAGTCCGGCACCACCGACAACTTCACCAAGTACCTCAGCAAGACCGCCGAGGCCGACTGGGGCTTCGGCAACGCCAAGGCGTGGAAGGCTCCCGGCGGCACCGGTGCCGCCAAGTCGGACGGCGTGGCCACCAAGGTGAAGAGCACCCCGAACACCATCTCCTACGTCGAGCTCTCGTTCGCCGAGAACAGCGACCTGCAGAAGGCGAAGATCAAGAACGGCGCCGGCGAGTACGTCGAGCTGTCCGGTGAGAGCGCCGGCAAGACCTTCGAGAACGCCACGGTCAAGGGCACCGACGGTGACCTCGCGCTGGAGCTCGACTACGCCACCACCACCGCGGGCGCGTACCCGATCGTGCTGGTGACCTACGAGATCGCCTGCAGCAAGGGCAGCGCCAAGGCCAAGGAGATCCAGTCCTTCCTGAAGTACACCTCGAGCACGGCGGGCCAGACCGCTCTCGCTGAGCTGGGTTACGCCCCGCTCCCCGAGACGCTGCGCGCCAAGGTCGAGACCTCGGTCGCCGCGATCTCCTGACTGCCCGTCAAACCCCTCCGAGACGACAGCGAGCGCGTAGATGGGTGATTACCCCTCACGCTCGGTGAACGCCACCGCCGGCGACTCGGGCGTGACAGGACGTCACGCCCGGGGCGCCGGCTCCGGTGCATCCCCGAGCAGTTTCGAAGAGCCCCCGCTGGGCGGCGGTGGCGCCCTGCCCAAGAAGACCAAGTTCTCGATCGAGACGGGTTTCCGCGGCCTCTCCACGGCTGCCGGTGCGATGGTGCTGGTCATCATCGTGGCCATCGCGGTCTTCCTGGTTTCCAAGGCGATACCCGCCCTCGACGCCAACACCGCCAACTTCCTCACCGAGAAGACGTGGTTCCCGAACGACACCCAGCCGGTGTTCGGCATCGCGGCCCTCGCCTTCGGCACCGTGCTCAGCTCGGTCATCGCACTGATCATCGCGGTGCCGATCGCGCTGGCCATCGCGCTCTTCCTGTCGCACTACGCGCCGCGGCGGCTGGCCACCCCGCTGGGCTTCGTGATCGACCTTCTGGCCGCCGTACCCAGTGTGGTCTTCGGTCTCTGGGGCCGCGACGTTCTCCAGCAGCCGGTCCGCGACTTCTCGATCTGGCTCAACGAATACTTCGGCTGGATCCCGATCTTCGGCGGTGAAGGCCCGTTCGGACAGTCGATCATGCTCGGTGGCCTGGTCCTGGCCATCATGGTCCTGCCGATCGTCACCTCCCTCTCCCGCGAGGTCTTCCAGCAGACCCCCGGCATGAACGAGGAGGCGGCGCTGGCACTCGGCGCCACCCGCTGGGAGATGATCCGCACCGCGGTCCTGCCGTACGGCAAGCCCGGCGTGATCGCCGCCGTGATGCTCGGCCTCGGCCGCGCGCTCGGCGAGACCATCGCGCTCGCGCTGACCCTCGGCATCACCTTCAACATCTCGTTCAACCTGATCCAGAACGGCGGCAACTCCATCGCCGCCAACATCGCGAACACCTTCGGCGAGGCCAACGCGACCGGACGCGGCGCGCTGATCGCCTCCGGCCTGGTGCTCTTCGCGATCACTCTGGTGGTCAACATGACGGCGCGGGCGATCATCTACCGCCGTCGCGAGTTCCGGGACAGTGCCGCATGAGAAAGCCCAGCGAACGAACCATCAGACCCAGTTCTGGAGTATCGGCATGAGCCTCTTGGAGCGTGAGCTTTCCGGGGTCGTCATGACGCCGGACAACATCCGCACCCGCAAGCTTCCGCTGGTCACCAACCTGATCGTCGCGGTGGTGGCGTTCGCGGTCGCCGCTGTTCTGGTGCTCGGTACCGGCGTCGGCAACTGGGTGCTGGTCATCGTCGTGGGTGCCGTCTTCTACCTGGCCGGCCTCTACGTCGTGGCGAGCCGGATCGAGGGCAAGCGGCCGGCCCGCAACCGGACCATGCAGTCGCTGATCTACGCCGCCTGCATCCTGGCGATCCTGCCGCTCGCCTCGGTGGTCTGGACGCTCGTCTCCAAGGGCTTCGAGCGCCTCGACGGCAACTTCTTCGGCACCTCGATGAACAACATCGGTGCGCGTGACCCCGAGGGTGGCGCCTACCACGCGATCATCGGCACGCTGGAGCAGGTCGGTATCGCCACGCTGATCGCGGTGCCGCTGGGCGTACTCGGTGCGATCTACCTGGTCGAGTACGGCCGGGGCCGGTTCGCCGACACGGTCCGGTTCTTCGTGGACGTCATGACCGGTATCCCGTCGATCGTGGCCGGTCTGTTCATCCTCTCCTTCTGGGTGCTGATCGTCAGCCCGTGGTTCAACGACGGGCAGCCGCGCTTCTCCGGGTTCGCCGCCGCGCTGGCGCTGACCGTACTGATGCTGCCCACGATCGTCCGGTCCACCGAGGAGATGCTGCGCCTGGTGCCGGGACCCTTGCGGGAAGGCGCGTACGCACTGGGCGTACCGCAATGGAAGACCATCCTGAAGGTGGTTCTGCCCACCGCCCTGCCCGGCATCGTCACCGGTGTCATGCTCGCCATCGCCCGCGCGGCCGGCGAGACCGCCCCGGTGCTCCTGGTCGCCGGCGGCGCCGCGGCGATCAACTTCGACCCGTTCGCCGGAAACCAGCAGTCGCTGGCGCTCTACGTGTACCAGCAGGCGGGCGACGCCTCCCGGTACGCCCCGGCCCGGGCCTGGACGGCAGCGCTCACCCTGGTGGCGCTCGTGCTGATCCTGACCATCGCCGCCAAGCTGCTCGCCCGCCGCAACAAGCTGTCCCGTTAAGAGGTGTCATCCATGGCCAAGCGCATCGAGGCGAGCAACGTCTCGTCCTACTACGGCTCCTTCAAGGCGATCGACAGCGTCTCGATGGCCGTCGAACCGAAGACGATCACCGCGTTGATCGGCCCCTCGGGCTGCGGCAAGTCCACGTTCCTGCGGTCCATCAACCGCATGCACGAGGTCCTGCCGAACGCCCGCATCGAGGGCAGCCTCACCATCGACGACCAGAACATCTACGACGCGGACGTGGACGTCACGGCCGTACGTCGCATGATCGGCATGGTCTTCCAGCGCCCGAACCCGTTCCCCACCATGTCGATCTACGAGAACGCGGTGGCCGGGCTCAAGCTGAACGGCGTCAAGAAGAAGGCCCTGCTCGACGAGGCGGCCGAGAAGTCACTGCGCTCCGCGAACCTCTGGGACGAGGTCAAGGACCGCCTCGACCGTCCCGGCGCCGGCCTCTCCGGCGGTCAGCAGCAGCGCCTCTGCATCGCCCGCACCATCGCGGTCGAGCCGCAGGTCGTGCTCATGGACGAGCCCTGCTCGGCGCTCGACCCGATCTCGACGCTGGCGATCGAGGACCTGATGTTCAAGCTGAAGGACCGCTTCACGATCATCATCGTCACGCACAACATGCAGCAGGCCGCGCGCGTCAGCGACAAGACCGGCTTCTTCTCGATCGACAAGACCGGGGACCCGGGCCGCCTGATCGAGTACGACGACACCCAGAAGATCTTCAGCAACCCCACCCAGAAGAAGACCGAGGACTACATCACCGGTCGCTTCGGCTGAGCTCGGTTGTGTGAGGGGTCCATGCGACGGGGGTGCGCGTGGACGTGGAGCGCCGGCTCCGGCTTCGGCCGGGGCCGGCGTTTCGCTTGGCTGCCCTTTTTGCCGCTCCCCACCGCGATCTTGTGTGGATGTGCATGAACGGGGTGCGTGAAGTTCACAAGATCGCTGCGGGTCGGGTCGGGGCGGGGCGGGACGGGCCGGGGCGAGCCGGGCGGGGGCGGGGGCGGGG
>NZ_JBHTDO010000063.1:0-28720 GCF_042666575.1 Actinoplanes sp. GCM10030250 | reverse complement strand
ACCTGCATGACCCGCTCGATTTCCTTCTCCCGGCCGATCACCGGGTCGAGCTTGCCCTCACGGGCGGCCTGCGTCAGGTTGCGCCCGAACTGGTCGAGGACCAGGGACGTGGAGGGGGCTGCCTCGCCGGTGGCCGTGCCGGCCGCTGCCGGCTCCTTGCCCTGGTAACCGGAAAGGAGCTGGATGACCTGCTGGCGGACCCGGTTGAGGTCGGCGCCGAGCTTGACCAGCACCTGGGCGGCGACGCCCTCGCCCTCGCGGATCAGGCCGAGCAGGATGTGCTCGGTGCCGATGTAGTTGTGGCCCAGCTGGAGAGCCTCCCGCAGGGAGAGCTCAAGAACCTTCTTGGCGCGCGGCGTGAACGGGATGTGCCCGCTCGGCGCCTGCTGACCCTGACCGATGATCTCCTCGACCTGCTGCCGCACTCCCTCGAGGGAGATGCCCAGGCTCTCCAGAGCCTTGGCGGCGACGCCTTCACCCTCGTGGATCAGGCCGAGCAGGATGTGTTCAGTGCCGATGTAGTTGTGGTTGAGCATCCGGGCCTCTTCTTGGGCCAGGACGACAACCCGTCGCGCTCGGTCGGTGAACCGCTCGAACATGCCCTCGTGCTCCTCACGTGCCGTGCGCCCATGAACTGGCGGGGCCAGCGCACGGGCATCGGTGATGCCCGTGCTGTAACTCTATCGCCGCTGGCGGTGTCCGCCGGGTCCTCGCGACCCTTCGGGACGATCCGCAACGCTGATTTAGCCAACTTCGCACGCTCAACGGCTGTTCCCCCACCCGAACGTGTACGCGCACAGCGAAATCCCTGCGATCCACAGGCTGTGGACAACTGCTCCCCGACCTGTGGATAACCTGGGGACAGATACGCCGAGAGGGCGCACTGACCACGTGATCAGTACGCCCTCTTCCGCCAGAGGAAAGGCTCAGCCACAACCACCAGGCCGCGGCGACCGTTCAGGCCCGTCCGGGCCCCTTCGCGTGGAACTCGTCCACGATCTCCTGCGGGATCCGGCCGCGGTCCGAGATGTCCTTCCCCGACTTCTTGGCCCACTCCCGGATCGCCTTGTTCTGCTCCCGGTCGGCTGTCGCACCGCCGCGGCCACGCGCCGCGCGGCCACCGACCACCACGCCACCGCGAGCAACCTTGGTCCCGGCGTTGAGGAACGGGTCGAAGACCTCCCGCAATTTAGCGGCGTTCTTCTCCGAGAGGTCGATCTCATACTGAATGCCGTCGAGCGCAAACTTCACGGTCTCGTCGGCGTCGCCACCGTCGATGTCATCGACCAGCTTGTGAATGATCTGCTTGGCCACGCGCGGTTATCCTCCCGAACACAGGTTCTCTCCCCAGCAATGGGAAGACAATAACTCCAGGGACGCATAGCCCGTCAATGGCGGTGGAGAATAATGCCGTACGCCTACTCCGGGCGGACCAACGGGAAGAGGATCGTTTCCCGAATGCCGAGCCCGGTGAACGCCATCAACAGCCGGTCGATTCCCATTCCCATGCCACCGGTGGGCGGCATTCCGTACTCCATGGCGCGGAGGAAATCCTCGTCGAGCTGCATGGCCTCGGCGTCACCACCGGCCGCGAGCAGGGACTGAGCGACCAGACGCTCGCGCTGCACGACCGGGTCGACCAGTTCGGAATACGCCGTGGCCAGCTCGAAACCGCCGATGTAGAGGTCCCACTTCTCGGTCAGGCCCGGCGTCTCACGGTGCGCCGCGGTGAGCGGTGCGGTCTCCTCCGGGTAGTCCCGGACGAAGGTCGGCGCCTGCAGGCTCGGCTGCACCAGGTGCTCGAAGAGCTCCTCGGCGAGCTTGCCGGCACTCCACTTCGGGTCGACCGAGAGCTGCACCTTCTCCGCGTACTGCTGGAGCTGGGTGAGGTCGGTGTTCACCGTGACCTCCTCGCCGAGCGCCTCGGAGACCGAGCCGAAGAGGGTGATCTGCGCCCACTCGCCGCCCAGGTCCAGCTCGGTGCCGTCGAAGTGGGTCACCACGTGCGAGCCGGTGAGCGCGAACGCGGCCTCCTGAATCCACTCCTGGACCTGCTGCTGCATCACGTTGTAGTCGGCATAGGCCTGATACGCCTCGAGCATCGCGAACTCCGGGGAGTGCGAGGAGTCCATGCCCTCATTCCGGAAGTTGCGGTTGATCTCGAAGACCCGCTCGATGCCACCGACGACGGCACGCTTCAAAAACAGTTCCGGTGCGATCCGCAGGTAAAGATCAGTATCGAGTGCGTTGCTGTGAGTCACAAACGGGCGTGCTGTAGCGCCGCCGTGCAGCAACTGCAACATGGGCGTTTCCACCTCGAGGAAATTGCGGCGGAACAGCGACTCACGGATGCTGCGCACCACGGTGGCCCGAGTGCGTACGACGTCACGGGCCTGCGGCCGGACGATCAGATCGACATAACGCTGCCGGACCCGGGTCTCCTCGGAAAGCGGCCGGTGCGCCACCGGAAGCGGGCGCAGCGCCTTGGCGCTCATGGTCCAGGAATCGGCGAGAACCGAGAGCTCACCGCGCCGGCTGGTGATCACCTCACCGGTGACCGCGACCAGGTCTCCGAGGTCGGCCAGGCGCTTCCACTCCTCCAGCGCCTCGGCACCGACCTTGTCCAGGGAGAGCATCGCCTGAAGCTCCGTGCCGTCGCCCGCGCGCAGGGTGGCGAAGCAGAGCTTCCCGCCGTTGCGCACGAAGATCACCCGGCCGGTGACGGAGACCTTGTCGCCGCTGGCGGTGTCGGTGGGCAGTTCGGCGTACCGAGTGCGGATCTCGGCGATCTCGGCGGTCCGGGGAACATTGACCGGGTAGGGCGCGACGCCCTCGGCCAGCATCCGGTCCCGCTTCGCCCGGCGAACCCGCATCTGCTCGGGAAGGTCCTCGGCTGGGTCGGTCGCTGGCGTGTTCTGGTCGGTCACGGCTCGACTTCCTGGTGGAGTACTGGGTCAGGACCCCGAAAGCCTACTCAGCCGCTCTCAGACGTTCCGCTCATATACCATCCGCAGGCCGATCAGGGTGATCATCGGCTCGTGCGCGGTGATGGTGCGGCACTCGTCCTTCACCAGCCACGCCAGGCCACCGGTGGCGATCACCGCGCGGACCGGCCCGATCTCCTCGACCATCCGCTCGACGATCCGGTCGACCTGCCCGGCGAAACCGAAGTAGAGGCCGGCCTGCAGACACTCGACAGTGTTCTTGCCGATCACCGAGCGCGGCCTGGTGGGCTCCACCTTGCGCAGCTGGGCGGCGCGGGCCGCGAGCGCGTCGAACGAGATCTCGATGCCCGGTGCGAAGGCGCCGCCGAGGAACTCGCCCTTCGCGCTGATCAGGTCGAAGTTGGTGGTGGTGCCGAAGTCGACGACGATCGACGGTCCGCCGTAGAGGGCGTGTGCCGCGAGCGTGTTGACCACCCGGTCGGCACCGACCTCCTTGGGGTTGTCGATGGCGAGCTGCACACCGGTCTTCACCCCCGGTTCGACGACCACGCTCGGCACGTCTCCGTAGTACCGCTTCAGCATGGTGCGCAGGTTGCGCAGCGCGGCCGGGACGGTCGAGCAGGCCGCCACCCCGGTGATCTCCACGGCGTCACCGGCGAGCAGCCCGCGGAACTTCAGGCCCAGCTCGTCGGCGGTCGACGCGGCATCGGTCTTGATCCGCCAGTTGTGCACCAGCTTGTCGCCGTCGAAGGTCGCCAGCACGGTGTTGGTGTTACCGATGTCAATGCAGAGCAGCACGGAGGCCCCTAAGAATCACAATCAAGACCCCTATTGAACCTTTTTCAACCTGGCATCGGGCCAGGGGGTCCGGGCCGTTGACCGGCGCCAGGCGTTGCCGGCCCTGGCCACGTTGAAAAAAGTTCATTGTGTACGGACCTCAGCCTGCCCGGAGATCCAGGGCGATATCGAGGATCGGGGAGGAATGCGTGAGCCCTCCCACGGACAGGTAGTCGACTCCCGTGGCCGCGTAGGCAGCGGCCGTCTCCAGGGTCAGGTTGCCGGTCGCCTCCAGCTCCACCCCGCTGCCGCCGACCGCCGCGACCACCTCGGTGAGCAGCTCAGGCGTCATGTTGTCGCAGAGCAGGAACGTGGCACCGGCCGCCACCGCCTCCCGCGCCTCCGCGAGCGTGGTCACCTCGACCTGCACCGCCACGTCCGGGAAGCTCTCCCGCACCAGCCGGTACGCGGCGGTGATGCTGCCCGCCGCCAGCTTGTGGTTGTCCTTGATCATGGCGACGTCGTAGAGGCCCATGCGCTTGTTCGTGCCGCCGCCCGCCCGCACCGCGTACTTCTCCAGCGACCGCAGGCCCGGCGTGGTCTTGCGGGTGTCCAGCACGGTCGCCGTGGTACCGGCCAGCTGGTCCGCCCACTTGCGGGTGTGTGTGGCCACCCCGGACATCCGGCTGATCAGATTCAGGGCGGTGCGCTCGGCGGTCAGCAGGGCCCGGGTCGGCCCGGTCACGACCGCCAGGACGTCGCCCCGGCGCACCCGGTCGCCGTCGGACACGACCGCCTCGAAGGTGGCGGCACCGGTCGAGGTGACGGCGAAGACCTCGGCGGCGACCAGCAGACCGGCCACCACGCCGTCGGCCCGGGCCACCAGCTCGGCGGTGTCCACCTGGCCGGCCGGGATGGTCGCCTCGCTGGTCACGTCGCGGGGCGGCTCGCCGAGGTCCTCGGCCAGGGCGGTCAGGACGATCCGCTGAACTTCGGCGAGGTCGAGCACGGGCTGTGTCACGCCATCTCCTGGAAGGTCTGCGTCAGGGTGCCGTCGGGGGAAACCGCGTCGAGCAGGTGACCGCGCCACTCGTCGGCCGCGTTCGGGTGGTCCTCGCGCCAGTGGCAGCCGCGGGTCTCCCGGCGGCTCTGCGCGGAGGCCACCAGGGCGGTGGCGACGGTGAGCAGGTTGGTCGCCTCCCAGGCCGCCATGTTCGGGCGGGAGCGCTGCCCGGCCAGCCGGGTCAGCTCCTTGGCCGCCGCGCCGAGCGAGTCGGCGGAACGGAGCACCCCGGCGCCGCGGGTCATCGCGCGCTGCAGGTCGCCGCGGATCGCCGGGTCGGCCACCCAGGCCGGTCCGGGTGCCGCGCGCACCGGTTCGGCCTGCGCGGGCAGGTCACGTGCGACGTCGTCGGCGATCCGCTTGGCGAAGACCAGGCCCTCCAGCAGGGAGTTGCTGGCCAGGCGGTTGGCGCCGTGCACGCCGGTGCAGGCCACCTCGCCGCAGGCGTACAGGCCGGGGATGCTGGTGCGGCCGTGCAGGTCGGTGCGGACCCCACCGGAGGCGTAGTGGGCGGCCGGCGCGACCGGGATCAGCTCGGTGGCCGGGTCGATGCCGGCGGCCCTGGTGGAGGCCATGATGGTCGGGAACCGGCCGGCCAGGAACTCCCCGCCGAGGTGCCGGGCGTCCAGGTAGACGTGGTCGGCGCCGGTGGCCCGCAGCACCCGGTGGATGCCCTTGGCGACCACGTCCCGGGGTGCCAGCTCGGCGAGCTCGTGCTGCCCGACCATGAACCGCTCACCCGCCTCGTCCACCAGATGGGCGCCCTCGCCCCGCAGCGCCTCGGAGATCAGCGGCCGCTGCACCGAGTTGACCCCGTTGCCGACGAACGACGTCGGGTGGAACTGCACGAACTCGACGTCGGTCACCTCGGCGCCGGCCCGCAGCGCGAGCGCGACACCGTCGCCGGTGGAGACCGACGGGTTGGTGGTCGACGAGTAGATCTGCCCCATCCCGCCGGTGGCCAGCACCACGGCCCGGGCCAGGATCGCGCCCACACCGTCCTCGCTGCCCTCACCGAGAACGTGCAGGGTGAGGCCGCAGGCCCGGCCGTCGGCGGCGCGCATCAGGTCCAGCACCAGGGCGTGCTCGACGAGGCGGATCCACGGGTCCCGGCGTACCGCCTCGTGCAGGGCGCGCTGCACCTCGGCTCCGGTGGCGTCACCGCCGGCGTGCACGATCCGGTCGGCACGGTGGCCGCCCTCGCGGGTCAGCATCAGCGAGCCGTCCGGGTTGCGGTCGAACTCGGCGCCGCGGCGGATCAGCTCACGGATCCGGGCCGGGCCCTCCTCGACCAGGACACGGACCGCCTCCGGGTCGCAGAGTCCGACGCCGGCGATCTCGGTGTCGTACGCGTGCGCCTGCGGGGTGTCCAGCGGATCCAGCACCCCGGCGATACCGCCCTGCGCCCAGCGGGTGGAGCCGTCGTCGATGTTCACCTTGGTCACGACGGTGACGTGCAGACCGTGTTCCCGCAGGTGGAGGGCCGCGGTCAGACCGGCGATGCCGGAGCCGACCACCAGGACGTCGGTGGTCTCGGACCAGCCCGGCTCGGCGGCGGCGAGCCGGCGGGGCAGCGCCGGTAGATCCGCGAGAGGAGACATGTGTGTCAGTACACTCCGCGCCCGCGGATCGGTCGCGGCGGGGGGACCATCAGTGGTCACCGTTACTTGTACTGGACCGGAAGGGCCTTGGTCCCCTTGCCCTTGAGCGACGTGGTCAGCGCGGCGCCGTCCAGCCAGAGATAGCAGCGCACGCTGTGGTCGCCCTGCGCCCAGACGTCGGTGTTGCCGGGCAGCGACACCACGCCGGTGCGGTACCGGAGGTCGCCGTCGTCCGGCACGCCCGCGAACTTCGCCACCAGGCTGCGGCAGCCGGTGTGGAACTCCTCCCAGGTCGTGTCGCCCTTGGGGTAGGAGGCCTTGGCCGGCGCGTTCCAGATGCCGACGAACTCCGCGTTGTGCTTCTCGGTGCAGTCGGCCGGCGGCATGGTGTCGATCGCGCCGGAGTCGTCCATCACGATCGCGTAGCAGGACAGCATCAGCTCGGACGTCCCGCCGGCGAGGGCGCCGCGCAGGCTGCCCTCGCGCTGGGTGAGCGCGCCGTCGTCCTCGATCGAGTCGAGCTCGACAACCTCGCAGCGGAACCAGCGGGCACCACCGGTCCAGGCGGCCGGCGACGGGTGGGTGACGCCGATCCAGAGCCGGGCTTCGCGCCACGGCCCGCCGACATAGTCGGTGGTCTTGCCGTCGCAGGTCTCGTACGCCGCACGGGCACCGGCCGAGGCGTTGCCGGGCGGTTCGGGAGCGTCCGAGGCGGGCGCCGGGTACTCGCCGACGAAGACCGTCTCGGTCCGGTGCAGGACGTCGCAGTCCGCCTCCTCGTAGGTGGACCGCGGACCGGCGACGGCGAAGTTGGCGAGGTGACAGGTTCCGGCCTTCGGCAGGAAACTCGTCGCCGGCGCCATCGCGCCCCAGTTGTCGGTCAGATCGCCGTCGACGTCGCTACCGCTGCCGCATCCCCCGAGCAGCAGGACCACGCTTGTGGCGGCCAGCCCCCACCGGGTACGCAACCGGTGTCGCATGAACCCCCGCCTCCCACACGCCGCCGGTGTCCGATTTATCGATCATATGATGATCTGTTCGAATGCCGGCGGCGTTCCGGAAAGTCAGCGGGCGCTCAGCGTGAGGTCACCCCTAACCAGGTCATCCGCCATTCCGGCGACCGCTTCGGCCGGGTCCGCGCCCAGCTCGATGATCCGGTTGCCGGCGTCGACATGCACCACCCGAGGCCGGTAGGAGCGAGCCTCAGCGTTGTCCATCTGCGCATACGAGATGAGGATGACCAGGTCACCCGGGTGCACCAGGTGCGCGGCGGCACCGTTGATGCCGATCACGCCGCTGCCGCGCTCCCCCGGGATCACGTAGGTCTCCAGCCGCGCCCCGTTCGTCACGTCGACGATCGCCACCTGCTCACCCGGAAGCAGATCGGCCGCCTCCAGCAGGTCGAGATCGACGGTGACGGACCCGACGTAGTGCAGGTCGGCCTGCGTGACGGTGGCACGGTGGATCTTCGACTTCAGCATGGTGCGGAACATCAGGCGCCCTTCTGGAGGCGGAGCGGGACGTTGTCGATCAGTCGGGTGGAGCCGACCCTGGCGGCCACGAGCAGGCGGGCGTCGCCCTCCGCCGGGACCGGACCGAGATCAGGTCCGGTCAGCGCGAGGTAGTCCACCCGTACCGCGGGCTCTTCCGCCAAGATCTTGTCGGCGACGGCCAGGACCAACTCGGGGTCGTCCTGCGCGGCGCCCTCGCGCAGAGCGCGAGAAAGTGCGAGCGCGGCCCGGCGGTCCTCCGGCGACAGGAATCGGTTGCGGCTCGACAGAGCAAGACCATCAATCTCGCGTACGGTCGAAACGCCCACGATCTCGACACCGAGCTCCAGATCGGTGACCATCCGGCGGATCAGGGCCAGCTGCTGGAAGTCCTTCTCCCCGAAGTACGCGATGTCGGCACGGGTCAGCATCAGCAGCTTCTCGACGACCGTGAGCATCCCGGAGAAGTGGCCGGGGCGGCTCGCGCCCTCCAGCACCTCGCCGAGCGGCCCCGGATGCATCGTGATCGACGGCGCCCCACCCGGGTAGACGTCGTCGCGTCCCGGCGCGAAGACCACCGCGACGCCCTCCTCGGCACAGGCCGCGACGTCGCTCTCCAGGGTCCGCGGGTACTTCTCGAAGTCCTCGCCCGGACCGAACTGCAGCGGGTTCACGAAGATCGTCACCAGCACGAACGCGGACCGCTTCCGGGCCTCGCGCATCAGCTGCCGATGCCCCTCGTGCAGCGCGCCCATGGTCATCACCACGGCGACCTGATCCTGCGCCAGGTCCAGGACGGAAGCCAGCTCAGCGCGGGTGTGCACAAGAGAGGTCACGCCGTCTCCCTCATCGAGATGCGGGCAAGGACGTCCATCAGGGCTGTCGCGTCCTGGGGACGGAGGCGGCCGGAGGCGATCGCCCGGTCCGCGGTCCGGCGGGCCATCGCCAGGTAGGCCGGTACCGCGTCGGCAGGCATCCGGTTCAGGTGCTTGGCGACCGTGCCCGCGTCACCACGGGAGACCGGGCCGGTCAGAGCCGCGTCGCCCATCCGCAGCGCGTTGTCGAGCGCGGCCGTCAGCAGCGGCTCCAGCACCCTCCGCGGCTCGCCCACGCCCGCCGAGCGCAGCAGGTCGGCGGCCTCGTTGACGAGCGTGACCAGGTGGTTCGCGCCGTGTGCCAGGGCCGCGTGATAGAGCGGCCGGGAGTCCTCGGCCACCCACTCCGGTACGCCGCCCAGGTCGGCGACGAGCCGGGTGGCGAATGCCCGGTCCGGCGTGGTGACACCCCAGGCGATACCGGGCAGCCGGTCCAGGTCGGAGTCCGCGCCGGTGAAGGTCATCGCGGGGTGCAGGGCCATGCCCTTCACATCGCCCAGAACGGCGAGTCCGTGAGCCCCTGAGGTGTGCGCCACCACCTGACCGGCGCGCAGGGCACCGGTCCGGTTCAGGCCGGCCACCACGCTCGCCAGGACGTCGTCCGGTACCGCGAGCAGCAGCAGGCCGGAGCCGGCGCGGGCGACCTCGTCAGCGGGGAGGATCGCGGCGTCCGGCAGCAGGCGCGCGGCCCGCTCGCGGGAGGCGGCGGAGACGGCGGCGGCGGCCACCACCCGGTGCCCGGCCGAGCCCAGGGCCGCACCGAGCACGGCACCCACCCGGCCGGCGCCGATGACGCCGACGGTCAAAGCGTTCATCTATGGATCCAGTCCTCTAGATCGGGGTACCGGTCGAGCGCCAGTATGCTCCGCGGCGACATGCCGGTAGCAACCCTTAGTGAAGAACTGCACCTCGTCCGTTCGGCCGACCCCGGCGGCGGCTGAGCCGAGCCTTAACCTGGCCGCATGACGGCGATCGGCTGGCGGCTCGCGATGCAGGCGGCTCTCTACTCCCCGGACGGCTTCTTCGTCCGGCCGGGCAACACACCGGCCGATCACTTCCGGACCAGCGTGCACGCCTCCCCGCTCTTCGCCGGCGCCCTGCTGCGGCTGGTCGAGCGGGTTGACGCCGCCCTCGGCCACCCGAAGGCGTTCGATCTGGTGGACGTCGGCGCCGGCCGCGGCGAGTTGCTCACCACGCTGCTCGCCCTGCTCCCGGACGACCTCGGCCGGCGGGTCCGGCCGGTCGCCGTGGAGGTGGTGCCCCGCCCGGACGGGCTGGACCCGGCGATCCGCTGGCAGCGCGACGTGCCGGAGAACCTGACCGGGCTGCTCGTCGCCACCGAGTGGCTGGACAACGTACCGCTGGACATCGTGGACACCGACGAGCACGGGCGGCTCCGCAAGGTGCTGGTGGACCGGGCGACCGGCACTGAGACGCTGGGTGCCGCCGCCGACCCGGCCGAGGTGTTCTGGCTGAGCCGCTGGTGGCCCGGCCCGGGGCGGATCGAGATCGGCTGGCCGCGGGACACCGCCTGGGCCGACGCGGTGGCCTCGGTGCGCCGTGGTGCGGCGCTCTGCGTCGACTACGGGCACCGGCGGCAGGAACGGCCGGTCCTCGGTTCCCTCACCGGGTTCCGGGGTGGACGGCAGGTCCCACCGGTTCCGGACGGCAGCTGCGACGTCACCGCACACGTGGCCATGGACGCGGTCGCGGCGGCGGCGGGTACGCCGTACCGGATGATCCGTCAGCGTGAGGCGCTCACAGCGCTCGGGGTCGACGGCGCCCGGCCACCGCTCACGCTGGCCCGCACTGATCCGAAGGGGTATGTCCGGGCGCTCTCGGCGGCCGGCGCCGCCGCCGAGCTGATCTCCTCGACCGGCCTGGGTGAGCATTGGTGGCTCTGGCACACCATCGGCGTCGAGGTGCCCCTGCTCTGACCCCGCGTGCGACGATGCTCCCGTGACCCATCCGACCGCCCCGCCCGCCGCCCTGAATCGGAATGAAGGCCTCCCCCGCGAGATGACGGTCGGGACCGGTGCAGGGCTCGACACCGCCGACATGGTCCTCAACATCGGACCGCAACACCCCTCCACACACGGTGTGCTCCGGCTCAAGCTCACGCTGGACGGCGAACGGGTCACCTCCTGCGAACCGATCGTCGGCTACATGCACCGGGGCGCGGAGAAGCTCTTCGAGGTCCGCGACTACCGGCAGATCATCATGCTGGCCAACCGGCACGACTGGCTGTCGGCCTTCTCCAACGAGCTCGGCGTGGTGCTCGCCGTCGAACGCCTGATGGGCATCGAGGTTCCGGAGCGCGCGGTCTGGCTGCGGATGGCCCTGGCCGAGCTGAACCGGGTGCTCAACCACCTGATGTTCCTCGGTTCCTACCCGCTCGAGATCGGCGCGATCACGCCGATGTTCTACGCGTTCCGCGAGCGGGAGACGCTGCAGGCGGTCATGGAGGAGGTCTCCGGCGGCCGGATCCACTACATGTTCAACCGGGTGGGCGGCCTGAAGGAGGAGGTTCCGGCCGGGTGGACCGGGCGGGCCCGGCAGGCGGTCGCCGCGGTGCGACGCCGGATGCCGGACCTTGACAAGATCATCCACAAGAACGACATCTTCCTGGCGCGCACCGTCGGCGTCGGCGTGCTGAGCGCGCAGGAGGCAGCCGCCTACGGCGCCTCAGGACCGGTGGCCCGGGCGAGCGGTCTGGATTTTGACGTACGGCGTGACGAGCCCTACCTCTTCTACGACCAGTTGACGGTGCCGGTCGTGACACGGACAGCGGGTGACTGTCACGCCCGGTTCGAGGTCCTGCTGGAGCAGGCGTACGTGTCGCTGGACCTGGTCGACGAGTGCTTGAACCGGGTGGACCGGATCAGCGGGCCGGTCAACGTGCGACTGCCCAAGGTGGTCAAGGCGCCGGAGGGGCACACCTATGCGTGGACCGAGAACCCGCTCGGGGTCAACGGGTACTACCTGGTCTCCCGCGGTGAGAAGACACCGTGGCGGCTCAAGTTGCGGACCGCTTCCTACGCGAACGTCCAAGCTCTCGCGACGCTGATCCCGGGCTGCCTGGTGCCGGACCTGATCGCGATCCTCGGCTCGATGTTCTTCGTCGTCGGAGACATCGACAAGTAGCGGATCCTCAGTTTCCGACGCCCAGGCCGGCCATGAACGCGGACGGGTAGCGGTCGCCGCGCGCCGAGCCCACCGGAACCGCCTTCTCGATCTCGGCGAGGTCGTCGGCGGTGAGGTCCACCTCGACCGCGGGCAGCGCCTCGGCCAGCCGCTCCCGGGTACGGGCACCGACCAGCGGCACGATGTCGTCACCCTGCGCGGCAACCCAGGCGATGGCCAGCTGCGCCACCGTGCAGTCCTTCTCCCGCGCTACCCGGCGCAGCGCCTCCACGAGCGTGAGGTTGTGCTCCACGTTGCCCTGGGAGAAGCGGGGGTGGACGCCGCGGGCATCACCCGGGGCCGACTGCCCGGCGGACCAGTGCCCCGAGATCAGGCCGCGGCCGAGTACACCGTACGCGGTCAGCCCGATCCCGAGTTCCCGCAGTGTGGGCAGCACCTCGGCCTCTACGGCACGGGAGATCAGCGAGTACTCGATCTGGAGGTCGGAGATCGGGTGTACGGCGTGCGCCCGCCGGATCGTCGCCGCGTCCACCTCCGAGAGGCCGATGTGCCGTACATGACCGGCGTCGACCATCTCCTTGATCGCGCCCACCGTCTCCTCGATCGGCACCTTCGGGTCCAGCCGCGCCGGGCGGTAGACGTCGATGTGGTCGACACCCAGCCGGGTCAGCGAATACGCCAGGAAGTTCCGCACCGCCTCCGGCCTGCCGTCCTGCCCGCCGAAGCGGGGTCCCGGCCCGCGCAGCACGCCGAACTTGACGCTCAACCGGTAGCTGTCCCGGTCCCGTCCCCGCAGCGCCTCGGCGAGCAGCAGCTCGTTGTGGCCCATGGCGTAGAAATCGCCGGTGTCGAGAAGCGTGACACCGGCCTCCAGGGCGGCGTGCACTGTCGCGATGCTCTCCGCCCGGTCCGGCGTGCCGTAGGCGCCGGGCGACATGCCCATCGCGCCCAGCCCCAGCTCGGAGACGGCCGGGCCGGTGCGGCCCAAAGTGCGTGTCCTCATCGTGTCGCCCTTCATCGTGCTCTCCTTCGGTCTGCCCACCACGATGCGCTCGTGTCACGGTGTGCGGGAGCGGAGCGCTTATCGTGGGAGAGCGACTCCCTGTCTCCCCCGGCCGCGCCGCGGGACCATGGGGACATGCAGCGTGCCGAGCTCGCCGACTTCCTGCGCCGCCGCCGCGAGGCGATCCGCCCCGCCGAGGCCGGCATCACTGAGGGCCCTCGCCGCCGCACCACCGGCCTGCGCCGCGAGGAGGTGGCGATGCTCGCCGGCATGTCAGTCGACTACGTGGTCCGCCTCGAACAGGGCCGCAGCAGCCAGCCCTCCACCCAGCTGCTCAGCGCGCTGGCCCGGGCCCTGCGCCTCTCCGACGACGAACGCACCCACCTGTTCCACCTGGCCGGCCACCAGCCCCCGCCGGCCGAAGGGGTGGCCGCCCTGGCCCGCGCCGGCCTGCTGCGCATGCTCGACCTGCTCGACGGCACCGCCGCCCTGGTGATGTCCGACCTCGGCGAGGTCCTCGCCCAGAACCGGACCTCCCTGCTGTTGACGGGCGACCTCACCCGCTTCACCGGCTACCGGCGCTACGCCGCGTACCGCTGGTTCACCGACCCGGCCACCGCCGCCGCCCACCCCGGCGCGGATCGGGAGATACACACCCGCGCGCTGGTCGCCGACCTGCGCGCGGTCGCCGGCCGCCGCTCCGGCGACCCCACCGTCACCGCCCTGATCGAACGGCTCCAGGCCGAGAGTGCCGACTTCCGCACCCTCTGGGCCGAGCACCAAGTGAAGGTACGCCGCGCCGACCGCAAAACCCTCCTGCACCCGCGCGTCGGCCTGATGCTGATGGACTGCGAAACCCTGAACACCCCCGACCAGGGCCAGCAGCTGTTGGTCCTGACCCCGGCCGACGACGAGACCCGCGAGCGCCTGGCCCTCCTCCAGGTCCTGGGCACCCAGGAGTTCTCCCCCACCCCCTGAACCCCCCAGCTGGCTCCTAGGGGGGCCTCGCGCGGCTTCAAGCCCCACCCACGCCCAGCCGGCTCAACCCAGCTGGCTCCCAGCGCTGCTTCGCGCGCGCTGAGGCGCCGTGGGTGCTGCGGAGGTTCAGCGAGGGTCGTCGCGGTAGCCGCCGTACGTGGCGAAGTCGGCGAGGCTTCCGACGTTGGTGTCGTTGGCTGACGGGCGGTGCCGGCGGGCCTTGTACTCGGCGCCGTCACCCGGCTGGTCCGCCTTCTGGTAGGCACCGGAGTCGTACTCGTTCGCCGAGAAGCCGCCGGACTCGAAGACCTCCGCCGGGTAACCGCCGGGCTCGTAGCCCTCAGCCTCATAGGTGCCGGCCTCGTAGCCACCGGTCTCGTGAGCGCCCTGCTCGTAGTAGCCGCTCTCGGCCTGACCGGTGCGCTGGTCGTACTCCTCGAAGCCGTAGTCGTTCGCCCCGGCATACCCGTTGGCGGCACCGAAGTCGCCGTCCGGGGAGTCCGGCCGCCCGTACTGGGTTCCGGGCCGGACCGGCTGAGGACCACCGTGCGGGCCGGGTCCAGCCGGGCCGGAGTGCGGGCCTGAGCGGGGCGGTCCGGGCGGCGGGGCCGGTCGAGCCGCACCCGAGGGCGGGCCGGGTCGAGCCGCGCCGGTGGGCGGCCCTGGTCGAGCCGCGCCGGAGGGTGGGCCTGGTCGCACGGAGGCCGCCGCGCGGGCCGGAGCGGCACCGGGTGGCGGTACCGAGGCCGCACCCGAGGGGCGGACCTGGCCGGGAGCGGACGGCGGCACCGAGGCGGCGGCACGCGGACGAGGCACCGGACCGGAGTCGGAGGACGGAGCGACCGGCATGGAAGCCGGCCGGGCACCCGGTACACCGGATACCTGAGCCGAGCCCGTCATCGGCCCGGGAGCCGGTACCGAGGCCGCACCGGAAGCGTGCGGAACCCCCTGCGGGACTCGCCCACCCGGGACGGACGCTCGCCCACCCGTGCTACGACCGGGATTCGTGGGCCGCGCCGCCGGCGGCTCCGGTGACTCGTGGAACTGGGTGCCCGGGTGACCACTGCCCCCAGGGTGGTTGCTCACCCGAGTGCCGTACTCCCCGGAGCCGTAATCGCCGCCCTGCTCAAATCCGCCCGGCTCGAGGCTGCCCGACTCGAAGCTGCCCGGCTCGAAGCCCTCTTGCCCGTAGTCGTCGTCATAGCCGGTGGTGTCCTGGCTGTACCCGGCCGCGACGTCATAGCCCGGCTCACCGTCATAGCCCTGCCCACCGAAACCCTGCCCACCGTAAGCCGGCCCCTCGAACTTCGGCGCGCCGAAACCCTGGCTGTCGAACCCCTGGCTGTCGAACCCCGGCCCCGGGAAGTCCTGCTGATCAGCGAACCCGGACCCCGGCCCGAACCCAGGGTGCCCGTCCGCCCCGTACCCGAACTCCCCGCCCTCAGGCGCGTCCCCATAACCAGGCTCCCCAGCGGTCCCATAACCAGCCCCGTCGTCCGGGACGGCAAACACGGGAGCCAGCGGCTGCGCCGGCACATCGCTGGGCCCGAAGTCCTGCCCCGCGTAACCGGCATCCATCGGCGGTACCGCTGCCACCTGAGCGCGCCCCCCGGACGTGCGGGGTGTCAGCGGCCGCGGCGGCGGAGCCTGAGCCACGGACGCGACCGCCGCGAGTTCGGCCCGCATCTCCTTGCGGAGTGCTTCGACCTCCTCGGCGACGCGGTCCTCCACGTCCATACGCAGCAGCACCGGATCGTTGCGGATCAGCGTCGACGCACCGACCAGCACCACGCTGACCGCGACCAGCACCACCCCGAAGCGGACCGAGCTCGACCCACCGCCCACCAGGACGACCGCAGCCGCCAGCGGGGCGATGACCACTCCGGCCCAGAGAAGGCCACGGAGCAGCCGCGCGTTGTGTCCCGCTTGGGGGTCCCGTTCCGGCATGGGCGCAGATGTTACCGAGAGTGCGCCCCGGACGAAACGGCCGAGCACCGGGACGGCATACCGGTTCCCGATGCTCGGCCCGTCGGAGGATGCGCGGCCAGCGACAACCTGCCCCCGGCCGCTCCGAAATCAACCGCCGAATCAATCCGCCGGATCAGGCCAGCCGGGTCAACCCGCCGAATCAATCCGCCGGATCAGGCCAGCCGGGTCAACCCGCCGGATCAACCCGCCGGATCAGCCCAGCCGGATCAATCCGCCGAATCAACCCGCCGCGAGTGCGCCGTCCGAGCTGAAGACGAGGCCGACCGAGATGGTGCCCTGCTTCAGGCCGGTCTTGGTGAGCGGACCACCGGCGTCCAGCGTGGTGAAGCTGCCCGCCTGGAACGAGTACGTCTCGACCAGGCCCTGCTGGCACTTGGGCCGCTGCGGGCACTCCGCCGGACCGCCCAGCACCGTCGCCGTCCCGGAGCACTTGGCCGCCAGGTCGGAGAGGGTCTTCACGCTGTACTTGTCGGCGAACGCCTGGGTGGTGGCGAACGCGTTCTGGTCCTGCGCCGAGCTGGCCGCACCGAAGGCCAGGCCGGTCTTCTCACCGAGGGCCTTGAGGTTGGTGACGGTGGTGTTCAGGTCGGGCGACGACGGGTCCTTGGCGTCCTTGCCGTCGACCTTGCCGGCCAGGAAATACGCCAGGGTGGCCGCATACTCCGGGACGACCTGGATCTCGCCCTTCTCGAGGGCGGGCTCATAGAGCTCGCGGTTGCCGATCTGCTGGACCTTGACGGTGTAGCCCGCCGCGGTCAGCGCGATGCCGTAGAGCTCGCCGAGCGTGGCGCTCTCGCTGAAGTCGGCGGCACCGACGGTGATGTTGCCGCCCGGGCCCTTGGTGATGCCCGCGGCCAGGTTGCTCGTCGTGGCGAATTCCTGGGCCGCCGCCTTGGACGACTTGCGGTCGATGTCGACGGCCTTGTTCAGGTTGATCAGTTTGGTGGTGTCGAGAGCCTCCGACACCTTGTCGAGCGCGGCGATGAGCTCGGGCGTCGCTGCCTTCTTGTTGATGGCCGGGATGACGTTGTCGGTGTTCTGCAGCTGCTTGTCGTCGGTGAGCACCACGAGCGCGTCACCGGCGACCGGGGCACAGCCCTGGCCGCCTCCGGCAGCCGCGGAGGGCGGGGCCTCGGTGCCGGACGAACCGGCATCACCACAGCCGCTGAGGACGACGGCGACGGCGAGGACGCCGGCCGCCCGGAAAAGATGTCTGCGCATTACTGCCGCCTTCTGTGTCCCGGACGGCCACGTTGGCCGTGCCGCGTGTCCGACGGGCAGCCGACCTGCGATGCCCGTTCAAGTTTCTAGACATTCCTACCCGGTGGGTATGACAAGATCATCGTTCCGATGCCGGAGCGTTATCCGGCCGGGGCCGCCGCGGCCTGCGTACGCCTGCCTCTGACCCGAAGCGCAGGCGGTGTGACCAGGCGTTGGACCACCGCGAGCAGCCCTTCGACGAGCAGTGCGAGTAACGCCACAGCGATGCCGCCGGCGACGATCTGGCCTCCGCCGCCGTTGCTCATCCCGATGCCGAACCCGGCGCTGATGATCTGGCCGAGCCCACCGCCGTTGACGAACGCCGCCAGCGCCGCGGTGGCCACCACCTGCACCGACGCGGTACGCAGGCCGGCCGCCAGATAGGGCACGGCCAGCGGCAGCTCCACCTGGCGCAGCAGCTGCCCGCCGGACAGCCCCATCCCGCGGGCCGCGTCCCGGGTCTCCGGGTCAACCGAGCGCAACCCGGTGTACGCGTTGGCCAGCAGCGGCGGCACCGCGAACACGGCGAGGGCCACCACCACCGGCGGTTTGCCGAAGCCGAGCGGGGTGAGCGGCAGGATGGTCAGCAGTGCCAGGGTCGGGATGGCCAGGGTGAGGTTGGCGACCGTGAGCACGGCACCGCCACCCCGGCCGCGGTGCCCGAGCCAGATGCCGATCGGCCAGCCGATCGCGCACCCGAGCAGCACCGCCCAAAAGCTGATCACCAGATGCTCGCCGATCCGGTCCAGCAGGCCACCCGGGTTCGTCCAGTTGAGCGGGTCGTTGAACCAGACGAAGCCCTCTTGGAAGTAGTTCATGCCGCCCTCCCCCGGCTCCACGGCGTCAGCAGGCGGCCGAGCCCGGCCAGCATCAGGTCCAGGACCAGCGCCAGGGCGACGCAGAGGAGCGCGCCGGTCATGATCTGCGCCTTGTAGAAGTTGTTCCGGAAGCCACTCATGATCAGGTCACCGAGGCCGCCCTGACCGATCAGCGAGCCGACCGTGACCAGCGCCACAGTCGACACCGTCGCCAGCCGTACGCCGGTGACGATCCCGGGGAGCGCGAGCGGCAGCTCGACCCGCCACAGCCGGCCGAACCGCCCGTATCCCATGCCCGTCGCCGCCTCCAGGACCTCGGCGGGGACCTGGGTGAGCCCGGCCAGAGAGTTGCGGACGAGGACCAGCAGCGCGTACATGACGAGGGCGATCAGCACCGAACTGGTGTTCGTCGTGCCGACCAGCGGGGCCAGCAGGGCGAGAAGTGCCAGCGAAGGGATCGTGTAGAGAACGCCGGAGAGTGCGAGAATCGGCGCGGTCAGCGGTCTGATCCAGTAGGCGACGACAGCGAGGGGCAGTGCGACCACCAGGGCGATGAGGACCGTTCTCGCGGTCAGTCCGGCGTGGAAGCTGAGGGCGTCGCCGATCGCGTCGGCGTTCTCTCGGACGTACCGCCAGGAGAACCAGGGGTTCCCCGGGCCGTCATCGGCGGGGGCAGCGACCGGCGTCAAGAGCGCCGGACCCCACGACAGGAAGGGCATACGTGGACGCTACCTCTGCATCGATCACACTGGAGGACGTCGGCAAGGTGTACCCGGACGGCACCGCCGCCGTCTCCGGGTTCAGCCTCGAGGTGCGCGCCGGGGAGCTGGCCGTCCTGATCGGCCCGTCCGGCTCGGGCAAATCCACCATTCTTCGCATGATCAACCGCTTGATCGAGCCGACGAGCGGTGTGATCGCGATCGACGGGCGCAACGTGCTCCAGCAGGACCCGGTGGAACTGCGCCGGCAGATCGGCTACGTGATCCAGAATGTGGGACTCTTCCCGCACCACACCGTCCGTACCAACGTCGGCACCGTGCCGCGCCTGCTCGGCTGGGACCGTAAGCGGGTCGAGACCCGCTCCGACGAGCTCCTCGACCTGGTCGGGCTCGACCCCGCCCGGTACGGCAAGCGTTACCCGCACGAGCTCTCCGGCGGTCAGCGGCAGCGTGTCGGTGTTGCCCGGGCGCTCGCCGCGGACCCGCTGGTGCTGCTCATGGACGAGCCGTTCTCCGCGGTCGACCCGATCGTCCGGGGCCGGCTCCAGGAGGAGTTCCTCCGCCTGCAGGACGCGGTCCGCAAGACGATCGTGCTCGTCACCCACGACATCGACGAGGCCGTCCGGATGGGCGACCGGATCGCGGTGCTCGCCGAGGGCGGCCGCCTCCTGCAGTACGCGCCACCCGCCGAACTGCTGAGCAACCCGTCGTCGTCCGAGGTCAGCGACTTCGTCGGTGCCGACCGGGGCATCCGGCGCCTCGCCGTGACCCCGGTCCGCGACGTGATGGCCCCGTACGACGGCACGGCTGTTGACGGGGTGCCCTCCGTGGAGGCCGGCGCCACGCTGCACGACGCCCTCGCGGTGATGCTCACCGACAGCTGCGAAACCGTCCTGGTGATCGAGAACGGCCGCCCGGTGGGATCGGTGTCCCGGGCGGCCGTGTTCGAGGTGCCTGCGAAGGTGTGAGCCTCACCTGGTTCCGCGCCAGCCACCGAGCGTGGCGAGGCCGATGATCCAGCCGACGAAGAGCCCGTACTGGGCGCCGGAGCCGGCCGCCCGGAACGCACCCAGCAGGGACGGGTTGCTCAGGAAGAGCGTGGCGAGCAGGGCGGCGAACCCGCCCGCGAAGACGTACGCGGCCCAGCCGGCGAAGAACTGGCTGATCGTGCCGCGCGCCCTAGCCAGCTGGGAGCCGGGCAGGAGGTAGAGGAAGAGGAAGGTCAGCACCACCAGCAGGATCGCCTTGAGATCGCCGACGATCACGTCACGCAACGAGTCGTCGGTGTCGAAGCTCCAGTGCGGCCAGGCCAGCAGTTGCAGCCACCATCCACCGGCCGTTTCCGGGTCGGTGTTCTCCACAGCCCAGTCCGCGTACCAGGGGCTGCCGAAGACGAGTACGAGCACCAGGGCCGCGAGCGTGCCCGCGCCGGGTGCGGTCTTATATCGATTGCCGAGAGCCATGGCCCCGCTATTCCCAGCGGGGCGCTCATCTCAAACGACGGTTGTCACTGCCTGCCCAGGTAGTCGATGAAGGCGGCCCGCAGCAGCGGCTCCTGCTCACCCAGATCGCGACCGTCCAGCTCACGGAAGAGGGCGACGGCCTCGTCGACCGTCGGTCCGATCGAGTTGGGCGCGCCGTCGAGGGAGGCGGCCTCGTCCGCATCCGGCAGGTGCTGGAGCACCGACCAGTAGAACTTGACGTCGTGGTGCTCGCGCGCCTTCGCGAAGGCGCGCTCACGCAGCACCTCGGTGGGCAGGGCGTCCAGTTCAGCGAAGCTGGGCGTGGTCATTGACGAAGCATAGATCAGCGCGTTGCGCCCCACGGGCCGTCGTCCCAACGGTCGCTGGGCGCGGCCGGTGTGGCCGGGGCGTTCCACGTCTCCGGTGAGGCCGGCGACCAGTTCGCGGCGGCGCTGGAGGGTGCGGCGTTCCACTCCACGGCGGTGCCGCCGGAGCCCAGGCTGCCGTAGGTCTCCACGAGCCGGGTGATGATCAGGCCGGCCACGACCAGGCTCGCGGCGATCGCGAAGAGCGCGATGTCGAGCTCACGCCGGTTCTCGTAGTCGAGGAAGAGGGTCAGCGCCGTCACCGCGAAGAGGGTGCCGAAGATGCCGCCGCGCCGGCCGTAGGCACTCGTGCCGGCGAGCATTGCCAGGCCCATCGCGATGCCGGTCCACTCCAGGCCGGTGCCCGGGACGATCGGGCCGGCCGACTGGGCGGCGAAGAGCACACCCGCGCCGACCGCGAAGACTGTGGACAGGACCATGGCGACCAGGACCGGTACGGCGGCCGCGGTGCCTCGCCGCCGGGCCGGATCGCCCGCTGGCCGCAGCCGCCCGAAGAAGCGGCGCACCGGGCCGATCGCGCCCAGCCCGCCACCGAGGACGGCCAGGATCGCGAACCCGCCGAAGAGCAGAAACGCCTTGCCGGTCGGGTCCCAGTCGCCCTGCACCACGATCGGCTCGACACGCAGCTGGATGAAGACGATCACGCCGAGCCCGGCGCCCAGGCTCACCGCCCAGCCCGGCACGTGCAGCACGGCGACCAGCAGGCCGGCCACCAGGCCACCGGCCGCACCGATGATCAGGGCCGGCACGAGGGCCTGGAGCACGCCCTTGTCGCTGTTCTCCGCATACTGCAGGGCGGCGGCCAGGGCGACCGGCCCGATCGCCAGGTTGGGCGCACCGGCACGCAGGCTCAGCCCGGCACCGAGGGTGAGCAGCCCGATCGCGGCGCCGGTGACCAGCAGCGAGTCGAGCGCCGGCCGCTGGAGAGCGCCGGAGTCCTCACGGAACAGGAAGAAGCCGAGAACGCCCGCGGCGACCAGCAGCACCACTTCCCAGCCGAGGTGGATGCCGAGCCGGTCGCGCCCGTCCTCCTCCGCCGCGGCGGGGAACGGCCCGGCGGTGACCGGGGCGCTGAGTGACTGATCGAGGGTCGAGCCGGCGGTGTCGTCATACTGAACGCGCCGCCGGTATGCGGCGGGATCGTTCGCTGCCTGATCGCCGCCGGGCCGGCGGAAGGTGGTCTCGTCGTAGGCCATGTCCGCGCCTCCTAACGCCTCCACGAGCGGTTCGAGGCGCACGCTACTCCGGCTTATGGCCGCCCGCCGCAAAGCATACGGATACGGGATGGCCTCAGTTCAGAGGCTAGATACCTTCGACAAGCATCAAAGTCGCCCAGACGGCCGGTCCGTGTCGTCATCCTGACGATCGGGCTGTTCCGGCACTCGGCACGCACGCTCCAGCCAGAGTGCGGCACCGATCAGAGCCAGCCCGGCGACGAGGCCGCCGGTGGTGGCCGGCACGTCCTCGCGGGCGGCCCGCGTCGGCTCCAGCAGCAGCCAGCCGAGCAGGCCCGCGGAGAACCCGGCGAAGATCGCGCCGACCAGCGAGGAGGCCTTGGCGAGGGCGACGTAGCGGGCGACCGCGAGCGGCTGGACCGGCAGGGCGCCGGGCTTGCGCTGGATCCGGGCGCTGGTGTTCTGGGCGAGCATGGCCTCGGCGACCGCCAGCACGGCGAGCACGAGCGCCGGCGTCCACGGCAGCTGGGGCAGGCGGGTATAGGTGAAGCTCAGCACCAGCCAGCCCACCGCGGCAGCCGCCAGCCCGGCCACCACGAGCACGGAGATGCTCGTGGGCCGAAGCGACGGGTCGGTCCGGCGGCCGTCCGGGTTGGCGCTCACGCCTTCGACTCTAGCGACAGATCCGGACAGGGGCTCATCGCGGCGACGTCGGCGGCGAGTTCCGGCGAGTTCAGCAGGTCGGTGAGCCAGCCGTGCCCGGGGAGCCGTCCGTGCGGATGCACATCGATCCACGGACGCAGCACGAAGGCCCGCAGGTGGGCGCGCGGGTGCGGCAGCGTCAGCAGGGGGTCGTCGCTGACGACCGCCGTACCGTCGGTCTCCCAAACCATGATCACATCGACGTCGAGCGTGCGCGGACCGAAGCGGCGGTCCGGGTCACGGACCCGGCCCTCAGCCGTCTCGCACGCCTGGGCGCGCTCCAGCCAGTGCCGCGGGGTCGCGGTCACGTCATCCACGATCACAACGGCGTTCAGGTACGGTGGCTGCCCGTCGTCGCCCCACGGAGGAGTCTCGTAAACCCCCGAGACGATCTGAACGCTCTCGCCCAGCAGATCGACCGCGGCCCGCAGATGCCCGGCCCGGTCACCGAGGTTGCTGCCGAGGGAGAGGACGGCCCGGGTCACTGACGACTCCGGCGCAGGGTGACCGCCACATCGGCGAACTCGTGCGGTATCGGAGCCTGCGGCTTGTGCACGGTGATCTCGGCCGCCGCCACCCGCGGGTCGGCGAGGCAGATGTCGAGCAGCCGGTCGGCGAGCCGTTCCAGCAGGCTCACCGGCTCGCCGGTGAGCACCTCGATCAGCCGGTCCGCCAACTCGCCGTAGTGCACGGTGTCGGCCACGTCGTCGGTCTCCGCGGCACGGCCCAGGTCCAGGTCGAGCCGGACGTCGACGACGAAGTCCTGACCCTGCTCGCGCTCGAAGTCGTAGACACCGTGCCGGCCCCGTGCCCGCAGGCCGGTGAGCGTGATCTGCCCGTTCACCCGTCCCTCCGCTGCTGCTCGGCGGCGGTCGTCATCCCGTACACCCTGATGTTGAATGTGATGTTGAATTTTCGGTGAGCCGGTGGCCCGCCAGACCGAAAGCGCATCCGCGGTCGCGCCCACCTCGTGCACCCTGACCCCCCACGCGCCGGCGGCGACCGCCAGCACAGACGTGGCGAGCGTGGCCGCCTCGCGGCCCGCCACCGGGCGCGGCGTCCCGTCCGGACCGGCCAGCAGATGACCGAGATAGGTCTTCCGGCTCGCTCCGAAGAGCACCGGGAAGCCCAGGCCGATGAGCACGTCGAGGTGAGCGCTGAGGGCCCAGTTGTGCTCGGCGCGCTTGGCGAAGCCCAGACCCGGGTCCAAAATGATTCTGCTGGGGTCGACGCCGCCGGCGACCGCCTCGTCAGCACGGGCCCGCAGTTCGTCGCGGACCTCCGTGACCACGTCCCGGTAATCGGCGAGTTTCTGCATGTCACGGGAGTGACCCCGCCAATGCATCAGCACCCAGGGACAGCGCGCGGCGGCCGCGACCGCCGCCATGCCCGGGTCGGCAAGCCCGCCCGAGACGTCGTTGATCACCACGGCACCGGCGGTGAGGGCGGCCTCCGCGACCGCGGCACGAGTGGTGTCGATGGAAACCGGTACGCCCTGGGCGAACAACCGCTCGATCACCGGAACCACCCGGGCGATCTCCGTCGCGGCGTCCACGCGTTCCGCGCCGGGCCTGGTGGACTCGCCGCCCACATCGATGACGTGCGCGCCCTGGCGAAAAAGTGCGATGCCATGGTGAACCGCGGCGTCGACGTCGGTGTATCTCCCACCGTCGGAGAACGAATCCGGCGTCACATTGAGGACGCCCATCACCACCGGGTGATCTCGCCGAAGCAACTCAGCGCCGCTGAGCTGCGCTTCCGTCGGCTTTGTCGGCACATTTGTCGGCACACACAAAGGGTACGGGGCGGCAGTCTTTCGAACACGTGTACGATGCCACGTGACTGAAATTCACGCACTCCTTCACCTTGAGTAACGAAACGGGCGCTTGTTGCTCGCAAGTACGAGCCGTACTCTTCGGAACTGGGCATCATGAAGTAACCGAAGAGAGCAGATGAGCATGGCAGTGCCCGAACGACTCACTCGACGTGGTGAGTCAGAGGTAGCACGATATGGGCGTTGCCGTACGGGTTCACCACTGCAGCGTGTCCGTACCCCCTTACCGGACACGGGGAGGTTTACCGATGATCGCCACTGAGCTCGCCATCCTGGCGGCGGAGCCATCAGGCAGCATCAACACCGAAGGAATCGTCACTTTCTTCGCGAGCAACATCGCACCGATCCTGCTCGCGATCCTCGGCGTGATCTTCATCGGCCGAGCCAGCCGTGGCGAGATCTCCAAGGTGCTCACCAGCTCGGCGATCGCGATCGTGGGCCTGGCGTTCATCGCCGGCGCCGCGACGCTCTTCTTCGTCGGCGAGTCGATCATCAAGCTGATCTTCAACTGAGATGCGGCTCCGGACCGACGACGACATCTACCGGGCCCGCCTTGTCTATCTGGGCCCGCCCGGATACACGCTGCCCGTCCACCTGCCCTATGCGCAGTACGGGATGTTCGTCGTGCTGGTCCCGCTCTTCATGTTCCTCCACTATCTGATCACGCTCGAGTTCGACCCGTTCCCGGCCTGGGAGATCGCCCTGGCCATGGTCACCACGTCGTACGTGTTCCGTCACGTCGACCCCGACCGGCCGGCTCGAGTCGTCATCCGCACCGCGCTCACCGACTGGCGCCGCACCCGCGAGCCGGCCGTGGAGCAACGCGATCCGAGACTTGTCGCCACTCGCATCCGGGTTCGGGAGGAGTTGGTATGACCAGTTGGACTGTCGTGCCTTTCGGTGGGGTCTCCGCATGACCGGAACTCCTCCGCACGGGCATCCCCGCGCGGATGCCTCGTCGACAGGCAGGCAAAGTAACGGTGTGCGCTCGAACAACTACTCACCGCCCGACCCGCTGGACGGCTCGGAAGAGCTCGTCACCGCGCCCGGACACGGTGGAGTAGGGGTGTTCCAGGCGCCGCAGCCGGTCCGTCCCCGCGGTGCGGCGGTGGACACCACGATGGACATCGACTCACCCTTCCTCGATCTCTTCGGTGGTACGACGGCTACCCGTCCGAGTGATCTTTATGCGAAGCCGGTGGAGTCCGAACCGGATCGTGGGTTCGGGATCAACGACCGGGCGCCGGCGCCTGGGCCTGCACCCGTCAATGGCAACGGGCATCGGGATGCCGGGCCGGTCGCTCTTGCTTTTCCTGAGCCGGTTTCCGCTGCTCCCGCCGCTACGCCGGTTTCCGCTGCTCCTGCTATCGCCCCTGCTCCGGTCGCTCCTGCGGCTCCGGTCGCTCCTGCGGCTCCTGTCGCTCCTGCGGCTCCTGTCGCTCCTGCGCCGGACGAGGATGACTGGAGTGAGTTCGACGAGTGGCCCACGTCGGCTCCGCTGCCCGCGCCCGCCGTTCCGCAGTGGCAGCAGCCCGCCCCGCTGCCCGTGCCGGTGCCGGAGAAAGCGCCCGCCAGGCGCAAGGAGAAGGCACCCGCCAAGCCGGAGAAGTCGAAGGCGATCAAGCGCAACGAGCCGAAGGCCGCCACGTCGATGCGGCCGCAGAAGCTCAAGTTCAACGACCGCGACCCGGCCATGGAGCTGGCGATCAGCGAGATCGCCGGGCACCTGACCTTCACACAGAGCACCGTCACCGCCTGGTACCAGCTGCCGGAAGTGCGGTGGGCGTTCCGGCCCGACGCGGAGCGCGAGGCACTGCTCAGCGCCATCTCCGAGCAGTACGCGGGACTCGCCGGATTCCGGCTGCACCTGCGCCGGACCACGCGCCCGTTCCCGGCCGACGAGTGGGCCCGCACTGTCGACTCGTTCACCGCCAAGCCACTCCCCGACGTGCACGGCGCGACCTCCTGGTCGAACCACCTGGTCGCGGCGCAGCGTCACCTGCTCTCGGTCAACCACGCCGAGGGCCAGACGTACCTGGGTGTGACCTTCGCCCGGCGCTCGCTCGGCGACACGTTCTCCGAGCGCATCCTGCGGGCCTTCGGCAAGGGCACGTCCGACAACGAGCGGCGCAAGCTCGGGCGTACGGTCGAGCAGTTCGACGAGGTGCTGAACGCCTTTGGTATGCGTGGCCGCCGCGTCACCCCGCAGGAGCTGGAGTGGCTGCTCTACCGCTCGGTGGCGCTCTGCATGGCACCGCCGGGCCTGCTCTCCCCCGTCTCCAACGGCCACTGGGAGACCGGTGACCTGCTGGCCCTCACCGAGCAGGTCGAGCGCTACCGCACCCCCTACGGCTCGACGGTGAAGCTGGTCAACCGGATGTCCGGCGAGGAGCGGCACGTCGCCGTCCTGTCGGTGGGCCGGATGGAGCCGCTGGAGATCCCGGAGAAGCACGAGCCGTGGATGCACTTCCACGAGCGGCTGCCCTGGCCGATGGAGCTCTCCTCCCGGATCGACATCCTCGGCTCGAACAGCTCCTTCAAGAACCTCGAGCACCGGCTCCGCATGATCCGCTCCCAGCAGCTGGACTACGCGGAGCACGGCATCGACGCACCCCCGGAGCTGGAACGCCTCGCCAAGCGCGCCCTGGTGATCGGCGACGAGATGACCACCGGCCTGCCCGTCGAGTCGGCCCGTGCGCACGGCTGGCACCGGATCGCCGTCGGCGGCGCCACCCGCGAGGAGTGCCTGGAGCGGGCCCGGCGGCTCATCCAGCTCTACTCCCGCGAGCTGCGCATCTCACTGCAACACCCGAAGAACCAGGACCAGCTGGCCCGGGAGTTCATCCCCGGCGAGCCGATCGCCAACACCGGATACGTACGCCGGATGCCGGTCAAACTGCTCGCGGCGGCGCTGCCCCAGGCCGCCTCCAACGTCGGTGACCGGCGTGGTGACCTGATCGGGCGTACCGCGGGGACCTGCCGCCGGCCGGTCTTCCTCGACCTGCACTTCCCCATGGAGGTGCGGGAACGCTCCGGCCTCGGCGTCTTCGTGGCCGAACCCGGCGGCGGCAAGTCGACGCTGATGGGCGCCCTCGGCTACCTGAACGCCCGCCGCGGCGTCCAGGTCACCCTGCTCGACCCGTCCGGCCCGCTCGCCCGGCTGGCCCAGATGCCGGAACTCCGGCCCTACTCACGGGTGCTGAACCTGACCGGGTCGGAACAGGGCACGCTGGCGCCGTACGCGTTGATCCCCACCCCGGTCCGCTCCGAGTTCTCCACCGGCCCCTCCGGCGACCGCGAATACGAGATCGCCGTCTCCAACGCCCGCGCCGAACGCCGCATGCTGGTCCAGGACATCTGCTCGATGCTGGTCCCGCCCCAGGTCGCCAAGGAGGCGTCCACAGCGACCCTGCTGCGCCACGCCGTCCGCCAGGTCCCGGCCGAGGAGACGTCGACGCTGGACGACGTCGTCCGCACCCTCCAGAGCCTGGACAACGACGAGGGCAAGGAACTGGCGAACCTGCTCCTCGACACCGCCGAGATGCCCCTGGCCCTCCTCTTCTTCGGCCACCCCCCGCAGCACCTCCTCGGCTCCGACGCCGCACTGACCGTCATCACCATGGCCGGCCTCCGCCTCCCCGACCTGAAGATCGAACGCGAGTACTGGTCCGCCGAGGAATCCCTCGCCCTCCCGATGCTGCACACCGCACACCGCCTGGCCGTCCGCCGCTGCTACGGCGGCTCGATGTCCTCCCGCAAAATGGTCGGCCTGGACGAGGCACACTTCATGGAAGGCTGGCGCTCCGGCCGCTCCTTCCTGGTCCGCCTGGCCCGCGACTCCCGCAAGTGGAACCTCGCCGCCCTGGTCGCCTCCCAGAACCCCCGCGACATCCTCGGCCTCGACGTCCAAAACCTGGTCTCCACCGTCTTCGTCGGCCGCATCGCCGAAGACCAGGAAATCGCCTCCGAAGCCCTCCGCCTCCTACGCGTCCCCGTCCACGACGGCTACGAGGCGACCCTGGCGTCCCTCTCCCAGGTCGACACCTCCTCCCAGCACCGCCTGGGCTTCCGAGAATTCGTGATGCGAGACGTCGACGGACGAGTCCAGAAGGTGAGAGTCGACGTGTCCTACGTCGAAGGCCTCCTCGAACACCTGGACACGACCCCGGGATCGCCACCCCAGACGGTGGTTCCCATCCCGTCCGAGCTGGAGGCCTGAAATGCTGCGGCGGGGGTTGGCACTTCTCACGACAATCTTCGTGATGGTGGTGGCTTCAATTGCCTGGGCGGTGGCGGCACCGGGCAGCGCCTTCGCTGCGGTGCCGGGCAAGGCGCCGAATAGGGCATGCAGCGTTGAAGAGTGGCAGCACGATATCCCTGGCTGTGTGCAGCGGTTGGCCAAGGTTGCAGATAAGCGGGCCCAATGAGCCTTTTCCAACCTGACGGTGCTGGTCACGGCAGGTGTGGGTGGCCGGTGTCGACATAGGACGAGACTCCC
>NZ_JBHTDO010000062.1:0-31315 GCF_042666575.1 Actinoplanes sp. GCM10030250 | reverse complement strand
CCCCGCCCCGCCCCTCCCGCGATCTTGAGGGCTTCGGGCACCCCGTTGCCGGACAACTCCACAAGATCTGCCAGCGCTCGACGGAGGGCGGAAACGCCGAAACCGGCGCCGCCCGTATGAGGGCAACGCCGGCGCGGCACAACGAAGACTCAGTGCGCGAGTGCCGGCGGAGCATCCGGGTCGACGTCCAGCGGCCCGGTCCGGAACAGCACAGCGGCAACCACCGCAGCCAGCACGAAGAACCCCGCCGACCACCAGAACACCGTGTGGTACCCAGCAAGCTGAGCCTCGAGCTGCAACTGAGGCGTAGCGGCATGACCAGCCGCGTAATCCGCGACCTTCGTGGCGAAGAAGGAGCTGAGAAGAGCGGTACCGATGGAGCCACCGATCTGCTGCACCGTGTTGATCATCGCGGAGGCGACACCCGCGTCACGGTGCTCGACGCCCGAGGTGGCGGCGTTCTGGGTAGGTGCGAACACGAGGCCGAGCCCCAGGCCGATGATGATCAGGCCGGGAAGAACCCCTCCGGCGTACGTGGAGTCCAGGTCGAGACGGGTGAGCAGGAGCATGCCCCCGGCCGCCACCAGCGCACCGACCGGCACCAGCGGGCGCGGCCCGATCTTCGGGGCGAGCATGGATCCGGCGGTGGTGGCGGTGAGCATGACCGAGCCGAGCATCGGCAGGAACGCCAGGCCGGTTTTGATCGGCGTGAAGCCGAGCACCGCGGTCAGGTAGTAGGTGAGGAAGAGGAAGATGCCGAACATCCCCGCGCCGGCGATCGCGATCGAGGCGTAGGAGCCGCCCCGGTTGCGGTCGAGCACGACGCGCATCGGGAGCAGCGGGTGGGCGACGCGGCGTTCGATGCCGATGAAGAGGCCGAGCAGCGCCAGTCCGGCGAAGATCGGGCCGAGGGTCATGGCGGCGGTCCAGCCGTCCGTCTCGGCGTTGGCCAGGCCGTAGACGAGGGCGACCAGGCCGGAGACGGCGGTCACGGTGCCGGGGATGTCGATCTTCCCGTGGGCGGGGACCGGCTCGTCGCGGAGCTTGGTGAGCGCGCCGACGACGGCGATGGCGGCGATCAGCAGGTTGACGTAGAGGCACCAGCGCCAGGAGACGTACTCGGTGAGGACGCCGCCGAGCAGCAGGCCCATGCCGCCGCCCGCGCCGGAGATCGCGCCGAAGATGCCGAACGCCTTACCGCGCTCGGCCGGCTGGGTGAACGTCGTGGAGAGCAGCGAGAGCGCTGCCGGTGCCAGCGCGGCACCGAAGGCACCCTGGAGGGCACGGGCGACGATCAGCAGTTCCAGGTTCTGCGCGGCGCCGCCGAGCGCGGAGGCCAGCGCGAAGCCGACCAGCCCGATGAGGAACATCCGCTTGCGGCCGAAGAAGTCGGAGAGCCGGCCGCCGAGCAGCAGCAGACTGCCGAAGGCGAGCGCGTACCCGGTCACCACCCACTGCCGGCCGGCGTCGTCGAACGACAGGTCGGCCTGGGCGGTGGGCAGTGCGATGTTCACGATCGTGGCGTCCAGCACCACCATGAGCTGGGCCAGCGCCAGCACGACGAGCGCCCACCAGCGGCCGTTGGACGGCGCCTGGGTCTCATCCTCGGCGGCGCGTGGTCGATCAGTAAGGGTGCTCATGCGTGGGCCTTCCCGCCGTGAAGCCATAAGTTGAGGTTCGTCCTCCACATCGGCAGGCTAGCAGCAGAAGTTGAGGACTTACCTCCACTTGAATGTAGGCTTGGCCACATGACAGACACGGAGGTCCGGCCCCTGCGGCGCGACGCCCAGCGCAACCGGGAGCGGATCCTCGAGGCGGCGCAGGAGGTCTTCGCGGCCCGGGGCTTCGCCGCCACGCTCGACGACGTGGCGCACCACGCCGGCGTCGGCGTCGGCACGGTCTACCGCCGCTTCCCCACCAAGGAGGCGCTGGTCGAGGCGATCTTCACGGATCGCCTGGAAGATCTCGTCACCCTCGCCGAGGAGGCGCTGAACGCGCCGTCGGGGTGGGAGGGGCTGACCGACTTTCTGCGCCGGTCGGCACGGATGCACGCCCGCGACCGCGGCTTGCGTGACGCGGCGCTGAGCATGGACCAGCACCACTTCACGAGGGCGGGCGAGCAGATCGTCCCGCTGCTCGAGCAGCTGATGGCCCGCGCGCACGACGAGGGGTCACTGCGCCCGGACGCCGGGTTCCAGGATTTCCCGATCATCATGGCGATGGTCACCGACCTGGCGCAGAACAGCGCCGGCTGCCGCCCCGGGCTCTACGAGCGCTATCTGGAGCTGGTCATCGACGGCCTTCGCGCCCGCCCCGGCAACGGCGATCTCGGCGCCGCGCCCTCCGAGACCGACATCCAAGCGATCATGCGCGAGTGCGTGCCGCCCCTGGAAAGCCGCCGCCGTTCATGAGGATGCCGTGGAGTCGCTACCACTGAGAGCGGTCATGACGTTCCACCGGGCCAGGTTGTGCCGGGCGTCCACCAGCGCGTCATGCCGGCCGGCCATCTCCGGCAGCTTCGGCCGGCCCAGGTCGTCCCACCGCTGACGCAGATCCTTGGTGAACCGGGGAATCTCCCGGGGCAGCGCCGGCATCGCACCCCACAACTGGGCGAGCGCCACATGGTCGTACGCCGCGTACCAGGCCCAGAGCTCCATCTGCTCGTCCCGGCCGCGGATCGGCTCCATCAGGAACTCGTGGAGGTCCTCACGGATCCGCTCCCGGCTGCGCCACGACTTGTCGGACGGCGACGGTAGTTTGTCGAGCACGTTGCGGCGCACCCACGGCACGGCGCGGGTGTCGTCGAACTCGGTGCTGACCGCGTAGAACTCACGGCCGAACTCGTCGACGACGCCGATCGAGACCAGGTCGACGATGCGCCCGTCCTCGATGAACTCGCAGTCGTAGAAATAGCGGTAGATCCCCATCCGACCTCCCCATCCCTTCCGCCCGAAGACGGACTGACGACTGACTGCCGCCATCCTTGCCCATCGTCATCCGGGCATGGATTCCAGGGCCTCTCTGGCGATGTTCAGCTTCGCCTCGCAGCCGTACCGCGCCGCCCGGTCGGCCTGCGCGGCCCACCGCAGGCGCAGCAGGACGGGCAGCGCCGCGTCGATCTCGTCGGCGCTCACCGGCCCGGCCGCGCGATAGCCGTCGAGCAGTTCGCCGGCATGGTCCGGTCCACCGGCGTAGGCCACCGCGGCGGCCACGTCGTAGACGAGCGGCCCGGTGCCACTCGCACCGCAGTGCAGCAGCCCGGACCGTCCGGTGCCCGGGTCGAGCACGAACGTGTCCGGCGCCGGGTCGCCGTGCAGCACGCCGTACGTCAGCTGATCAGTCACGGTCAGCCGGGTGGCGGCGGTCATCGCCGCAGTGACCGTCTCGCGGAGCCAGGGCTCCGCTTCGGGATGGGGTGCGTCGGGGTCGAGCGGCTGCCACGGTCGCAGGCCCGGGTGGCGAAAATCCTGAAGAGCACGGTGTACGGCACCCAGCCGCTCGCCCCACCACTGTTGATCGACCGGATCCCGCCCGTCCAGATGCCGCCCCGGCAGACGGCGCAGTACGGCGAGGGCCCCGTGCGGCGTCTCGACAGTCAGCCCGCCACCGAGCGTACGGACGGGCTCGCCGGCGTGGACCCGGACCGCCCGCAGGTGCTCGGCCGCCATCAGCCCGGCCTCCATCGGCTGCCGTGCGCCACTCTCGGCGAGCTGGGCCACGTAGCGCTCGGAGCCCGCGGTGATGTCCCAGCCGCGTGACATCAGCGTCACCGGACGCGCGGTGATCTCGGTCGGAACGAGATGCCACTGGTCGCGCAGTGTCGATCGAAGAAGCTCATCATCCGGCACCGCGGGATTATCTCGACACATGCCGCTAAAGAGACGGACAGCGTGGGCGACAATCACAGAAGGCGATGGGTGGTTTACAGAATGCTACCGAAGCGACATGATCGTACGGGGTGAGCTTCGATGTCCGGGCTGGGAATGGCGCTCGGAGCATGCTTCGTGCTATTAGTGATCGTTCGCGTCGTGGGGCCGGCGCCGGCCGGGTCGACGCGGTCCCCATCGGGGGAGGGATAACGCCGTGGACCACCGCATGCCGGATAACGGCGACGCATTGACCGGCGTGGACATGTTCGCCGGGCTGGAGCCGGACGTTCGGCATCGCGTCATCGCCACAGCCGTGCCACGTCACTACCGCAAGGGGCAGATCCTCTTCGTCGAGCACGACCCCGGGGACTCTCTGATCATCATGAAGCGCGGTGCCGTCGCCGTCTTCCGTACCGCACCCACCGGTGAGCGCGCCGTGCTCACCGTGGTCCGCCCGCCCGACGTGCTGGGCGAGGTCTCCCTGCTGGACGCCTCGACCCGCAGCGCGTCCGCCGAGGCCATCGAGGACTCCCAGGCGCTCTCGCTGTCCCGGGCCGCCTTCATGGACCTGGTCCACTCGAACCCGCGCATCCTGGACGCCGTGATGCGCTCGGTCGGCGGCCTGATCCGCCGCCTCACCGAGCAGAACGCCGACCACGTCTTCCTCGACCTGCCCGGCCGGGTGGCCAAGACCCTGGTCCGCCTCTCCGGCGAGAGCCAGGCTCCGATGATCACCATCGAGCTGAACCAGAGCCAGCTGGCCGAGATGGCCGGGGGCTCGCGGCAGAGCGTCAATCAGGCGATCGGCTCGTTCGCCAGCCGCGGCTGGCTGCGCACCGAGGGCCGCCGCATCGTCGTCACCGACGTGCAGGCCCTCCGCCGCCGAGCCGGGATGGGCAGCTGAGAAGAGGGGCCCGAAACGACCTCGCTGTGCTGGTCGTTTTCGGACCCCTCGTCTTGAGTGGGTAACCCCAACCGGCGCGCGGTCAGGGGTTGGGGCGGACCGGGTTGGTGGTTTTGGGGCGGGATGGGGCTTCTACTGTGGTTTTGAGGGTGGAGGCGTAGATGTCGACGTACTCGCGGCCGGAGAGGGCCATCAGCTCGTACATGATCTCGTCGGTGATGGCGCGCTCGACGAAGCGGTCGCCGCGCTGGGTGGCGTAGCGGGAGAAGTCGAGGGGCTTGCCGATCCGGATCCGCACGCGCTTGACCTTCGGGATCAGCGTCCCGGTCGGCTGGATCTGGTCGGTGTTCAGCAGCGCCACCGGCACCACCGGGGCGCCGCTCTCCAGCGCCAGCCGGGCCACCCCGGTCTTGCCGCGGTAGAGACGCCCGTCGGGCGAGCGGGTGCCCTCCGGGTAGATGCCGGCGATGTTGCCCTCGTTGAGGACTCTCAGGAGGGTGTCCAGCGCCGCCTGGGCGGCCTCACCGCCCGAACGGTCCACCGGGATGGTCCCGGCACCGGTGAAGAACATCCGGGAGAACCACCCCTTGATCCCCTTGCCGGTGAAGTATTCGGCCTTGGCGACGAACGTCACTTTCCGCTTCATGATCAGCGGGGTGAAGATCGAGTCGGAGAACGAGAGATGGTTGCAGGCCAGGATGACCGGGCCGGTCCGGGGAACGTTCTTCAAGCCCTCCACCTTGGGGCGGAAGACCAGTCTCAGCAGCGGTCCGAGGACCACCAACTTCAGCAGCCAGTAGAACACTGACGTCCTTTCAGCGGTTACCACCGTGCGTCCGGGGCGGAAGAAGCGTACGAAGCGGGAGCGGCGCGCCACAATCGCACTCCCGCAACAGGTGCCTGCCGTGTCACCATTCAAGGCACGGTCGGCAAGGGGGTGTGCATCAGTGACAACGGGTGGCGCCCGTCGCGGGCGGCGCGACAACGGGCTCGACGCCGCTGACTTCGCAGCGGCGGGAGACGTGGATCCGCGGGTGGGCGAGCATATGCTCGACGTGCTCGCGGCTGGTGGCATCGCGGCATATCTTCAGCCGACGGCCGATCTGAACCCGATTTTGAGGGCCACCACGCTCCCGGCGCGGCCGATCGACCGGCTCTTCGTCGACCGGACGATGCTGGAGACGGCACGCGAGCACCTGCAGAAGGTGACCGGCGGAGCCCTGCCCACGCCCCCACCGGCGGATCCCCGGCCGCAGGCCGAGGTGGACGCCGAGTGGGACAAGATCATTGCCGGCTTCCACACCACGGTCGAGCAGGACGCCGCACCCTGGCCGTCGACGGAGAACGTCGATCCACAGGAGCAGCCGCAGCCGGAGCCGCCTCGTCCGGGCCGCCCGGTGACCGAGGAGGGCACGCCGCTCAACCGGCGGCGCACCGACCCGCAGGAGCCGTCGATCCTCTACGGACTCGACACCTTCGGCACCGGCCTGCCGGACGACGAGGAGTTCGACGACGACGAGCGTTATGTCCCACCGCCGCCCCCGCCCATGCCGCGGATCTCGAAATACGCGGTGATGGGCCTGCTCGGTGTGGTGCTGGGGTTCGTGCTCTTCCTCTTCCCGACCCTGATCCCGATCGACCCGCACCTGGTCACGCTCATCGGCTTCGCCGCGATCGTCGGCGGCGCGGTCACCCTGGTGTGGCGGCTGCGCTCGGGTGACGACGACGACGAATTCGACGACGGCGCCGTCGTGTAAGGGTTCGCCGACGGAGACAGGCCCCACCGCATAGACAGAGATCGGTGTTCAGTCGGTAACCTACGGTGATGCGTCAGAGTTCCCTCGTCGTCGTCGCCAACCGCCTGCCCCTCGATGACAACGCCGCCCCGGACGGCGCCTGCGAGTGGCGCCGAAGCCCAGGTGGCCTCGCCAGCGCCCTGCACGCGATCCTCCAGCCGACACCCGCGACCTGGGTCGGATGGGCCGGTGGCGTGGGCCCGGCACCCGCCATGTCCGACATCGGCAGCCTCCGGCTGCGTCCGGTCTCGCTGACCGAGGACGAGCTGCGCGGCTATTACGAGGGTTTCGCCAACTCCACCCTGTGGCCGCTCTACCACGACGCCGTGCAGCAGCCGGTTTTCAACCGGGACTGGTGGGAGACGTACCGGATGGTCAACCAGCGGTTCGCCGACGCCGCCGCCGAGGTGGCCGAGGAGGGCGCCGCCGTCTGGGTGCAGGACTACCACCTCTCGCTGGTGCCGGAGATGCTCCGGGACCTGCGCCCGGACCTGCTGATCGGGTTCTTCGTGCACGTGCCGTTCCCGCCGCCCGAGCTGTTCATGCAGCTCCCCCGCCGGGTCGAGCTGCTGCGCGGGATGCTCGGCGCCGACCTGGTCGGCTTCCAGCGGGAGCAGGCGGCGCACAACATCGCCCAGCTGGCGCGGAAACTGCTCGGTGCCGTGGTCACCGACGACGCCATCACGGTGGAGGGCCGGACGGTACGCACCGGAGCATTCCCGGTCTCGATCGACGTCGCCGAGATGCGGGCACTGGCCAGCCGGCCCGACGTGGTGGGCCAGGCGAAGCAGCTGCGGCACGATCTGGGGCAGCCGAAACGGGTGCTGCTCAGCGTGGACCGGCTGGACTACACGAAGGGCATCGAGCACCGGCTCACGGCGTACAGCGAATTGCTGAGGGACGGGTACGTGAAGGTACGGGACACGGTGATGGTTCAGGTGGCCGTGCCGAGCCGGGAACGGGTGGAGAGCTACCGGGACCTGCGTGACCGGATCGAGGGCGAGGTGGGCCGGATAAACGGCGAGTACGGCCGGGTCGGCGAGCCCGCCATCCACTACCTGAACCAGCCGTTCGACCGTTCCCAGCTGGCCGCCCTCTACCAGACCGCGGACGTGATGGTGGTGACCCCGCTGCGGGACGGGATGAACCTGGTCGCCAAGGAGTTCGTCGCCGCCCGGGAGGACGGCGCGGGCGCCCTGGTGCTGAGCGAGTTCGCCGGCTCGGCCGCCGAACTGGAGCAGGCCTTCCTGGTCAACCCGCACGACGTCGACGGGCTCAAGGAGACCCTGCTGCGGGCCATGGAGGCCGAGCCCGCCGACCTGGAGGCCCGGATGACCGCGATGCGCCGGCACCTGACCCGCCACGACATCCTGGCCTGGGCCCGGGCCTACCTGACCGCCCTGGACCACACCGGACGGCTCGCCGAGCAGCTACCCGCCGACACACCCCGCCGCCGAGTCCCCCGCCAAAGATCAGCACCACCCCCCGGCAAGGATCAGTAACCCGGCCGGTAAGGATCAGTGATCTCGCGACGGCAAGGGTCAGTGACCCCGCCGGAAGGGGTCAGTGGTCCCGCGACGGCAGCTGCTTGCCGAGCCAGTCCAGGATCGCGTCGATCGGCTCGGCCCAGCCGCTCTCCAGCATCAGGTCGTGACCCATGCCGGGGAAGAGCAGCGGCGCACCGCCGTAGCGGGCGGCAGCCCGGTCCAGGGGCGCCCGGCGCACGATCCGGTCGTCGGGGCTGCCCACCACGAGGGTGGGCGGTGCGCCGACCGGCTCCGGCAGCGGTGACCGGCTGATCAGCTCGGCGCGCGGACGGGCGTCGATCCGCTCCAGGTACGCGGCGACCTCCTCGGCCGGCAGCTCACTCGCGAACAGCTGCCGGGCGGACAGCCGCAGCCGGCCGCCGAACAGGGCCGGCAGCGTGCCGAACGGGTTGCTCCGCAGCGTGGCACCGAGCGCCGCCCAGCCGTCCAGCACCGGCGCCACCAGGACCGCCGCCCGGGCCGGATAGCGGCCCAGGGCACGGGCCACCACCAGCGCGCCGACGCCGTGGCCGACCAGCACGGCCTGCCGCGGCAGCGACGCCGCCACCTGCACCACGTCGTGGACCTGCGCGCGCAGGTCACCGCCGGCCCGCGGGGTGACCGCGTGCGCCGGGAAGCCCCGGCTCGCGGCGTGGCCCAGCCAGTGCTCCGCGAATGCCCAGGCGCCGTGCCCGAGCCCCGGCACGAACAGCACCGGCGGCTGGTCCTCGGTCTCGTCCGGGAGCAGCGCCACGACCTCGCGGTCGGCCGGCGGCACCGGATCGGTCCAGTCCTGGAAACGCAGCAGGTCGGACTTCACGGCGCCGTCTCCATCTGCTTCAACAGGCCTTCCAGGGAACGCAGGTAGTCGACGTGGTCCACCTCGAACCAGTGCCGCGACGTGGGCAGCACCTGACGGCGCGACCAGCTCGTCAGCGACCGGGTGGACTCCTTCTGCTGCACCGCCGCGGCGCGGACCGGGTCGGTGGTACGCAGCCGCAGCCAGCGGGCGATCGCGACGCTCTGCCAGTGCGCGAGCGGGAACAGGCCGGAGTCCGGCTGGAGCAGCCCGACCACGGCGAGCGTGGGGTGCCGCCGGGCGAACGAGTGCAGGTGCAGGTCGGGACGGCCGTTCTCGTCGGCGTCGAGCAGCTCGGGAGCCAGGAAGTCGAAACGCGGCCGGTACCCGGTCGCGGTGATCACCAGGTCGGGCTCGACCCGGCTGCCGTCGGCGAGCTCGACGGCCGCGCCGTCGAAGCGGGCCACGTCCGGCACCGGGTGGATCCGGCCGTGCCCCAGGTAGTAGGGCAGCTGGCTGTTGACCACGGGATGGCTCTCGTACGGCTGGTGGTCGGGTTCGGGCAGGCCGAAGCGGGTGAGGTCGCCGTTCGTCAGCCGGACCGTGCGCCGGTAGAGCCACTGGCGCAGCCGCAGCGGCAGCCGCCACTTGAGCAGGCGGTCGTTGACCTGGTCGGCGGGGCGGCCGAGAACGTACTTCGGCGCGTACCAGTAGCCGCGGCGGGTGGAGTGCCACACCTGGGTGGCCTGCTGCGCCGCCTCGACGGCGATGTCGCAGCCGGTGTTGCCGCCGCCGATCACCAGCACCTTGCGACCGCGCAGCTTCGCCGGGTCCTTGTACGCCCCAGCGTGCAGAACCTGCCCCCGGAACTCCCCCGGAATCTCCGGCTTGAGCGGCGACCAGTTGTGCCCGTTGGCCACCACGACAGCCGCGTACCGCTGGGTCCGTGAGGAACCGCCGCCCGTCGACCGGATGGTGACATCCCAGTGGCCGTCGTCGGCGGGCACCGCCGAGACGACCTCCATGCCGTACCAGATGTGCTCGCCGAGCCCGAAGTGCCTGGCGTAGCGCTCCAGGTAGTCCAGGACCTGACTGTGATGGGGATAGTCGGGCCAGGTGTCCGGCATCGGGAAGTCGGGGAACTCGGTGAGCGGGCGGGACGAGATCAGGTGGGTGCTCGCATACATCGGGCTGCGGTCGTGGCGCCAGTTCCAGGCGCCGCCGACGGACGTCTCGCGCTCGTAGCAGTCGACCGCGAAGCCCAGCTCGCGCAGGTTCTTGATGGCGGTGAGACCACTGGCGCCGGCGCCCACCACACAGACGGCGTCGCGACGGTCACCCGGGTCGGGGGAGTCGTGCACCCGGCGATCCTTGCAGACCTCAGGGCTGGGAGGAAGGGAGCAGAAGGTCCGCGACGACCGGCAGATGATCACTAGCAGCACGGGCGCGGTCCGTCGATATGATCTCGTAACTTTGGATGGATACGTCCGGGGTCACGAAGAGACCGTCGATGCGCCGCTGTGGCAGGGTCGCCGGGAAGGTGGGTATGTCGTCGCCGGCGCCGAGCAGGCCGTCCTCGACCATCCGCCAGGCGCTCCCGCCCGGGCCCTCGTTGAGGTCGGCGGCGGCGATCAGCGGGCCCTCGGCGCGGGCCATCTCCTCTTTCCAGAAGGCCGCCTGCGCGGGCCGCTCGGCGGGGTCGGTCGCCAGGTGCGAGCCGGAGACCGTGAAGGCGGCCCCGCGCACCGAGGCCTCGGCGAAGACCGCGCCGCGCAGGTGCCGGCCCGGGGTGAGCGGATAGCGCAGGCACCAGGTGCGGCGGATCGCCACCCGCATGCTGACCAGCAGCAGGTTGCCCAGCGAGGGTAGGCCACCGGCGGCCACCACCAGGCCGGTCTCGGAGGCGAGCAGCGCGCATTTCTGCCGCCACCGGAAACGGCGCGGCGCCTCCTGCACGACGAGGACGTCCGGGGCGAGGTCGCGGACCAGGCCGACGAGCGCGGCCCGGTCGTCCCGCAACCCGTGGACGTTGTAGCTGACCACCCGCAGCGGAACCCCGGACATCCCCGTACCGCCTAAACCGTGTGCCGGGCCAGGTCGGCGGCGCCGACCACACCTGCCACGTTGCCCATCTGCGCCGCGTGGACCTCGGCCACCGGGAACCGGTTGCGCTGGGCGAGCTGGTCCCGGTACGTCCGTTCGGCCGGGCCCATCAGCAGCGGCCCCGCGTCGATGACGCCACCGCCGATCACCAGGATCTGCGGGTCCAGGCTCTGCGCCAGGTCGGCGAGTGCCACCCCGAGCCAGTAGCCGACCTGCGCGAACGCGTCCATGGCGACACCGTCACCGGCCCGCGCCGCCTCGGTGATCTGGCGGCCGGTGATCGCCAGCGCGTCGCCGCCGGCCAGCTCGAGCAGCTTCGTGGCGCGCTCGGGCTCCTGGCGGGCACCGGCCCGGCCGAAACGGACCAGGGCGTTGCCGCTCGCATACTGCTCCAGGCAGCCGAGCCGGCCGCAGCCGCACGGGTGCCCGTCCGGAACCGACTGGATGTGACCCAGCTCAGCGGCGATGCCGTTCGCGCCGCGCCAGAGTTTGCGGTTCAGCACGATGCCACCGCCGATCCCGGTCCCCACGGTGATCATCACCATCGAGTCGTCGGCGTGCTTGGCGACGCCGAACCGGAACTCCGCCCAGGCGGCCACGTTGGCGTCGTTGTCGAGCACGGTGGGCAGGCCGACGGCCTTGGTCACGTAGGCCTGGAGCGGCTCGTCACGCCAGGCGAGGTTCGGCGCGAACAACACTGTCGAACCGGCGGCGTCGATCCACGCGGCGGCACCGATCCCGATCGCGGTCGCCTGCGGGTACTGCGCCGCCAGCTCGGCGGCCACCTCGACGATCGTGTCCCGGGTGCCGGCCGGGTCGTCGGCCGGGGTCGGCCGGCGGTTCGACGCGAGCACGTTGCCCAACTCGTCGACCACGCCACCGGCCACCTTGGTACCGCCGACGTCGATTCCGATGGTCAGCGTCACGCTGCCCGTCCCCTCTGCAACAGAGAACCGTTTTCAACCTGGCATCGAGCCGGTGGCGCCGGGCCGTCCGCCGGCGCCGGGCCCTGACCACGCTGAAAAAGGTTCAGTTCACACCGCGTCGCCGGCGCGGGCGCCGTCGCCCGGTGCCGCGTCGCGGTCCTCGGGCGCCGAAGCGCCCAGGTCATGATCCACGCTACGGGGCGAGGCCGCGTCGTCTGCGGCGGCCTCCGCGGTGGCCATGGCCCAGACATCAGACCCGGATCCGGTACGCGGAACGCCGGTGTCACCAGCCCGGCCACTTCGTACCTGTGCGCCCGCTTTCCGGGCAGCCGCGGCCGCGCGTGCCTGCTCGACAGCGCGCGCCACCGCCTGTTCAGCGGCGGCCGCCCTGGCCTTCGCCGCCGCCGCGGCCTCACGGGCACTCTCGGCGGAGACGGCCGCCCAGGGATCAACCGAAGGATCGTCGCCCGGCGTCTCGCCAGTCTCGCCCCGCGCCGTCTCACCGGACCGCGTCGCACTGGACCAGACCCCGTCCGAGTCGGCGGGCCGCGTCGCGGTGGACGAGTTCTTGTCCGGGTCACCGGATCGCGCCGCGCCGGGACGGACCCCGTCCGAGTCGGCGGACCGCGTCGCCGGGCGGGGAGCCGCCGAGCGCGGGCGGGACAGGTCACCGGCGATGCCCGAGAACGCGCGCATCAGCCCGGCCACACCGGTGGCGATGTCACCGGCGCTGGAGGCGAGCCACTCGGCCGTCTCCGGGCTCGGGTCGCGCATCGCGGCGATCACCTTGCAGACCGGGCAGACGCAGCACTCCGCACTCCCGGTCGACCAGGTGCCCGAATGGCCGCCGGCGTTGGACACCATGCCGACAAGTCCGGCCACAGACTCACCGAGAAGGCCCAGAACGTCTGCTTCCCGCGTACCAGAAGCTTTGGTATTTGATCCTTCTGTACTTGATCCTGTCGTTCTCGAGGAGGAATCGCGGCCGCCGACCGCGTCGCCCAGGCCGCTCGCCGCCGCCCTCGCGAGGAACGTCGCGACCAGCCGCTCGGCCTCCTCGCGCGCTGAACCGGCCATCTGCGCTCCCCTCGGCCCGCGGTCAGTCCGCGGGCATGCTCTCGACCCGGCGCTTGAGCTCCTTGAGCGCCGTGTCCATGATGAGTTTCTCCGCTTTGCGGCGGAACATGCCGAGCATTCCGATGGCCAGGTCAACCGCGAGGGAATACGTCACGGTGGTGCTGCCGTCGGCGTTCTCCACCAGGTCGTAGGAGCCCTCCTGGGACCGCTGCGTCTTCGACGGCTCGACCAGGTGCCACTCGATGCGGGAGAGGTCGTCGGCATACGCGTATTCCAGCGTGTATTCATCGACCAGCACCGTCGCGTCGATCTGGAAGCGGACCTGCGCCGCGAACCCGTCCTCATACTCCTCGAGGACCTCGGCCTGCTTGATCGACTCGGCCCACTCCGGGTATCGCGGGAAGTCGCAGATCACCGCCGCGACCCGGGCCAGGGGCGCATGGACCTGAATCGACTGTGTCGAGGTGTCCGCCATGCACCGGAGGCTACCCGCTGTGTACGACAGTGCACTCCCCCGGGGCGTGGCTGCCAGCAGGCCGATGTCGGTCCCGACCGCTACCATCCGTCAGGTGCCAGCCCAAGCCAGTGGTCCCACGCGGTTGCGTCCCGCCGAAGCGGTGGCGCGCGTCGTCATGCTCGTGCTGGTCGCCGTCCTCACGCTGACCGCCACCGAGGATCCCGGTCAGCTCGTCTGGATCGCCCTGCTGGCGGTCGCCGCGGTGCCCGCCTTCGTCGCCCGTGAGCACCCGGTCCTCGTGCCGCTCGGCCGGTTCGCCGAGGTCGTGGTCACCGGCCTGGCGGCCGGCTCGATCGCCGCCTCGGCCGACGGTGTCGGGCTTCTGGACGCGGGCTTCGGCGCCGAGGCCATCCTGCCCTACCTGGCGGTGCCGCTGCTCACCGCGGCGCTGCACCGCCGGCACACCGAGGGCGCGGCCCTGTTGGGTGTCGCCGCGGTGGCGATGGTGATCGGCGGGGTCACCAACAGCTCGAACGGGCATCCCACCCTCACCCAACCGGGTTATCTCGTGGCCTGCGGGCAGTGGCTGGTGCTCGGCGCGATCATCACGTTCGCCGCCGAGACCATGCGCCAGCTGCTCCAGCCGCCGGAGCCGACACCGCAGCCCTATGCGGAGGCCACCCGCCTGCTCACCCAGCTCCGCAGCGTGGCCCGTTCGCTTCCCGGCGCCACCCTCGACCCGGGCGGCATCTCCGAGCACCTGCTCGAGGAGCTGCGGGCGGTCGCGCCCGGCCATCGGGCCGCGGTGCTCTCGGCCAGCGGCGGCGGCCGGCTCGTCGTGCTGGCGCAGACCGGGGCCGAGCGGGTCGACTGGGAGACCACCCTCGACGCCGACTCGGCGATCGCCGACGCCTGGGCCACCCAGCAGCCGCAGGTCGCCAGCCGCTCACAGGGGCGCACGCACCAGAGCGGCGAGGTCTCCTCGCTCGTCGTGCCGCTGGTCGCCGGCGTGCGGACGATCGGGCTGGTCATCCTGGAGACGGACGCCCCGGGGGCGTACCCGTCGGTGGTGGTCCAGCAGGTGACCGAGGTGACCGGCCCGGCCGCGCTGCGGCTGGAGGCCGCGCTGCTCTTCGACGACGTGCGCTCGCTGGCCACCAACGAGGAGCGCCAGCGCCTGGCCCGGGAGATCCACGACGGGGTCGCCCAGGAGCTGGTGATGGTCGGCTACGGCATCGACAACGCGCAGGCGACCCTGCCCGAGGGTGCCGAGGAGACCGCCGAGGAGCTGCGGGTGCTGCGCGCCGAGGTGACCCGGGTGATCACCGAGCTGCGGCTGAGCCTGTTCGAGCTGCGCTCCGAGGTCGACCGCAACGGTGGCCTCGCCGCCGCCATCGCGGAATATGCGAGGACCCTGGGCACGAGCGCCGGCCTGCGGGTGCACTTCACGTTCGACGAGTCGACAGCGCGGCTGCCCGCCGCCACCGAGGCGGAGTTGTTGCGGATCGCGCAGGAGGCGATCACCAACGCGCGCAAGCACGCCGGCGCCTCCAACCTCTGGGTCACGTGCACCGTCGACCCGCCCTACGCGGAAATCGAAGTGTCCGATGATGGCAAGGGGTTCGCCGACGAGCGCCCGGACGGCCGTTACGGCCTTACCATCATGGCCGAGCGCGCTGAACGCATCCGAGGACGTCTCAAGATCACGCCGCGACACCCCAGCGGGACAACCGTCGCCGTAGTACTCGGAACCCCACCTCGGCGCGATAGCGTGCGGGATAGCGTTTCCGCTCCAGAAGGGGAGTAACCCGAGCATGTCGACCAGTCCTGCGCCGACGGGGCGCACCAAGGTCCTCCTAGTCGACGATCACGACCTGATCCGTAAGGGGCTGCGACACGCATTCGAACGCGACCGGCAGTTCGAGGTCGTCGGAGAGGCCGCCACCGCGGCGGAAGCGGTGCGCCAGGCCGGTGCGCTGCAGCCGGACGTCGTGATCATGGACCTGCGGCTGCCCGACGGCAGTGGCCTCGAGGCCACCCGCGCCCTGCGCAAGAACAACTCGAACATGGGCATCGTGGTCCTGACGATGTATGCGGGCGACGACCAGCTTTTCGGCGCCCTCGAGGCCGGTGCCAGCGCTTTCGTGCCGAAGACCGCACCGGCGGACGAGGTCGTGGCAGCCGCACGGCACGCCGCGTCGGCGCCCAGCGCGTTCACCGCCGCCGATCTGGCCGAGGCCATGAAACGCCGTCTCGCCCCATCGGGCCCACAGCTCTCGCCGCGCGAGGGCCAGGTGCTCCGCCTGCTCGCCGACGGCATGAGCGTGGCCGGGATCGCCAAGCAGCTCTTCGTCTCCGAGTCGACGGCGAAGACCCACATCTCGAAGCTCTACGAGAAGCTGGGCGCGGCGAACCGGGCGCAGGCCCTCATGACCGCCCTCCGCCTCGGCCTGCTCGAAGCTCCCGACGCGCCGAAGTTCTGAGCGTTCCGGCCCCCGACGCGCCGAAATCCCAAGCGCTCCGGGGCCTCCACGCGCCCAGGTTCCGGGCGTTTCGGGCCGCGAGGCACTGAGATTCCGGGCGTTTCGGGCCGCGAGGCGCTGAGATTCCGGGCGCTCCGGGGCCTCGACGCGCCGACGTTCTAGGCGTTTCGGGCATCTTCGGCGTTTCCAGTTTTCAGCCTGCGAAACGCCAGATACGCCTCGCAGCCGAGGCACAGCCCGAACGCCGCGTTGAGGAAGGCCGCGAGCAGTCCGAACGCGGCGGCGACAAGACCCAGCGTCTCCGCACCGCAGAGATACCCCGCCGCGGAGACGCTCAGGAACGCGCAGCCGACGAGCTGGGCGAAACGTACCGGCGCGGCCGGCTCGCGTTCGGCGGGCGGGCCCAGCCGGGGCAGCACCAGCGCGCGGAAGATCAGCGGGTAAGGGCCTCGCCGCGGGTCGTGGGCGGTGATCGCGAAGACGATCGCCTGAGCGAGCGCGAGCAGGCCCGACCCGGTGATCAGCACGAGCGCGACGACGACCGTGGTGAGCACGGCGGCGAAACGCTGCCCGCGGGGATCCAGTCCGTTAATCATCTAGGGATAGTAGGACTTTCCGGAGCAGGGTGTTGAGCTGGATCAGCTCGGCTTCGGAGAGGGCGCTCAGGGCCCGCCGATCCCGGGCGATTCCTTCAAAGATGTACCGGTTCCACATCTCCCGGCCCCTCTTCGTCGGCCGGACCAGCACCCGCCGCCGGTCCGCACCGTCGACCTGGCGGGTGATCAGCTCCGCTTCAGCAAGGCGGTCCAGCCGGCTGGTCATCGCCGCACGCGTCACGTTCGCCGCCTCGGCCAGCTGCGCCGGCGTCGCCTCGGTCGGCCACGGCTGCACCATGAGCACGTGCAGGGTCTTGTAGTCCTGCAACGTGAAGTCGTCGGCGGATCCGGCGAACGCGGCCAGGTCGGACCGCTCGATCCACTGAAGGATCTTCTTCATCCGGACCAGCGCGCCCTCGACCTCGGGCGCGAACGCGGGCTCGTCCTTCCAGAACGTCGCCCAGCGGGCCACATGCTGATCCACTCCGTCTTCCATGCCACCAGTCTGCCATGGCTCTAACTATTCGATTGCTAATAGTTAGATGGTGAACTAATATTCGAGCATGACTCGTGACTTCCGGCTGCTGGCCACCGGTCAGGCCCTCTCCTGGGTCGGCAACGGCTTCCAGACCGTCGCCCTCGCCGTCGCGGTCGTCACGGCCGGCGGCGGCGCCGGCGACCTCGGCCTGGTGATGGCCACGTCGGTCGTCACCATGCTCTGCGGCACGCTCTTCGGCGGTGTCTGGGCCGACCGCCTCCAGCCGCAGCGGGTCATGGTCGTCTCCGACCTGGTCCGGATGATCGCCACCGCCGGCATGGCCACGATGTTCGCGACCGGCGGCTATCACCTCGCGCTGCTCTGCGCGCTCAGCGTGGTCTCGGCCGGCGCGGGCAGCTTCTTCACCCCGGCGATGACCGCGATCAAACCCGCCGTGGTTCCGGCCGGGCGGCGCCAGCAGGCGAACGCCACGCTGAGCATGCTGCAGACGGCGTGCGGCATCGCCGGTCCGATGGCGGGTGGGATCACCGTCGCCGCCTTCGGCGCGCCGGCCGGCTTCGCGGTCAACGCGGTCAGCTTCCTCGCATCGCTGGTCGCGGCCGTGTCCATTCGGGTACGCGTGGACCGCGGCGCCCGCGAACCGATGCTCCGTGAGCTAGCGGCCGGTTGGCACGAGATCCGCATCCGCGACTGGCTGATCGGCGGGCTCTTCGGCGCCACCGTCTACCACATCGCCAACGGCATGATCCTGGTCCTGGTGCAGGTGGTCGCCGTCGAGCGGCTCGGCGGCGCGCACGCGATCGGCCTGATCGCCGCGACCGAGGGACTGGGCGGGTTCCTCGGAGCCGCGCTGGCGATGCGGTTCCGGCCGCGCCGGCTGCTGCGAGCCGGATGGCTGGCGCTGCTGCTGATGCCGGTGTGGGCGATGGCGTACGTCTGGCCCGGCACCCTGACCGCGGTCCTGGCCGGCGCGATGATCGGGTACTGCGGACTGATCTTCTTCGACGTCGCCTGGGAGACCGCCATCCAGGACAACGTGCCACAACGGATGCTGGGACGGGTCTCGTCCTGGGACTACCTGACCTCGTTCCTCGCCATGCCGATCGGGAACGCGCTCGCCGGGCCGCTGTCCGAACGATTCGGCACCGACCGGGTCCTGACGTGCTGCGCGGTGGTGCTCTTCGCCTCCGCCGCGTCCCAGCTGCTGATCCGCGGAAGCCGCAACCTGACCCGCGGCGTCCCGGAACCGTCACCGTCGCTGGTCTGACCCAGCCGTCGCCGGCATGACCCAGCCGTCGCTGCCCTGACCCAAGCCGTCGCCGGCATGACCCAGCCGTCGCTGCCCTGACCCAAGCCGTCGCCGGTCTGGCTCAGGGCAGCACGCCGGCGAGCGCGGCGATCAAATGCGGCTTGGTGGGCACGCCTGTCGCACGTTTGGTCACCCTTCCGTCGGCGTCCAGCACGAACAGAGTGGGGGTACGCCAAACGCCGAGCTCCCGCACCTCGTCAAGGTGACTCTCGGCGTCCACCTCGACGTGCTGGACGCCGGGGAGCAGAGCGGTCACCTCGGCACTGACCCGGCGCACGGCACGGCACGGTGCGCAGAACGCCGTGGAGAACTGGAGGAGCGTGGCGGGTGCCGGGCCCACCCCGAGCCGCTCCAGCAGGGCGGGATCGAGGCGCTCGCCGGTCGTACCCGAAGCGCTCATCTCTTGATTGTGCCTTTCCGGAAGTGACCGCAGGCGGCCGTCGGTGCGCCGCCGCCACAGCCCGACCGCCACGCCCGCCGCCAGCACGACACCGACCGCGGCCAAACCCACCGGCTCCATGGGTGAACTATGACACGCCTTCACGCCGACTGATAGGCGCTGGCCTGCAGGGTGAACAGCTGCGCATAGAGACCGTCAGCCGCCATCAGCTCGTCGTGATCGCCCTCCTCGATCACCGAACCGTGATCCAGCACGTAGATCCGGTCCGCCTCGCGGACACTCGCCATCCGGTGCGTGATCAGCACGACAGTGCGCCCCGCCGCCAGATCCCGCAACCGGCGGTAGACGTCGTGCTCGGCGCGCGCGTCCAGATTCGCTGTCGGCTCGTCGCAGATCAGCAGCGGCGCGTCCCGGTGGAACGCGCGGCTCACCGCCAGCCGCTGCCACTGCCCGCCGGACAGGTCGGCCCCGTCGGTGAAGTGCCGGGACAGCAGCGTCTCGTACTCCCGCGGCAGCTCCATCACGAACTCGTGCGCGTCACCGGACCGCGCCGACTCCCGTACCTGATCCAGGGAAGCCGGGCGGTCGTGCCTGCCGATCGCGATGTTGAGCCGCGCCGACAGCGGCCACCGGGTCGGCTCCTGCATCACCACGGCGATCCGCTCACGGATCGACTCCGGATGCAGCCCGGTCACGTCGACACCGTCCCAGTGCACCGTCCCCCGCTGCGGCCGGTAGAGGCCGGCCAGCACGGCCGCCAGCGTCGACTTGCCCGAGCCGTTCTCACCCACCAGCGCGATGATCTGCCCGCGGCGCAGGGTCAGGCTGACATCCTTCACCGCGGGCCGTTCCGCGTCCGGGTAGCTGAACGTCACCCCGTCCAGCCGGATCTCACCGAACCGCTCCGGTGCCCGCCGGTCCGGCGACGGCTCGGCATGCTGCTCCGACATCTCGGAGAAACCCTGGAAGTCCGCGAAATACAGGCCCTGCTCGTACACCCGGTTCGCGGTGAAGGCCACCTCGCTGAGCTTGCCGATACCGATATTGATCGCGTACGCGGCCGCACCGCCGGCGGCCAGGTCCATCCGATCCGTCCAGAGCAGCCAGCACAGCATCCCGTACGCCAGACCCGTCGCCAGCCCGCCGAGCGCCTGACCGATCAGGTTCGTCCGTACCTGCCTGCCGACAACGCGCTGCTCCTCCTTCGTGGAGATGCGCAGCAGCCGGGACACCTCGGCGAGCAGGAACCTCCGTACCGTGAAAGCCCGCAACTCCCCCGCCGGCTCCCGCGCCGCCAGCAGGTAGGCGAGCATCCGCTGCCGCCGCCAGACCGCGATCAGCCGCAGCTGGCTGCGGTAACCCAGCCGCGCCGACCGCACCGCCGCCCACCCGGTCGGCACCACCGCCAGCACCAGCATCGGCAGCAGCGCCGGATGCAGCACGGCGAGCACCCCCGCCGCGGCGGCCAGCCCCACCACGTTCGTCAGCACCTCGATACCGTGATCAACAACCTGCTGAGCGGCCATGATCCCGCGATCCCGGGCCCGCTCCATGGCGTCCCGCCACTCCGGATCGTCGAACGTCGCCAGATCAACGCGGGTGGTGAGATCAAGCAGGCGCATCTCCGCCGCCTCGTACACCATCGGCGACAGCCGGCCATGCGCCGCGGTCGCGGCCGACGAGAGCAGGCCGCGCACCGCAAGAGCCACAATCAGAAGAACCAGCGACGGTACGGCCGCACGCACTCGCTCAGGTGTCGGACCGGCCTGCAGCAGCCCCTCGAAGACACCCACCACACTGATCAGCCCCAGCGCCGCAGCGAGACCCGCCGCCAGCTGGAGTGTCAGGACAGCGGCTGTGGTGCGGGGGCTCGCCCGCCAGGCCAGCAGCCAGGCCTCCCGCAGCAGCCGGGGAAGGCGGCGCAGCATCTGCAGGAAGGTGGTGTTGGCGGCTTCTTCGGTGCTGGTCAGCCAGTACGGCAGCTCCAACTCCCCGCCATCCTGCTCCTCCAGCATCGCCGCCACCCCCGCCGGCGCCGAATCATCCCCGCCCCCGGCTCCGGTCTCGGCCCGCGCCCCTTCCTCGCCCCCTGCTCCGTTCTCGGCCGGCCCCGCGTCTCCTCCGCCGACGGCTCCGTTTCCCGCCGGCCGGGCGTCTTTCCCATCCGCGGCTTCGTTCTCGGCCGGCCGCGTGTCGTCCCCGCCGGTGGCCGGAGCCTGGTCGGGGTCGGATGCGCCACCGTCTCGGGCAGGCTCCGGGGATGCGGTAGGTGTGGGGTCCGGCATCGGGCCTCCGTCCGGGGGTCCGTCAGCGGAGCTCCGCAAGCGCGGCTGGGCGCGCGACGCACGGACGGCACGCGTCCTACGCGTGCCGGAAGCCCAGTTCCGTTCCTACGCCGCGCGGCCGAGCACGTCCACCGACTTAACGTGCCCGTCCCACTCACTCACGTCTGCGGCGCGCCGGTGACCTCATCACGTCTGCGGCGCGCCGGTGACCTCATCACGTCTGCGGCGCGCCGCAGCAGAACGTCAGGCTCCCTGGAGCAGCTCGGTGAGGCGGGCAGCCTGCCTCTCCCAGCGCCATTCCTGCTCCACCCAGGCCCGCCCCGCCTTACCCATCGCCCGCGCCCGCTCCGGATCCGCGAGGAGGTCAGCCACCCGCCCGCCGATCGCCGCGACATCCGTCCCACCGACCACATAGCCGGTCTCCCCCTCGCGAACCGCGTCCGGCGCCCCACCCGAGTCGCCGCCGATCACCGGGAGGCCGGTGGCCGACGCTTCGAGATAGACGATGCCGAGGCCCTCCACATCCAGCCCGGCGGCCCGGGTGCGGCACGGCATCGCGTAGACGTCGCCGGCCGCGTAGTGCTCCGGCAACTCCGGCCACGGCACCGAGCCGGTGAAGACCACGTCGGACTCGACGTCGTGCTCGCGGGCCAGACGTTCGAGCTTCTTCCGGTACGGCCCGCCGCTGACCAGCAACAACGCCGCCCCCGGAACCCGCCGCCGGATCAGCGGCATGGCACGGATCAGCATGTCCTGGCCCTTGCGGGGCACCAGGCGGGAGACACACACGACGACCGGGCGGTCGGTGAGCCCGTACCGTTTGCGGACCGCGGAACCGTCCACGCCGGGGTGAAAGGTGTCGACGTCCACGCCGGGCGCGAGCCGGCGCAGGTCGGTGAGCCCGTGCAGAGCTCGGTCGAGGCGGGTCCGCTGGTACTCCCCCAGGTAGGTGATCACGTCGTTGCCCCGGGCGATACGCCGCAGCAGGCTCCGCGCGCCGGGCAGCGCCGCCCACCCGGTCTCGTGGCCGTGGGTGATCCCGACGGCCCGCCGCACCCCGGCGTCGCGGCGCAGACCGTGGGCGAGGAGCCCCAGCGGTGCCGCGGCGCCGAACAGGACGGTGTCGCACTCGTGCGCCCGCGCCAACTCGGCGGCCCTGCGGGCGACGGCCGGAGTGGGCAGCAGCATCCCGGTGTCCTCGCGCACCACCTCGAAGGGCTGCTCAGCGTCAAACTCGGCGGCACCACGCCACGTCGACGAGTAGACCACCACCGAACCCGCCGGCTGCCGGACCGCCAGGTTGTGCAGGAACTGCTGAATCCCACCGGGCCGAGGCGGAAAGTCATTGGTGACGAGCAGCGTGCGCCCCATCAGCAAGCCCCCCGGGCGAAGGCGCGGACCGCGCCCATCAGCGGGCCCCGGGGCCCGCGGGGACGGGCCGCAGCCATCAGCGGGCCCCGGGGGCCGCGGGGACGGGCCGTGCCCATCAGCGGGCTCCGCGGGCGAAGGCGCGGGCCGCGGCCATCCGCTGCACGGTGGACGGGTGTGAGGCGAACATGGCGTGCTCCCAGTGCGGTGGGTCGGGGTCGGCGAGGTTGACGCTGCCGAGGCGGCGCTGCATCGCCTCGAAGGTTTGTGGGTCGGCGGTGAGCTCGAGGGCGTGGGTGTCGGCCCGGGCCTCGACGCGGCGGGAGACGAAGGCCTGGGCCGGGCCGGCGACCAGGCCGGCCACCGTGGTGACGGCCAGGAGCAGGCCGATCGCCCGGGGCTCGGCGATGGAGTCGACGCCGGCCAGGCGCAGCAGCCAGCCCCAGGAGCCGAGCAGGTAGAGGGCGATCACGGCGACGGCCGCGCCGAGAGCACCGAGGACGGTGCCGATCAGGACGTCGTTGTCCTTGGCGTGGCCCAGCTCGTGGGCGGTCACCGAGACCACCTCGTCCGGTGTGGCCTCGGTCAGCATGGTGTCGTAGACGACGATCCGGCGGGTCGGGCCGAGGCCGGACACATAGGCGTTCACCGCCCGGGTGCGCCGGGACGCGTCGGCGACGAGCACGTCCTTGACGGGAACACCGTCGCGCTCGGCGAGGGTCAGCAGCTCGGCCCGCAGGGGACCGTCGGGCATCGGGGTGAAGCGGTTGAAGATCGGCTCGACGACCACCGGGAGCACGAACGAGAGCAGCACGACCAGCCCGGCCGCACCCGCCGCACCGAACGCCCACCACCAACGGGGCGCGAAGTGGGTGACGGTGAAGAAACCGGCCAGCACGACCCCGCCGATCACGGCACCCACCGCATAGGACTTCAGCAGGTCGACCGCCCAGGCGGCCCAGCTCTGGGTGGATATCCCGTAGCGCACCACGATGGTGTGCCGCCACGCCGCCAGCGGCAGGGTGACCACCTCGGCCACCAGGACGACGGCGAGCCCGCCCAGCACCGCCCGCGCCAGCCAGTGGTCGCCGAACGGGCGGCCGGCCATCTCGACCAGCCGGGCGGCGAGCGGGGTCAGCCCCAGCACGAGCACGATCAGCAGGCCCAGACCCATGCCCAGGTAATTGCCCGGGCGCAGCTCGGCGTGGAAGGCCCGGCCCCGGGCCACCTGGTCGGCGGGCAGCTGCTCGAGCGCGGCCAGCTGGTCGGCGCGCGGCGCCGGGGCGCGTTGCCACGGCACCACCAGCACGGCGAAGACGACCAGCACAGCGAGCAGCCCGATGAAGGCGCCGAAAGCCCAAGCCCGCGTCATGCCCGACATCCTAGAGAACCCCACCGTCCATGATCACGCTACGTTGCGGCGGGCCGGGAACATCGGCACCACCACCGGGGGTGGTGGCGTCTCCAGCAGCTCCACCTCGAACCCGGCGAGCTCGAACATCTCGATCGCCCGCAGCTCGCCGGGCGTCAGGTCAGCAATGCCGTCGGGCGTCTCGTTGAGCACGCTGATCAGGCATCCGTTGCACTCGTCGGTGCGCTCCGCACACCGTCCGCAGTCGATGATCATTACCCCTCCTCCGGGGAGGACCGGCATGCGCCGATCACCATCGGTGACAGTGACGCTATGCGAGGGGTACGACAGTTTTCACCACGAGCAATCCGGCAGCGTGAGCCACCAGCAAACCGGCAGCGTGAGTCACGTGCGGACGGGCAGCGTGAGCCACCAGCGAACCGGCAGCGCAAGTCACGAGCGGGACAAGCGGCGCAGCAGCGAATCCGCACCCATCGGATAGGCACCGTGTCGGCGCACCCCGTCGGCCACCTCCCGGTCGGAGGAGACCACCACCACCGGACGGCCCGGCGGCTCAGCCCGGACCAGCTGGCGGATCAGCTCGTCGGCGGTGGTGCCCTTGCGGGAGAAGAGCACGCGGACGCCACGCGGCGCGGGCGGCAGCCCGTGCACCCGCTCGGCACCGTCGAACACCACGGTGATCTCGTCACCGGTCTGCGCCGCGATCCCGCCCAGGCCGGTGATCAGCCGTTTGCGCTGCTGCTCCAGCGACATGTCGGCGAAGCCGCGCTTGGTCACGTTGTAGCCGTCCACGACCAGGTGTGCCCGGGGCAGGGCGAGCAGCTGGTCGAGGCGGCCGGGGTCGTCGGTGTCCTGAGCGCGGGCCCGGGAGCGCTCGGGAGCGCCGGGGCGGTCGGCCGCTGTGTCGGCGACGAAGTCAGCGGGCAGCTTCTCGACCGGCCCGATGGCGAGCTCGCGCCGCAGGCCGGTGGCCGCTTGGCCGATGGTCTCGAGCAGCAGCCAGAGGCGGGCGTCGTCGACCGCGCGGGCATCCTTGGACGCCTGCTTGCCGGTGGCGGCGGCGGCTTCGGCATCGGAGAGGCGGGTGCGCATACGCCGTACCTCTGCCTCATGGTCGAGGACGGCCCGCGCCGCCCTCCCCTTCTCCGTCGCCAGCAGGTCGCTCGCCCGTTTCTGGGCGGCCTGCGCCTCGCGCAGGGCCTTCGCCGTGGTCCGCGACTCCTCACGCAGCTGGCCCAGCTCCTGGCTGACCTTGGCGAGCTCGTCGCGCAGCTTGTCGGCCTCGGCCCGGGCCACCGCCCGGTCGTGCTCGGCCCGGAGGGCACGCTGCTCAGCGGCTCGCACCTGCCCGGCGATCGCGGCGGTGTCGGCCTCGGCGCGGACCGCGTTGCCGGCCGCGTCGATCATCTCCCGCCAGCCCACGGGACGGGCCAGGTAGGCGAGGGCGGCGACCTCGACCGGATCCGCGGCGGCCGGGGCGACGCCGCTTGTCACGGCCGCGCCCAGGTCGCCGGCCTCGGTCACGATGCGGGCGCCGATGCGCTGCCGGAACAGCGGGTCGGCGACCAGCTGGGCGGCGATGTCACGGCCGCCGAGCCGGGCCCGGCGATTCGGTGCGAACCGGGCGACCCGGCGCAGCGGCACCGGGATCTCGTCGGCGGGCAGGCCGGGCAGCGCGGCGGCGGCCAGCGTCATGATCCGCTGGCGGACGGCTTCCGGCAGGACCGGCTCAGGCGTGAAGTCCGCAGCATCCGGCGCCACCTCGTCATCGGGGCGGTTCTCGGGGTCTAGCGGCGCGGACATCCACCCATTCTCACACCGGTCAGGACCTAATTGCCGCTCGGAGCAAGTGATCTTTTCTCCCCGGCCAAAAGCCGGCCAAAAGCCGGGCGAAACCCGGGCGGACCTGGAGCGGAGGGTGAGCGTGAACCCGAGAGGGGACCCCGGGCCGGAGTTTCTGTCGTACCCCCTCTCTAATGTTGCCGCCCGTGACACAACCGGCCTACGTGCAGGGCACTCTGGACACGCTGCTGACCGCCGACGGCTCGGTCGATCCGGCGGCGCTGTCCCTGGCGGACACGACGTTCGTGGTGCTCGACCTGGAGACCACCGGCGGCGCCGCTGACGGCGCCGGCATCACCGAGATCGGCGCCGTCAAGGTGCGCGCCGGTGCCCGGCTCGGTGAGTTCGCGACCCTGGTCAACCCCGGTGAGCCGCTGCCGCCCTTCATCACCGTCCTGACCGGCATCACCGAGGCAATGCTGCGGCCCGCCCCGCCGATCGAGACGGTTCTGCCCACCCTGCTGGAATTCCTGCGCGGCGCGGTCCTGGTGGCACACAATGCGCCCTACGACGTCGGGTTCCTCAAGGCCGCCTGCGCCCGCCACGGCTATCCGTGGCCGCAGATGCGGGTCCTCGACACCGCGGCCCTGGCCCGCCGGGCGCTGACCCGCGACGAGGTGCCCAACCGCAAGCTGGGCACCCTCGCGCACTTCTTCCGGTCCACGGTGACGCCCACGCACCGCGCCCTGGACGACGCGAAAGCCACCGTGGATGTGCTGCACGGGCTGATCGAGCGGCTGGGCAGCTTCCGGGTGCACACCCTGGGCGACGCGATCGAGTTCGCCAAGGCGGTGACGCCCGCCCAGCGCCGCCAGCGTCACCTGGCCGACGGGCTTCCGCACGTGCCGGGCGTCTACCTGTTCCGGGCCGCCGACGACCGCCCGCTCTACGTCGGCACCTCGAAGGACATCGCGACCCGGGTCCGGAGCTATTTCACCGCCGGTGAGAAACGGGCCCGCATCTCCGAGATGCTCACCGCCGCGGTCCGGGTCGAGGCGGTGGAGTGCGCGCATTCGCTGGAGGCCGAAGTCCGGGAGCTGCGGTTGATCGCGGCGCACGCCCCGCCGTACAACCGCCGGTCGAAATATCCGGAGCGGGTGGTCTGGCTGAAGCTGACCGCCGAGGCATTTCCCCGGCTCTCGGTGGTCCGCCGGTTCGCCGACGACGGCGCGACCTATCTCGGTCCGTTCTCGTCGCGGCGCACGGCAGAGCTGGCCGCCGCGGGTGTCTACGACGCCGTTCCCCTGCGGCAGTGCAACCACAAGCTCTCGCTGCGCACGCGCACGCCGGCCTGCGCCCTGGCCGAGCTGGGGCGGTGCCCGGCGCCCTGCGAGCACGAGATCTCCCCCGAGGAGTACGACGTTCGTGCCGCCCTCCCCTTTCGGACAGCCACGTCCGGTGACCCGGGCCCGGTCGTCTCCGCCATCCTGGAGCGCATCGAGACCCTTTCCGACCGCCAGCGCTACGAGGAGGCAGCCGTCATCCGCTCCCGCCTGATCGCCCTGCTCCGCGCGCTGATCCGGATGCAGCGGCTGGACGCCCTGACGCGGATGCCGGAGATCGTGGCGGCCCGGCGTGACGGCAAGGGCGGCTGGGAGATCTCGGTCGTCCGGCACGGCCGGCTGGCCGCCGCGGCCACCTCGCCACCCCGCGAGCATCCCCGGCCCACCCTGGACGCCGCCCGGCTCACGGCCGAGACGGTCCTGCCAGGACCGGGCCCGGTGCCGGCCGCCACGGCCGAGGAAACCGAGCGGATCCTGTCGTGGCTGGAGCGCCCCGACACCCGCTTGGTGGAAACTGTCGGCGACTGGGTGTCACCGGTTCGTGGCGCCGCGCGTTTCGCCGGGCTTCTCACCAGGGCGGAGACCGCCGCCTCCGCCCAAGACTCGACCGTTCGCCTATCGGTAACTGACCGTTCGGATGACGCTCGCTCGCTTAGGCTGTAAGGCACGCGCGACGCTCGCGGTGATTCACCTCATTTGGTGGCTTGATGCCTTTGGCGAACAGGCCCCTCAGGTGCTTCGCTTGCGGGGAGACCGCGGGGGCGACTCCACGCTTCAGCTGAGGCGTGGACGATCGGTGAGGGGGTGTCCGGGTGGACGTCGACGCCGGCCACGGCGCCGCTCTCGGTCGTGCGCTGCCGACCGCTGCCCGGACTGTGCCGCCCAAGGACCTGTCGTTCTCCCAGCGGCTCCGCTCGCTGCTCAATTTCCAGGGCAACGACGACGACCCGGTCGCCACGCTGACACGGACGCATCGCAGCATCCACCCCTCCGCCGACGTCGCCGTGGTCCGCCGCAGCTATGCGATCGCGGAGAGCATGCACCGGGGCCAGTTCCGCAAGTCCGGCGATCCCTACATCACCCATCCCCTCGCCGTCGCGCAGATCTGCGCCGAGCTCGGCATGGACACCACCACCCTGGTCGCCGCGCTGCTGCACGACACCGTGGAGGACACCAGCTACACCCTGGAGGCGCTGCACGGCGACTTCGGGCCCGAGGTCAGCCACCTGGTCGACGGCGTGACCAAGTTCGACAAGGCGTATTACGGCAAGGCAGCCGAGGGCGAGACGATCCGCAAGATGATCGTCGCGGCCGGCAAGGACGTCCGGGTGCTTGTCATCAAGCTGGCCGACCGCCTGCACAACATGCGCACGCTCGACGCCCGCTCCCCCGCCTCCCGCGCCCGGATCGCCACCGCCACGCTCGACGTGCTGGTCCCGCTCTGCGACCGGCTCGGCATCCAGGCCCTCAAGCGCGACCTCGACGACGTGGTGCTCTTCCACCTCGAGCCGGATTCCTACGCGCGCATCGACGAGCACGTCAAGAACCGCCCCGGGTGGAACGAATATCTCGCCGACGTCTCCGCCAAGGCCCGCGCGTCCCTGCGCCGCTCCCGGGTGGACGCCGCGGTGACCCCCCGCCCCCGGCACTACTACTCGATCTGGAAAGACACCGTCGCCGGCGGCCACAACGTCCCGCTCGACCTGCCGCGCCTCGCGGTCGTGGTGGACGGCCCCGACACCGACTGTTATGCCGCTCTCGGCGCGATCCACGGTCAGTGGCGCCCGGTGGCCGGCCGCTTCAAGGACTTCATCGCCTCGCCGAAGAACAACCTGTACCGATCACTGCACACCACGGTTGTCGGGCCGGAGGGGCGGCTGGTCGAAGTGCTGATCCGCACCGAGACCATGCACAGATACTCGGAGTATGGCGTCGCCACCAGCTATCGATATCCCAAGGTGGCGGACGAGCCACCGGGCTCCGACCAGCTCACCTGGCTGAAACGGGTTCTCGACTGGCAGCAGGACGCCACCGACGCCGGCCAGTTCCTCGACTCACTGCGATGCGACCTCGCCGAGGGCCAGATCACCGTGTTCGCCCACGGCAACGCCTACGAACTGCCCAGTGCCTCCACCCCCGTCGACCTGGCGTACGAGTTGGGCCCCCAGCAGGGCGACCAGTGCCTCGCCGCCACCATCAACGGACGTCTCGCCCCCCTCAGCTCCCCCCTGCGCGACGGTGACGTCGTCGAGATCTTCTCCGAGACCGACGGGCACGTCGAGGTCGAGCCGAACGCGCCGCGCGGCCCCCGCCGGGAATGGCTCGGCTTCGTCAAGTCCAGCCAGGCGCAGATGCAGATCAACAGATACTTCGACGAGACGAACGAGCCCGGCATCAGCATCGCCGACAAGGTCCGTCTCGGCCGCGCCACCATCGGGCTCACCCTCCGCAAGCACGACCGCGGCCTGGCCAGCGAGGTGCCGCTGCGCCGGCTCGCCGAGGAGCTCGGTTACCCCGACCTGGAAACACTGCTGGTGGCGGTCTGCGAGCGCACCCTCGAACCGGACGCCGTGGTCGAGCAGCTCATCGCCCTCGTCGACCACCCCGACTGAGGCACACAGCGCGCCCGGTTAGCCTTGTCCGCGTGAACATTCCTCGGCAGTTCCGCGGCCTCGCCTATCAGGCTTTCTACGGGCTGCCACTGCCGGTGCGCCGCCACATCGCCCGCATGGTCTCCCCCAAATACCTGGTCGGCGCCGTCACGATCCTCCGCGACAGCGAGGCCACCGACCCCGGGCGCATCCTTCTGCTGCGCCAGCCGCCAGGGCGCGGCTGGGGCCTTCCGGCCGGCCTGCTCAAGCGCCGTGAATTGCCCGCTGTGGGTGCGGCGCGCGAGCTTTTCGAAGAATCAGGTGTACGCCTGAAGCACTCGGATTTGACCCCCGGCAACCCGAACGCCGTCGTTCATCCCAACGGCGGCGTGGTCGACACCGTCTGGTTCGGATGGGTGCCCGCCTCCAGCACCACCCTGGCCGTCGACGGCGGCGAGGTCCTGGAGGCCCGCTGGTTCCCGGTCGACGACCTGCCGCGGCTCACCTGGCCCACCGAGCGGCTGCTCGGCATCTACGGCATCGGTCCCCGCTCCGGCGAGCTCCCTCCATCCATCTCCGCCGGCAGTTACGACGCGCCCGTTCCCGGCTCCCCTCCTTCCTCTTCCGGCTCTGCTTCTTCCTCTGGCCCTGCAACTTCCTCCGACTCGGCTTCCTCCGACTCGGCTTCCTCCGACTCGGCTTCCTCCGACTCGGCTTCGCCCGGCTCGGCGGCTGCCCGGGAGCGTCAGCAGTGACCGCTGCGGCAGTTCCCGTCTGCGGTGTGGTGCTCGCGGCCGGCGAGGGGCAGCGCCTGCGCCCGCTCACCGAGGCGGTGCCGAAAGCCCTCTGCCCGGTCGGCAACCTCCCCCTGCTGGATCACGCGTTGCGCCGGCTGGCCGGTGCCGGCCTCTCCGGCACCGCGAACGTCGCCGTCAACGCCGCCTACCTCGCCGACCAGGTCGTCGAGCACGTCGGCACCCGCGCTCACCTCTCCGTCGAACCCGACGGCCCCCTGGGCACCTCCGGCGGCGTCGGCCGGCTCCGCGGCTGGATCGACGGGCGCGGAGTGCTGGTCGGCAACGCGGACGCCTACCTCGTCGACCCGTTCCGGGAACCCGGCAAGGACATCGCCGCGCTGCTCGAGGGATGGTCGGGCGAGACCGTACGAATGCTGACCATGCCCTGCCGCCCCGGCGAGTCCGGCGGCTTCAGCGGTCACCGGTTCGCCGGCTTCTCCCTGCTCCCCTGGCGTTACGTCCGGCACCTGGCCGACGTACCCAGCAACCTGGTCCAAACAGTCTGGCGCCCCGCCGAGGCCGAGGGAGCCCTCGAGCTGATCGGCTACGAAGGCTTCTACCTGGACACCGGCACCCCCGCCGACTACCTGGCCGCCAACCTGCACGCCGCCGCCGGCACCAGCCTGATCGACCCGACCGCCGAGGTGACCGGCCCGGTCACCGAGTCAGTCATCGGCGCCGCCGCCCGCGTATCCGGCTCCCTCACCCGCTGCGTCATCTGGCCCGGCGCCGTCGTAGCCCCCGACGAGTCCCTCACCGCCGTAATCCGCTCCCCCCACCTGACCCTCCCCACCTGACCCGTCCCCAACGCACCCCTGACAGCCAGCCGAACCACCCAGCTGGACGTGAGCGGTGCCTTCGGCCCGCCGGAGCACCCCTGAGAGCCAGCCGAGCCACCCAGCCCGCCAAACCACCCAGCCGGCGGCGGTCCACCCGGCTGGCCGTGAGTGCTGTCTCGAGGGCGTTGAGGCGGCACTGGGACCCAGCCGGGAAGGGGTGGGCGCATCGGGAGCGGGTGGGGAAGGGCAGGGCG
>NZ_JBHTDO010000061.1:0-34087 GCF_042666575.1 Actinoplanes sp. GCM10030250 | reverse complement strand
ACCGGGAGTCTCGTCCTATGTCGACACCGGCCACCCACACCTGCCGTGACCAGCACCGTCAGGTTGGAAAAGGCTCAATATCCTCAGCGGAGACTATCGCTGGCGAATCGTGGTCGTCGTATTGTTTGCAGGAGCTGTCCTCGCTACTTCGGCATGGCTGCACCGCCGCCCGACATCTCCCGCTTCCCGCTGGGCGATCCGGGCCTTTCTCGCCCTCGCTCTGATTGCGACATCGCTTACTCTGCTAACACCGACTGCTGCGAGACCTTGGATGTCGGTCAGCGCCGCGGCGCTGACCATCGGTGCCGTACTTGTCCCACGTAGGCACGAGGAGGCTCTCCGAATGCTCACCGGGGCGGCGACGACGGGTATCGGCCTAATCAATGCCGTCATCGCCGCTGGATCCCTTCTTATCGAAGACGAACCAGGAATGCTTAACGCGCATAGTGTTGCCCTGGCAGCAGTCGGCGGCGCAGGAATAATACTCGGGCAGGCCATTCTCCGTGGCTCGCACAATTTTGGCAACGGCATCATCGGCTTAGGCGCGGCACTGGCTCTGCAGGGCCTGCTCGCAATGGCCGGAGGTTCTTGGATGCCGGGATCAGCATTGGCCGTCGGCGGCATAGCGACCGCCACATTCGGCCTGGGATGGACGAGACGGAGGTACAGCCTCTACGGGCTGGGACTTATTGGCATCGGTGCCGCCTCACTCGCCATTGGCGTTGCTCTGTTGCACAACCGTCACATCGTATATGGGCTCGTCTTCCTCGGCCACGGAGCCGCGGTGGTTGCATCTGGTTTTGCTCTACAGTTGGGAAATGTCGACGTCTACGAGATCACTCAGGTGTGCGCCGGCCTGACCAACGCTGCCCTTGGTATCGCTGTGCTGGTCGGGGGTGGTCCGCTCATCGGCATTGCCTTGCTAGGTGTCAGCACGGCAGCGATTGCGGCAAACCTGAACGGCCTCCGACACGGAGATTTGAGTCGGCGAGCATCACTATGGTGGAAAACTTTTATTACGGAACCGTCTCAGGATGTCACCTGAATCTTCGCTGATGCGTTCTGGGTCCGAACGGTTTGGTCCCGGATCAGGCCGAGTTGCACTCGGACGGGTCCTCCGACCGCAGTGGCGGGTAAGAACTGCCCGCCGGGGTCGAAGCCCGCACCAGCACAGAGGTGTTCGGCCGGCTCCACCTGGAACGCCACTGGCCGGTGGGTGCAGGTTACGCGGTCGCGATCGACGTGTGCACCGTGTCGCCGGAGCCACGGTATCTTGAGCTTGGTAGCCGATATCGCGGGTGGTGTGTATGACTGTCGAGATGGTCGCGCCGGCGTGGATGCATGAGCAGGTCACGGCCGAGCAGTACGCGTCGTGGACAGAAGAGCAGTGTGCGGGCATCGAGGTCGTAGATGGGATGGTTCTCGTGAGTCCGAGCGCCTCCAAGCGGCACAACCGCCTGGCAAGGCTCCTGGCGAACGCCCTGGATGCCGCTGCGGGACCGGACTGGAACGCTGACACCGACTTCGACGTACGGCTCCAGGACGTCCCGCTGAACAACCGCCGTCCTGACGTGACGGTGTACCGGGCGGAGACCATCGACGTCACTCCGACGCGACCCGAGCATGTGCTTCTCGTGGTCGAGGTGGTTTCGCCCGGCTCGGAGACCACCGACCGGATCGTCAAGGCAGATCAGTACGCCAGAGCCGGCATTCAGTTCTACTGGCGGGTCGAGCAGGCCGCTACCGGCGCACCTTTGGTCTACACGTACGTTCTCGACCCGGCGAACGGACGCTACCGCGATGGCGAAGTCTTCACCGGCGTCGTGAAACTGGCGGCGCCCTTCTCCATCGAGATCGATCTCGGTCAGATCTGATCCGGCGTCCGGGTAAACGAGCGGGCAGCGAACCGCTGGGCACTGGTCATGGAGCCACTTCGAGGTGACGGGTCGCGATCGTGGTGTGAACATCTGTCGTGTAGGACTCGGACACGTTAACCCCCACCAGAGTCATCCTACTGAGGGATGGCTGTGGTGGGGGTTAGCTGTTTCTGCAGGTCGATCGTGTTCTTCCCGCAGACGATCAAGAGGTCGTGGTGGCGTAGGTGGTCGAGCAGGTCGTCGACGCCGGCCATCAGCGGCAACTGGCCTTGGTAGCCGAGTGTGTAGAGCAAGGTGTCGAGGATGCGCTTCTCGGCCCAGTACACCGCGCGCGGTCGGTTGCCGGGCGTTTGCGCGCTGGTCCGGCCATGGCGGCATCGGTAGCTGGCCCGGCCATGAACCCAATGTCCCTCGAGTCGCCGAGTGCACACGGTGCAGATCAAGAAGCCGGTCAGGCGGTACCGGCGAATCTCGCTCTCGCCCCGCCTCGGTAAGGCGGTGACCGTCTGGGCGGCAGGGAAGTCGGCATCGCTGATGAGGGCGGTATGCATGCGTTGGCTGGAGATCACCCATTCGCTTCGAGGGTTCCACGCCCGGGTGGGACCGTCGCTGGTGCGTTTGTCGCCGGGCGCGGTTTCATGGTGGTCGGTACGTTGCCGATTCCATACTTGCCGGCCGGTGTAGCGCGGGTTCGCCAGGATCTCGGCGACGGTGCGCAGAGTCCAAGTAGTCCCGGAGCGGTGTGGGTTGCGGGCCGGATCGTGGGCGGCGGGTGAGGGGACACAGCGTTCGTTGAGGGCGCGAGCGATGCTCGCCGTACTGGCGCCGGTAAGCCGCCGGTCGAAGATCCACTGCACGTGCGGGGCGGTAACCGGGTCGGGGTCGAGGCGGTGCAAGCGTCGTCCCCAGCCGGCATGGATCCTGTTCGGGTGCGGGCCGGCGTCGACCAATCGGTAGCCGTAGGGCGGGCGACCACCGAGGTGGCGGCCTTGGTCGCGGGCCTGGGCGCACCTTGCGTTGATGGTTCGCCGGCGTGCTCGTAGCACTTCGCGTTCGGATTGGTGCCCGAGCAGCATGATCAGTGTTCGGTGGCGGCGCGTCCAGCCCTTGGGCTCTTTCAATCAGCAGCGATCTTCGCTGCCGGGTGTAATCAGCGGCGCCCGCGCCGACAAGTACCCGCTGTCCGAGTGAGCTACTTGCGGAGGTGCCATGCAAGACCCCGAGGCACGGGCGACGGAACTCTTCCGGCGACATGCCGACGACATCCATGCGTACGCGTCATGGCGGGTCGGCCGCCAGGACGCCCCAGACGTAGTGGGCGAGGTCTTCCTCGTCGCCTGGCGGTCGGTCGACCGGATCCGGGCGGGTGAGGAGCGGGCGTGGCTCTTCGGCGTCGCCCGCAGGGTGGTGCTGTCCCGGCACCGGAAGAGCGCCGCGTCGACGGCGGTCGAGGGCCGGATCGCCCGGGAGCCGGCCGGCGCCGACCAGCTCGACGACGACGTCGCCTTGCGCGACCAGGTACACCGTGCGCTGGCTGCATTGCGCGAGGCGGATCGCGAGGTGCTGATCACCGGAATCTGGTTCGACCTGAGCCCGGCGGAGGCCGCTAAGGTGCTGGGCGTCTCCCGGCCCACCTATCTGGTGCGCCTGCACCGCGCCCGCAATCGGTTCCGGGCGGTCTACGAGTCGACCGCGCCCAAGCCCCACCGCAACCCGTTGGCAGTGTGAGGAGAACCCATGAACATCGATGAGATCGTCCGGGCCGCGCGCCCCGAACCGCCCGCCGGGTGGGCGCAGAGCAGCAGCGGCCAGCGCGTCCTTGACGACGTACTGACAACCCCCCGCGCGGCGACGGTGCGGTCGCGCCCCGCCGTCAGGTGGCTGGTACTGGCCGGCTCAGTCCCGGCGGCCGTGGTGGCCGGCGTGCTGGTCCTCGGCCAGACCGGTCCGCCGGCGCCCGTCCGCACCGACACCAACAAGGCCGCGCCGGAGGCCGCGCCGGAGGCCGCGCCGGAGGCCGCGCCGGAGGCCGCGCCGGAGGCCGCGCCGAAGACTGCCCGCCAACTCCTCCTGATCGCCGCCGAGCGGTCTACCGCCGCCGCCGACGACGGGCGGTACTGGCTGGTCGTCCAAGAACACGGCGAGCTCCGTCAGCTCGGTCCCGCGAAACGGCCGTACCGCATGCTGATCCGTCTCCAGGACGAGCAGTGGCAGGCGACCCGGGCCGCCGACACCAGCCTGGTGTACTTCCAGCGGCTAACCGCCGCCCCGGCCACCGCCGCGGATCGGGCCGCCTGGCAGGCCGACGGCTCGCCCACCCGGTGGACCGACCGGGGTGTGGCCGTCGAGGGCGCGGCCGGCCCGCGGACGCGCCGCGACATCGACTACCCCAACCGGAGCCGGAGCCGGACCTATCCGCTCGGCGGCACGTCGCTGACCGCCGCGCAGCTCGAAGCCCTGCCGACCGATCCGGCGGCGCTGCGCACGTGGCTGCTGAAGCTCTTCAAGGACGTCGGCATATCCGAGCAGGCCGACTACGCGCTCTTCTGGAGCGGGCGGCACCTCGCCTTCGACCTGCCGGTCTCGCCCGGGGTGCGGGCCGCCGCGTACCGGATGCTCGCAGACATCAAGGGAGTCACCCTGCTCGGTCCGGCCACCGACCAGCGTGGCCGCCCCGGTCTGGCGGTCGCCTACACGCGCACCGGCGACAGCGGCAAGGCCGACCAGACCTGGCTGATCATCGACCCCGTTACCGGTCAGGCACTGGCCGAGGAAGACCGGACGGCCGGCGAGCTGACCCGCTACACGATCCTGCTGCGGACCGGCTACACCGACGAGGTACCGGTGCGGTAACCCGGGTTGCGGGCCTGCCGCAGGCTCCGGTCTGTCACGATTCTTTACTCGCCGGCGCAGCGATAGGCCCCCACCCGCCCGGGTGACCAACCACATCCGAGCGCTGCGCGCCGACGCCAGCGGCATGGCCCAGGCCGACCTCGCGCAGCGACTCGCCGTCACCGGCAGACCGTTCTCGCCATCGAGCAGGGCCGGTACTCGCCGTCCCTGGAGATGACGTTCCCGATCGCACGCACCGTCGGCCTTCCCTCCACTCGGTCTTCCAGTACGACGACGCGGAGGCACACCGATGACCGGCATCCAGCGCACCGCCGGGCCGCTCTCGGCGAGAGTGGTCCACGCGACGGCCGATCTGCGGCACCGTTCAGCGGGCGATCGTCGTAGCCCCGGGCCATCGCCATCGCGGGCACGGACGCACAGCGCGGCACCGAATCTGGACATCCACGAGGTGGCGGGGTCGCCGTCAGCGCGCTGGTTGAAGTGGGCGATGAGGGCCGTGGTGAGCGTTGGGGAGATTGACTCTCTCCGCGTTTTTGGGCACCGTGTGAACGCCACTTTCGGCACCGCTTGATCATCGGCGGATTCCGTGTCGGCGATTTCGACACCAATAATGTGTTGCGGCTGCACGGGAACGCTCTCGATGAGCGACCGAGCTAACCGTTGAGTGACGCAGCAAGATCTCGGTTGTTCGGCTCGGCGGGGGCCTTCATGACCGATCCGTGGATGTCGTGCCGCAGTAGGTGCGAGTGTCGTGAAGGAGGCGCGGCTGTGGGGTTCGGGGTGTATGTCGAGAACCAGGTGCACGAGCGACGCTATGCCGGCGGGGAAGCGGGCTCCTCGCTGCAACGCCTGGTGGCGGCGAGCGACCGGGAGCGGCACCACCTGGTGTCGAGGATCGATTCGTACGGCGACACCATGATCAACCTGATCCAGCTGCCGCAGCTGACCGCGGAGCTGGACGAGATCGCGAGCCGCAAACTGGAGCTCCGGGTCGACGTGCAGGCGCTGGGGGCGCTCATCGAGGAGGCGACCCGGGCGCGCGGATATCTCTGGATCTGCGGTGACTGAGTGGGGCCTGCTGCTGATGGCGCAACTACCGATCATGGTCAGCTATCCCGAACACGGATGCCTCCTGCTGCCCGCCGGCATCGCCGGCGGCCCGGCCGGCTAATCGACATGCTGGCGCTCACCCGCAGACGCATGGAGCGCCCAGCCGCCCACGACCAACCTCCAACAGCCGACGAAAGCGCGTTCAGAACTCGCGGAGATTGATCACCGGGCGCGCCGACCAATGGCCGCCGAACTTGAAGACACCGCCACCCTGCGAATAGATCGGGTTGCCGCTGGTGTCCTTCCAGAAGGTGTTGTTGGTGATGGTCTGGAAGGTGCCCTCGTCGGCGGCCACCAGTGCGGCGGCTGAGGCGGTCAGCGTCGTCTTCGCAGCGGCTACCTGCGGCGCGGTGGCGGATGCGTCCGCTGCGAGCGTGGACGCGGTGGTGAGCGCCTTGGCGAACGGCGCCCAGGTGGAAGCGGTGTAATTGGCCGGTACGCGCTTCTGGTAGTCGGCGACCAGGCTCTTGAGGCCGCGGACCATGACGAGCTTGTCGGCGGTGGTCTTCTTCGCCGAATAGTTGGCCCAGGAGCCGGCGATGTAGTCCGTAGCGCCCGGGGTCGTCGCGGCGTCGGACGGCATTATCGTCACGCCGACGACGCCGGATGTTCCGGCCAGCACCAGCGCGGCCAAGGCAGCGCGTTTTATGGCTTTCACGACTGAATCCTGAGGTGAGGACGAGGATCAGGATTGCTCGAAAGCGCCGAGGTCGGGGGCCTTCCCCTGGAAGGGCAGGCCGACGTTGACGCCCTTGTCGATCAGGGTGCTGCCGGTGGCGAGGCGCAGGTGCTTGAGCGCGGGGAGGCTGCCGTCGGCCTGCCGGGCCGCGTCCCAGCCGGTGGTGGAGACGCTCTGGAACAGGCTGTTGGACAGCGCGATGCTCAGGTTCCAGGAGTTGTTGGCGGCCGAGGTGCCGGACATGTTCGACGTCAGCGTGCCGGTGTAGGCGAGGTTGTTGCGCAGGTTGCCCCGGCCGGCTGCGGCGCCGCTGGAGTCGATGCCCAGCATGTTGAAGTTGGGGTGATTGCCGAAGCCGGTGTTGTTGAAGAAATCGCTCGCGACCGGGTGGTGGTTGGCGTAGAAACCGGCCGCCTTGTTGTTGAACGCCACTGAGAATCGCACGGTGTGCTTGACCGCGGCCGCGTCGTAGTCGCCGCCGTAGCCGCCCACCTTGTAGCCGTTGCCGTTGCCGGCGCTGGTGGTGGTGCCGGGCTGGTAGCCGTTGAGCCACGCCCATGAGTTCTCGATCAGCACCGGGGCGTAGGTGGAAATGAGGTCGAACCCGTCGTCGGCGTTCCACCACGCGCGGCAGCCCTTGAAGACGTTGGTGGCGGCGCCGGCCTTCACGTAGTGGTTGCCGAAGCCGTCGGCGTTCTCGCCCGGCCCGTCGGAGCTGTTGGTGTCGTAGTTGTCGTGCGCGTCGGAGTTGAGGACGAGGTTGCCGCCGCCCCCGTTGATGAACAGGCCGGTGCCCATGTTGTGGTGGATATTGAGCTGCTCGAAGGTGTTGTTGCTGCCCGAAATCCACACACCCCAGGATTCGGCGTTCAGCTTGTTGTTCTGCTTGACACCGCTGATCTCCAGGCCCTTGAGGTGGATCCAGCTTCCGGTGACGCTGAAGCCCTTCAGGCGGCAGTCGTCGTTCATCTTGGAGAAGTCGAAGACCGGCTTCTCCCCCGGGGCAGCCCAGTAGCGGATCGGGTTGCCCGAGGCGCCGCTCTTGTTCAGCGTGACACCGTCGACCCGCGCGGTCTGGCTCGAACAGGTCGTGTTCGCCTTGGTGAAGGCGTAGGTGCCGCCCCGGAAGTAGACGGTGTCGCCGGCCTTCGCGACGGACTGTGCCTTCGCGATCGTCTTCCACGGCGCCGCCTGCGTGCCGGCCGCACTGTCGTTGCCGGCCGGCGCCACGTAGTAGGCGGCAGCCGCACTGCTCTCGCCGGCCACGACCGCGACGATGCCCACGGCGCTCGCCAGCACGGCGGAGCCCAGCAGCGCTCGCGTGAGGATTGTGTGCTTCATCAAAGACTCCGGATTAGAGGAAACCGTCGAGGGCGGCGGTCGGGCGGCGGGTGGTCGCGTCCCACGCGGTGCTCCCGTACGTGGTGAACGGGGCGTAGCCCTCCGGCTCCCAGAAGAACGAGCCCAGCCCGCCGAACGCCTTGATCCCGGTGACGAACGCCTTCAGCGAGTCACGGACCTGGGTCGGCTTGTTGTTCGGGCCGCCGTATTCGACGTGCATGATCGGCTTGCCGTAGGTGGTCTGGATCGTCTTCATGTTCGCCAAGATGCCGGGCACGTTGCCGCCCTGCCCGTAGGAGGACAGGCCGGTGATGTCCCACTTACCGCCGTTGGCCTTGTAGGCGTTCAGGAAGTTCGTGACGCCCTCAAGCTTCTGCGGCGAGGCCAGGTGTACGAGCACCGGAGCGCTCGGGAAGACCTTCTTCGACTGCGCGTAGGCGGCATTCAGCAGACCGGCCATCTGGGCGGGCTTGCTGAGGCTGCCGGTCGGCTTGCAGATGCCGGAGTTCTGTTCGTTGCCGATCTTCACCCAGGCCGGTGTCACGCCGGCCGACTTGATGACGTTCAGCGAGTTGTAGACGTAGTCGTTCATCGCCGTCAGCATCTGGGCGTACGTCATCGACGCCCACGCCTTCGGCGGGTTCTGCACGCCGGCCGAGTTCCAGGTGTCACCGAAGTGGAACCCGAGCAGCAACTGCATGCCCGCGGCCTGGACCCGCTTGGCCATGGCTGCGGTCTCCTGGATGTTGCAGTGCCCGTTGGCCGGGTCGCTGGACGGGTTGACCCAGGTGCGCAGGCTGACCGCGGTGATGCCGTAGTCCTTGAGGATTGACAGCAGGTCGCGCTGAACGCCGTTCTTGTCCTTCCAGGTGTATCCCTGGGCCTCCATCTGGGGCAGCCAGCTCACATCGGCGCCTTTGACGAAAGCCGCGGCCGCGTCGGCCTGGCCACGCATCACGGTCGTGCCCAGCGCGAGCGCTCCAGTGCCGACGGCAGCGCCGGCCAGCACTGAGCGACGCCGCAGGCCGCCGCCGGTCGGGTTTCTTTCTGACATCTCAACACCTCGTTGCGGGGGGATACGGGGAACGAATGTAATCGTTTCAATCGCAGCACGACACCGTATGACTGTCAAGTCTATCGATGTCTTGAGCAAGAGTCTCCTGCTCAACGGCATTTCATCCGCCACTACCTACGAGCGAAGGTCTACAGCAATCGCCGAAAAGATGTAACCGTTTTCAGTCGCGCCGGTGGATCCGTCACCGCGATGGTGGGAGAACGAATCGAGTAAGAAGAGACGCCTGTCGTCAGCCCTTACGCCGGAGCCGAGTGCCGAACGCTCGCCACTCCCGGCCCGACCACTCACGCGGTCGGGCCGGCGGCCAGGCTGTAATCCCGCCCAGCCGTGCAACGACATGGCCATCCGAATCAGCGAAGCGCACTCGGGAAGGTCAGACGCTTGCGAGTGCCTCCGTCGGCGGCAGCGAGGCGGCGCGCATTGACGGGTAGACACCTGCCACTACACCGACCAACACCGCCCCGCCGAGGCCGGCGAGCGTCGAGGACAGCGGGACTACCAGGGGCCAGCCGCGGTAGTCGGCGTAGCCGGCCGTCGCGCACAACCCGAGAAGCGTTCCCGCGATCCCACCCAGGGCCGCCAGCGCTACCGACTCGGTCAGGAACTGGCCGCGAATCTGTCCTCTGTTTGCGCCGAGGGCGCGGCGTAGACCGATCTCCGAACGGCGTTCCAGGACGGAGATCACCATGGTGTTCGCGACCCCGATTCCGCCGACCAGCAACGCCACGGCGGCGAGGGCGAGAAACAGCGACGAGAAGGTGTTCTCGGTGGCGCGCTTCGCGGCGAGGGCTTCCGACGGTTGGCTGACGAGCACGTCCGCGGGCTGTTCCGGATTCACTGTCTCCGGTAGCACCGCTCGCACCGCCTCGATCGCCGGCTCGTGGGTCCGGATGTAGAGCTTTGTGGGGTGACCGTCGAAGCCGAGTTCGGACTGCGCTGCGGGCCAGCCGACCAGCACGGAGCGGTCTATGTCGGGCAGGAGCGGGACGGCGGCGAGGATACCGACGACGGTGAACCACCGGTCACCGATCATCACCTGGCCGGGACTGTCCCCGGTGTGTACATCGGTGACACCGAGCCGTGTCGCTGCGACCGTACCGAGGACCACGGTCGGGAATGCGGCGGTCACCGAGGTCAGCCAGCTGCCCTGTTGGAGGTGGGCGCCGATGACCGGAAGGAGGTCGAAGTGGCTGGCCAGCACGGTCAGGCCGGAGCCGTCCTCGGGATCGGTGAGGTCGGAGCGGCGTACCAGGGTATGGGTGTTTGCGACCGCGCTGACGCCGGTCACCGGCGCGATGCGCCGGACCATGCCCACCGACTCCTTGGGCAGCAGCACCGGCGGAGTCTGGTCGGGCGTCGCGGTCGCCTGCAGCATGTTGGTGCCGAGCGCTGAGAGCTCTCGCACAAGCTGGGCTTGGCTCGAAGCGGGGATGCCGGTGACGGCGATCATGGTGGCGATCCCGATGGCGATGCCGAGCGCTGACAGTGCGGCCCGGGTTTTGCGGGTGCGGATGCCGAGCAGCCCGAGGCCGAGTAGGTCGAACGCGCTTAGCCGGACCGGGCGGATATTGGGTTCTCTCATCGGCTCGCCGCCGTGCCGGAGTCGGCGACGAGCCGGCCGTCGAGCATCTCGATCCGCCGGGGGAGCTTGGCGGCGATGTCCCGGTCGTGGGTGATGACGGCGATGGTCGTGCCCTCCTCGTGCAGGCGGTACAGCAGTTCCAGCACCGCTTGCCCGTTGCGGGTGTCCAGGGCGCCGGTGGGCTCGTCGGCGAGTAGCAGGGCGGGGCTGTGGATCAGGGCACGAGCGATCGCCACCCGCTGCCGCTCACCGCCGGAGAGTTGATGCGGGCGGTGGGAGACGCGATGTGACAGGCCCACCCGGTCGAGCGCCTCGAGCGCGAGCGGACGCCGACGTCGGCGGGGGACTCCGGCATAGAGCAGGCCGGTGGCGACGTTCTCGGCGGCGCTGAGCCCGGCGGCGAGGTGGAACTGCTGGAAGACGAAGCCCAGCCAGCGACCCCGCAACGCGGACAGCCGCCGGTCGGAGAGCCCGCCGATGTCGAGCCCGCCGAGCTGCACCGTGCCGGAGGTCGGCCGGTCCAGGGTGCCCATGATGTGTAGCAGGGTGGACTTGCCCGAACCGGACGGTCCGGCGATGGCCACCATCTCGCCCTCGGCGATGTCGAGGGAGACCCCGGCGAGGGCGGTGACGCCGCCGGGATAGACCATCGTGGCTTCGCGTACGGCCAGGACGCTCATGAGGTGGTCACCATCGTCATGCCTTCGACCAGACCGTCGCCGGTGACCTCGACCAGTCCTTTGGCGAACATGCCGGTCGTGACGGCGATCAGTACGCCGCGGTCGGCCACCTGTACGGCGTACCCGCCTTCGCTGAGAGCCACCAGCGCGCCGACCGGTACGGCGAGAACATCGTCGCGGGTTTCGCCGACGAGTTCGACCTGCACGGTGGCCGCGTCGATTCCTTCCAGGCCCCTGGGATCGTCCACGGTGACCGTGACGCTGCGCTTAGGCTCGGCCGTCGAGTCCTGGCTGTCGTCCTCCTGCACCGCTGCGCCGACCGCCGTCACCTTGCCGGCAACCGACATATCGCCCGGCAGTACCACTGTGACCGGATCGCCACGTTGGATCGTGCCGGCCTCTTGGACGTCGGCCAGGGCCGTTATCACCTTCGTGGTCGGCGTGACGGTCAGCAGCGGCGTCTCGGCGTCGTCCCCCCGCAGTGCGGTGACAGCATCGACCCGAATGGCGCCGGGCAACACGGTGACGTCGCCGAGGCCGATCCGGCCGGTCACCGGCAAATCGGCCTCCTCCTGCCATCGCTTGATCGCGTTGATCAATGACCCGGTGAGAACATCCTCCCCCCGTCGGACGATGATTCGTTCCGTCACCGTCGCTGCTTTGCCGTCCACCTTCACCGCCTTGCCGGTCGGCGTCGCGGGGGCATCGGTGGGCGCCGGTTTCTTTCGGGTGACCGTCTCACCCGTGGTGGGCTGCTTGCCGATCACATAGCCCAGCGCTTCGAGGTTCGCGGCGACCACACGCACATCACGTCCCACCATGCCGGGTTCCTCGATGTCGCGATACAGCGGAATGCTGCCGTAGAACAAAGGGACCGGCCGGTCGGCGACCCGGTAAAGCTGGGCCCCGCGCTTGATCGTCGTGCCGGGCTGCGGCAACCAGGTGACGATCCCGCCCTTTCCGCCCTTCACCGGCTCCGCACGGCCGTAGCCGAGAGTGCCGGCCAACGACACGGTGGCGGAAAGATCTGTCTTGACGACAGTTGCGGTCTCCACGGCGGCCGGCACGGCCGCGGAAGGCTCCGGCGCGTCGCGACGGAAGAACCAGACTGTGGCCGCCGCCAAGGCTCCGATGAGGGCCACGGCGATCCATCGGCCGATCCGGCGGGGTGACTGCTGTTCGACTGGCACGCCGAGATGATGCTCGCCGAATTTGAGAAACCTGTTAGGTTCCTCGAACTCAATAGGTTTCTGACAATGACCTGTGATGGTCCTTCTCATGCCATTCATGAACGAAGGTCGCTTCGTCGTTTCCACGCTCGCGGTCGTCTGCCTGTTGGGTGGATGTTCCGGTGCGGAGGACGACAAGCGGGCCGGTAGCCCTTCGGTCGCTTCGCTGCAGAGCCCGGACACACAGGCGAGCAGCCCAAGTGCTCCCGACGACCAGCGACCTCTGCTCGCCCTCGACGTGACCGACGAGGAACGCGACGCGCTGTGGAAGGTCTGGGGCGAGTGCATAAAGAAGGAGGGCGGGCCGGGCTACGAAGAACCGAAGTTGGTGTACCTGTACGAGAAGCAGAAGGACCCGAAGGCCCAGAAGGTCCGGGCGGCCTGCCTGTCGAAAGAGCCGGAGAAGTTCGAGGAGCGACAGCTGCGCACGGACGTCTCCGCTTTCCGGGACAATCAGCGAGAGTTCTACAAATGTGCCAAGGAAGCCGGTTACCAGCTCACCGCTCCCGATGAGGACGGCCAATTCGGCTTGACCGAGGTCGGACCGCTGGGTGACTGGGGCTCGGACAAGATGCAGGATTGCCGCAAGGCCGCCTTCAGTCAGTGACCGGCAGGCGCAGGGTCATTGTGGTGCCCTCACCCGGATGGCTCTGCGTGGTCAGCGTGCCGCCGTGCGCCTCGGCGAGGCGGCGGGCGATCGGGAGGCCGAGGCCACTGCCGCCGGTGGCCCGGGTCCGGGAGGTGTCCGCACGCCAGAAGCGGTCGAAAACCTTCGGCAGGTCGTCTGCGGAGATGCCGATGCCGGTGTCCCGCACCGCGATGGTCAGCTCCTGCGCCGGCGCCGCGGCCGTCAGGGTGACCGTTCCGCCGGGCGGGGTGTAACGGATCGCATTCGAGAGCAGATTGCTGACCAGTTGACGCAGGCGTACGGGGTCAACGCTGACCACCGGATCGCCGTGCAGCTCTGTGATCAGCGTGAGGTGTGCCGTTTCCGCGGTGCTGCGGTGCGACTCGCAAGCCTGGGTCAGCAGGTCGCGGATATACACCGGCTCACGGTGCAGACGGAGGTCGCCCGCCTCGGAAGCGGCCAGGTCGCTGAGATCGTCGATGATGTGGTGCAGCATCGTCGCCTCGTCCTGCAACAGCTCCAGAAGCGCGGGATCCACCGGGACCACGCCGTCCTGGGCCACCTCCAGCCAGGCCCGGATATTGGTCAACGGGCTCCGCAGCTCGTGCGCGACGTCGCTGACCAGCACGCGCCGCTGGGCCTCGGCCCGGTCGCGCCGTTCGGTGAGGTCGTTGAGGGCGCGCGCGAGAGAGCCGATCTCGTCGTCGCGGGCGACCGGCATGGGGGCACGACGGTCGAGCGGCTGCGCGGCCGCGTCCGTCAGTGCGCGCAACGGCCCGACCAGCCTGCGGCCTGTCAGCACAGCGAGAAGAATCGTGGCCAGCAGCACGGCACCGGTCACCCATACGATCCGGAAAATGTTGGCGCGCGACAGGCTGAACACCGGCTCTTCCGTGGTGGCGTCCGGGTCGGTGACGAACAGCAGGGCGGGCGGCGCCACGTACGGGCGGAGTTGCTGCACAAACGCCTCCCGGGTGCATGACCGCACCCGCCCCGCCCGCACGTCCAGGGACATGTCGGCCGGGGCCAGCCGCAGCGACAGCAGGGAGAGGTCACGGGCGAGGAACAGCCGGCTCTTGTCGGTCAGGCCCAGGCATCGCGCGGTCATCGTGGCGAGGTCGTCGAGGGCGCGTTGCTCGGTGGCGGTGACCTTCCTGTTCTTCGCCGCACAGATGGCACTCGAACCGTCCGGGTCCGCGGTAGTCACCTGCACCGTGGGACGGCCGTCGGAATCGTCGGCCAGGATGCCGTCGAGCTTGGCACTGCGCAGGCAGTTCAGCTGCGCTTGGGCGGCCGCGCGAAGCTGCTCACGCTCCTGTGGGGGCAACCGGTACGGCCCCAGCCCGCGTGGGTCGATGCGATCGTCATTCCCGGTGAGCCCCTGATCGAGCCGCAGCGGGTCGACCGTGGCAACGTCTCGGGCGGTGGCCGGTAGGCCGCCTTGCCCCGAGTCCACGATGATCTCGCGATCGTCGTTGGTCAGGATGATCCGCCGACCGAGATCGGCGGCCCGGGTCTCGATGACCTGCTGTGCGCCGGTCCAGTCGCGATGGGTGGTGGCGTAGTCGATGAGCATGCCGTAGACGCTCTTGTCGTCTGAGAGTGAGCGGCCCTGTTCCTGCCGGATCGCCCGGCTGGTGATCTGCGTGGCCAGCCAGGCCGTGGAGGCAACGGCCGCCACCGCGATCACGATCGAGGTCGCCAGCAGCCGGCCGACCAGGCTGCGGCGCAGCGGCGCACGCCGGGTCACATCGCCCCACCGGTCATCTTGTAGCCGACGCCGTAGACCGTGACGAGCAGGGCTGGGCGGCGCGGGTCGGCCTCGAGTTTGCGCCGAAGATTCATCACGTGCACGTCGATCGTGCGCTCGGTGGAATGTCGTTCGATTCCCCGCGTACGGGCGAGCAATTGTGCCCTGGTGAACACCCTCTCTGGCCGGCCCGCCAGAGTGGCCAGGATCGCGAACTCACCCGGCGTGCATTCGACCGGCAGACCGGCGTGCTCAACCCGGCGCCGCCCGGGGTCGACGGTGAGTACACCGACCGACAGCTTCTCGTTCGCGGTGAGCGGCTCCCCGCGCTTGCGGCGCAGCAGGGTCCGCACCCGCGCCACCAACTCACGCGGGCTGTACGGCTTGGTGAGGTAGTCGTCGGCGCCGACCTCGAGCCCGACCAGCATGTCGTCCTCGCTCGTGCGGGCCGTCAGCATCAACACCATCAGATCGCTGTCGCAACGCAGAGCCCGGCAGACCTCCAGCCCGTCGAGCTGCGGCATCATCACATCCAGGACCAGCAGATCCGGCGGTTGGTGTCGCGCCTGCGCCAGGGCAGCCCGCCCGTCGTGCACGACTACCACCTCGTGCCCCGCCGCCCTGAGACACTGCCGCAGGACCTCAGCCTGTCGTCGATCGTCCTCGGCCACGAGAATATGAGCGCACACGACGGCAACAATAGGTCGACGCGCAGACCGCGCGTGAAATCGCGAAGAATCTGACAATCATCTAAAGATTCAGAGCTACCATTCCGGCCCCCCGTGACCGGCTGATCGAGTAGCGACATGACTTTCGATGGATACGCCGGCTCGGCACAGCGGCAGTCGCGCATGGTCCCCTCGACTGTAATGATTCCCGGTCGCACGAGGGTGGTGAGGTCGACGGTTGCCACGCCTGGATCGTTCTGCACTACGGCGATGACGGGGACCCGGAGGCGGTGCGGGAATACGTCCGGCACCGCCTCGCAAGGTTCTGCGTCTCACGCGACGTCTACTTCGTCGCTGCGCTTTTCCGGAACGCCACCGGCAAGGTCGTCCGCCGGCAGTTGGACACCGATCAGGGGTAGACGGTCAGCGCGGGCGCGACGGCGATGCTGACGAGCTGCTGCTCGGTGAGCCCGCCGCGGGCCAGCGCCGACACCATCGTCCCGTCGGCGTGCAGTGCGATCACTTCCACGGTGCCGGTCGAGGTGCGGATCAGCACCGGCTGGCCGTCGTGCTGCTCGACCCGGCAGGTCACCTGCAGGCACCGGCTCGCCCGCCAGGCGTCGAAGCCGGCCGCGGTCGTCTCGGACCCGCGCACCCGCACCTCAAGGTCGCCGCCGGCGACCCGGAACGCGGTGAAATAGCCGTCCCCCGCGACGAGCTTCGCGATCTCGGCCGGCAGCGGTGGCGTGATCGTGGTGTCCGGGAGCTGGCCGGTCAGGACCGTGGTCAGCGCGTCACCGAGGCGGCCGGCCCCGACCAGGCACGACTCGGTGACCGGCCGCAGCGGCGGGTTGCCGGTGAGTAGGCCGTCATCGGTCTGCGTACTGATCCCGCAGGACGGCGGCTCCTCCGAGGCGACCGCCGGTGGGGGCGCCGCACCGGGCGCTTCGTCGTGCCTGGCCGGCTGCTGCGCCACCACGATGCCGCCGGCCAGCACCGCGGCAAGGGCGGCGCCGGCGACGGCGTACAGACGGTGGGTACGCCGGCGTTCGCCGGTCATCAGCCGGTCGATGTCGATGCTCGTGGGCGGCGGGTTGTCGGTGGCGGCCAGCATGGCCCGGGTCAGATCCACAGCGGGTCTCCCTCTGTGAGGCCGGCCCGCAGCGACTCCAGCGCCCGGGCGGCGTGACTTTTGACGGTGCCCTCGCTGCAGCCGAGCGCCTGCGCGGTGTCCTCGACCGAAAGGTCGCAGAAGTAGCGCAGGACGAGCACGGCGCGCCGGCGCGGGGGCAGCCTGGCGAGCAGGGAGAGCACGTCGAGGCGCTGGTCGATGTCCGCGCCGGCGGCCGGGTGGTCCGGCAGCCGGTCAGTGGAGGACTCCCGGCGCCACGGGCGGCGGCGTACGTCGAGCCAGGCCGACATCAGCATGCGCCGCGTATACGCGTCGAGATGCTCCATCTCCGACACGCGCTTCCAGTGCCGCAGCAGCTTGACCAGCACGGTCGACGTCAAGTCATCGGCCAGATGCCAGTCGCCGCACAGCAGATACGCGGTGCGGCGCAGGCGGTCCAGGTTCGCCGCGACGTATTCGCGGTAGGCCTGCTCGGTGGTCATCCGTACTCCCTCCCCGTTTCGGGTTCATTGGGTGAACGCAGGCCAGACCACACCGGGTTGCCTACGGAACCGTCATTTCTTCCCGCCCGGCGGCGAGGGCGACGCCGGCGCGGCGCCGCTCCCCGCCGAAGGTGCCGCCGTCCACGAGACCGTACGCACCGGCCGCGCGTGCAGCCCCAGTCCACGTACTCGATGCGTGACGAGTCCGCGCTGAGCGCCCCGACACCGGAGTACCGCCGCAGCCACCGACAGAGCGGATCATCAAGGGCATCCGGATCTGCCGAGATCCGGATGTCCGTCGAGACCGTCAACCGGTGAGCTGAAACAGCATGTGAACCCGGCACGCCTCGCTCACTGCGGGCGCTGAGCCGAGCAGGGCGTGCCACACTGGCGCCATGGCCAGACCTCAGACGGTCGACGAGTACATCGACGGCTTCACCGGACCGGGCCGCGAGCTGCTTGAGCAGCTGCGGGCACTGGCCCACGAAGCGGTTCCGGAGGCGAGCGAGGCGATCAAGTGGGGTTATCCGGCGTGGGTGCACCCGTCCGGAACGATCCTCTTTATGGTCAGTGGTCACGCTAGACACGCAAGCGTCGCGTTCACGCCCAGCACTCGCGAGGGGTTCGATGCCCAGCTCACCGGCTTTGCCACCGGTAAGGGCACGGTCAAACTCCCATACGGCCGACCTGTGCCGGGCGACTTGTTGCGCCGGATGATCGCGTTTCGCGTACGCGAGCACGAGGACGATGGCGTGCTGTGGATGTGACCGTGTTGTATTGGTGAGATCGCTTCGACCTGTCGAAACCGAGCGTGCCGGCAGCCGTACGACGCACAGATTCGCCGCCGGCCGCACATCAACCCAAGGTCAGGGAGGCGCACGCATCTGCCGCGATCCGCGCATGACGCCGCCGTATCAGGTAGCGCCGTGTAGAGGATCGACGCGTTGTGACGAACATTTAGGTGCCCAAGCCTGGGGCTGTCGCGGTGATGATCGTCGTGCCGTCCGTGGCGCGTGTGGTCAGCCGGGCGCCCTCGACCGGGGCGCCCGGCGCCCAGATCAGGAACAGGTCACCGTCGGTGGAACCGGTGAGCGTGGGCGCCGGACGACAGCGACGCCGTGATGGAGGTCGCCTTGGCGGGCAAGCGCCCAATCAGCAGATGCGCCTTGAACACCGCGCCCGCCCCACCGTAAAGGTGATCCGGTCGCGCGGCCCATCGTCCGTCCTCGAGCCGATGCTCGTCGGTCAGCGGCTGCGGCGTCTCATCGGCGATCGGCGCGGCGCGCACCCGGGCACGGTGGCAGGACAGCCAGGACAGCGGTCACCGTGCATGCCCCTGGGCGAAACGAAGTCCACATTGTGCTCCTCCAGGCTCCGGACCACCCGGCATCCGATCATGATCGGATCCGCACTGTAAGCCACGGGTCCACGCAGCCCGGTCAGCTGACGCTGCCGTCACGGGCGGCTGCTAGCGAGGGCGGTTCTCGATCCGACTTCGACGCCAGCCTGACCCGGCGCCACCACACCAGCTGGTCCCCGGCCCGCACGAGGATCTCCGCATGGTTCGTTCCGGGCCCGAGCGCAAACCGGTCCCTGTGATTGGCAAGGCAGACGATTTGCTGACTGCTGAGGACGCTGATGGGCATCACGGCACCGAAAGGCCGAAGTCGTCCAGACGACCTCGGCCTTCAGTATTTCGAGCGTCTTGTTCTCAGGTTCGCTCCGGCGCCGGAACGCGGTGCTGGAGGAAACCGGCGAGGATCAGTGGGGCGTCGAGGTAGACCTCGTGGTGGCGGGCGCCGTCGACGGTGACCGGCCGAGTTCCGGTCAGGGCCGCGATGCGTTCGGCGATGGCCCGGTGCAGCGGATCAGGTGCTTCGCTGACGGCGACGGTGACCTTTCCCGCGGGTAGCTCGCCGGAGGCGAAGGTACGGGCGGTGATGAGCGGACCATCGTCGCGCAGCATGGCCTCCGCGTTGGCTTCGGCGGCTTTGACGATCGGCGAGCTGAGATCTGCGCGGCCCTCGGACAGCGTGCGGAGAACGACGTGGTAGGCCCCGATCCAGTCGCCGGGGTGGTGGCGCAGGTGTTCCTCGTACGGGGTGTGCAGCGCGGCGCGCAGTTGAGCGGCGTCGGGCAGCATACTCAGCGCGGCCGGTTCCCAGGCGATGACTTCGGTGGCCATCTCGGGATGACGGGCGGCGAGGGCCAGCGCGACCACGCCGCCGGAGCTGAACCCGAGAATCGTGGCCGGGGGGACGCCGAGTTCACGCAGCAGCGCGGCTGCGTCGTCGGCGTGCTGGTCAGCACCGGTATCCGGCCAGTTCTCCCGGGTGCTGGCTCCAGTGCCGCGGCGGTCGTACCAGATGGCCCGCCAGCCGCGGGCAGCGAGCGCTTCGGCCTGCGGGGTCAGCATCGTGGCGTCCTCGGCGCCGCCGTGGATCAGCAGTATCGGCGGTCCGTCTCCGGTGCTGTGATACCTGAGTTCCATCCCTGCCTCATTTCACTGCATGTCGCCTGCATCCAATGCACGCTACGGTAGGTGAATGAGTGCACCACGGCAAGCCGGTCGCCGGTATGACGCCAGAAGCCGACAGTCGCAGGCCACGGAGAACCGCAACCGGGTTCTGGCCGTCGCGGGCAGGCTGTTCGTCGCACAGGGCTACGCCGCCACGTCCATCGAACAGATCGCCGCCGAGGCGGGCCTCTCGGTCCGCACCGTGTTCGCCGGGTTCACCTCAAAGATCAATCTGCTCAAGCAGGTCTTCGACATCGCCGTCGTCGGCGACTCCGGCGACACTCCCCTGCACCAGCGACCAGCAATGCGAGCGGTCCACGACGCGCACACGGCCGAAGAGGCCTATGAACGCCTTGCTGACACCTATGTCGAGGTCGTCGAGCGGGTCTACGGCATCTATGCCGTGGTCCACGGCGCCGCCGATGCCGACCCGGACATCGCCGAACTCGAACGCCGGCTCGACGCCCAACGACTCATCGGAGTGGGCCACCTCGCCACCACCTTCGCCCGCCTCCTCGGAGTCACCGATCACGCCGCGATCGCGTACATCCGCGACACACTGTGGACCCTCGGATCTCCATTGCAATACCTGCTTCTGGTACGCCAACGCGGCTGGACCGCCCGGCAGTACCGCGACTGGATGGTCTACGCACTGGCCGCCATGATCCCGCCACCTGGGTCGGCACACCCCGGAACACTCGAGACCACCGGCAAGTCATAGACCCAGGGTGGGACCCGAGCTCTGTGGTGGTGTTCTTGATTCTCGCCGTCGGCGGCGTCACTGTTGGCGGGGTGCGAAATGAGACGGTCTCCGGCGCGGAGCTCGATCGGCTGTTGCAGTCGGACGAGAATGCGCGCAGGCAATGGCTGGATCGGCGTCGGGCCGTGGGCGAGGAGCCGAACTGGTGGTTGCACCTGCTGCTGCTGATAGACCAGCGATGGGACGACCGGGCGGCGGAGCGCGCCGCATGGACTCAGTTGAAGATTTGGGTGCTGGCTCAGGCCCGTCGGGCACTCGGCCAGGGCGAGGTCGCGGAGCGGACGGCGTATTACGTTTCGCAGATGCGCAACGCCGGAATGGCAGAGTCGGCTCTGCCGTCGGCGGACATCCTGGTGCGGGCTTGCCTGGACGCCATAGCCGTCCCCATCGACCAGGTCGCTCTGCTGACCGATCGGAAGGACATCCGCACCCTGGAACGCCAGGCTCTGCTGGATTCGCGGCGCGCCAGGCATCTGATCAACGCTGCCGAACCACACCTGCCCTACCTCAACGATCCAGCCTTGAGCCACCAGCTCCGCGCTTGGCTCGCCATCAAACCACGGCTGGTGTGATCGACAACCGGACCCACCGTGATCCGGCTGCTGCGGGAGGGTCCACGGGCTGCTCAGCCGACCACCGCAGGAAGACCTTCAGGTCGAAATCGGTGTGTGGCCGGGATTGGCCGCGGTAGCGGCCGAGGTAAGCGGCGACTGCGGCCGCCAGCAGACCTGGGTCGACTGTGGTCGGATGGGGCTGGAGTGGTGTTGAGGTAGTCATACCGCACGCTTCGACCGGCCGGCGCCGGCCCTGATGGTCCAAGGCCGTCCGTGAGGTGAGGCGTCTACCCCTGTGAGGTGCCGAGACCCGCGGCATCGTCACCGTGATGATGGAGTGTGTTCCTGCCGCATGGATGTTCGCGCGGACCCCGCCAGTGCCCGTGCGGTGGTCACAGGCGATCAACCGTGGCTGCCGCGACGGCCGGACGAGTACCAGCCGCACGGGAACGTGTCGTGTCGGCACGGGCGAGGATGCCTCCGGCGGCGATCAGGCAGGCGCCCCCGATGGCGAGCAGGGCAGGCACGTAGCCGCCGGAACGGGTGAGCAGGGCAGCGGCGGCCAGAGGTGCGCCGGCTTTGGCCAGGGTGACGAACGCGGCGAGGGTGCCGGCGATACTGGCGTAGGCGGTGGTGCCGTAGCGCTCAGCGAGCAGTTGAGGTGTGGCGAGGCTGGAAACTCCGAAGCCGAGCCCGAACGCGGTCACGGCGAGGACCGATCCGAGGCGGCTGCCGGCGAGGACGGGCAGGCAGAGCGCGGCGGCGGCTTGCACCGCGAAGATGGCGGCGACCACACGGTGTACCCGCAGCCGGCGTCCGGTCGCGGTGAGCAGGAGCCGGCCGGTGACGGACAGGACGCCGAGGAGCCCGGCGACGGTGGCGGCGAACGTGGCCGGGTGGCCGCGGCTGGTGAGGTAGCCGACGAGGTGGACAGTCATGGCGGTCATCGCGGCGGCGTGTGCGACGAACGCGACGACCAGGCACCAGAATCGGCGGTCGCGGGTGGCGGCCCGGATGAGGTCGCGGCGCTGTGCCGGGCTTACTGTACGTGGAGCATGCGGGTGCTGTGGTGCCCGGCGTACGACGAGCAGGTGCAGTGGGACGGCGACGCTCGCGTAGAGCGCGGCGAGCAGCAGCAGGGTGGCACGCCAGCCGTGGCGGTCGGTGAGCCACCCGGTGAGCGGCATGAAGATGGTGCTGGCGAACCCGGCGACGACGATCATGCCGAGGATCGCCCTCGGCCGGCGGGTGGCGTCGAACCACGAGACCAGGACCGGGGTGGCGGCCTCGTAGAGGGCCATCGCCATCGCCACGCCGAGCCCGGCGAAAATCAGGTACAGCTGCCAGATTGTGCGGGCCTGGGACCAGGCGACCAGCATGGCGGCACCGAGGAGGGCGCCGGTAGTCATGAGGGCGCGGCCGCCGTGGTGGTCGAGCCAGCGTCCGACGGGGACTGCGGCTGCGGCCTGGGCGAGGATGGCGGTGGTGAACGCCCCGGTCACCACCGCCGGCGACGTGTTCAGGGCGGTGGCAATCGGGTGCAGCAGGACGGCGAAGGCATAGTAAAGGCTGCCGTACCCGATGGTCTGGGTGATGGCGAAGGTGGCGACGATCCACCAGCCGTGGAACACCCGCCGGCCACGTGTGGTGGCCGGCGGGCTCGCGGTGCTCACCGGGGTCAGCAGCAGGGTCCGGTCTGTCCTTCGGCCGGCTTCTCACCCAGGGTGATCAGGTTCAGTGGGGCAGTGAGCAGCCCACCGGTGACACCGGTGGCCAGCCCCCGTCCGGCCGGCTCCACCGCTACCGGAGCGGGCGCCCCGCAGCAGCCGCCTCCGGCGGCGATGGTGTCGTCGCCCTCGACCGGGTTGCTGTTGCAGACACCGGTCTCCGGCAGGTCGAGCTGTACGTCGCGGGCGGCGTCCCAGTCGCCGGCCAGGGCGGCGACCACGGAGCGGGCCTGTTCGTAGCCGGTGGCGAGCAGGAATGTCGGCGCCCGGCCGTAGCTCTTGACGCCGATGGCGAAGTAGCCGGGTTCGGGGTGGGTGAGCTCGTCGATGCCGTGCGGCGGGACGGTGCCGCAGGAGTGCTCGTTCGGGTCGATCAGCGGCGCGAGGGCGCGGGTGGAGCCGAGGATCGGGTCGAGGTCCAGGCGCAGCTCGCCGGTGATCGTGTGGTCGGGCCGGAACCCGGTGGCGGACACGATGCGGTCCACCGTGACGGATCGTTCGCCGTCGGACACCTCGACGGTCTCGCCGCCGGTGGTGACGCTGTCGACAGAGAAGCCCGTGAGCAGGGTGATGGTGCGGTTCTCGACATGTTCGCGCAGCCGGGATCCGAGTGCGCCGCGGGCGGGCAGGGCGTCGGCGGACTCGCCGCCGTAGGTGCGCGCCGGGTTGGTCGCGCGGATCGCCCAGCTCACCGTGGTGCCCGGTGCTTGCTCGGCGAGGTCGGCCAGGGCGAGCAGCGTGTTCGCGGCGGAGTGCCCGGCACCCACCACGAGTACGCGCTTGCCGGCGAACCGGTCCCGGTCGCGGCCGACGACGTCCGGCAGCGCGGACTCGACGAAGCCGGCGGCGGCGGTTTCGCCGTGGGCGGGGATGCCGGAGGCGCCGAGCACGTTCGGGGTGGCCCAGGTGCCGGAGGCGTCGACGACTGCCTGGGCGAGGATGTCCTGGCCATCGGCAAGGCGGATCAGATACGGGGTCTGCTCGCGGCCGAGGCTGCGGACCCGGTCGATGCCGAGGCGGGTGACCGCGGCGACCCGGGCGCCGTAGCGCACGTGCGGCTTCAAAGTGGGCAGGTCGGCGAGCGGCTGCAGGTAGTCGGCGGCGAGCTCGGCGCCGGTCGGCAGTTTGTCGTCGTCCGGGCGTACCCAGCCGGCGTCGGAGAGCAGGCGGGCAGCGGCCGGGTCGATATTGAACCGCCACGGCGAGAACAGCCGCACGTGTCCCCAGTCCCGGACGGCCGCGGCCGGCGCGTCACCGGCTTCCAGGACGAGGAACGGCAGGCCACGTTCGGCCAGGTGGGCGGCGGTGGCAAGGCCGACCGGCCCGGCGCCGATGACCACGACGGGCAGTTCGGGGAGGTTACTGGTCACGGGAGATGACTCCTGTCTAGAAGAAGATCGAAGCAAATGTGTGTGGTCCACCCCGGGAGTGGCCGGGCCGGTGTCAGGTGATGTGCGGGCTGCGGCGTTCCAGCATGACGACGTCACGCCATCGGTTGGTCTGGGCGGCGTGACGGCCGATCCGTTCGCGGACGCCGACGATGCGGAACCCGCAGGCTGCGTGCAGGGCGAGGCTGGCGGTGTTCTCCGGGAACACCCCGGACTGGATGGTCCAGACCCCGGCCGCCTCGGTCGAGGCAATCAACGCGTTGAGCAGGGCACGGCCGACACCGCGGCCTTGCGCAGCGTCATCGACGTAGACGGAGTGCTCGACGACTCCGGCGTAGACGGCGCGCGCCGAGACCGCTGAGACGGCGACCCAGCCCAGCACCAGACCGGTGCCGTCGACGGCCACCAGCCGATGTGCGGGCAGCTTCGCCGTGTCGAAGTCCGCCCACGACGGTGCGGCCGGCTCGAAGCTGGCGTTCCCGCCGTCGATGCCGGCCTGGAAGATCGCCAGCACCGCCTCGGCGTCATCGGCACGCATGGGCCGGACGGTTACGGCGTTCATCAGCAGCCCTCGGCCGCCTGCGGGGCGGGGCGGCCGATGACCACGTCGGCGGCGGAGGGGAAGCACGCGACGCAGCGGGTGTTGATCCGGTAGTGCCGGGCGTTGCCGACCGCGTCGACCAGCACGAACCGCACCTCGGTGAGGATCTTCAAGTGCTGGGAGACGGCGCACACCCATCATCGTTTATCGCCGATCGACGATGAAAGCGTAGCGGGTGTCGAAGCGGCGAGCCATGCGGTTGCCACGATCAGGTGAGCCAGCGCCGCCATCGCGGCCGTCTCGACGCGGTCGGCGGTGTCGGCCGGGCTGTGATAGCCGGCCATACCCGCCCCGATCCCGACCGCGGCGAGCCCGGCGGCGGCGTACCGGCGATTGTCCGAGGCCACCGGCCCGGCGGCCAGCGGCAGGCCGATGTGCCGGGCGGCCTGGTCCAGGACGGCGAGCAGCCCGTGTGCGGGACCGCCCGCTTCAACCGCGGCGGCGGTGTTCAGGTGGCCTGCGCCGTCGACGTTGAGTACCGCCGGGCGGTCGCCCGCGGCGATGAGGCGGCGCGCGTGGTGGGCGGAGCCAAGCGCGCCGGTCTCCTCCGCATCGAGCAGCGCCACCGCCAGCCCGATCCCCTCGGGCAGCACAGCGGCGAGCAGGAGGGCGGCCTCGCAGATGACGGCGACACCGCTGCCGTTGTCCGCGGCCGCCGGCTGACGCAGGCCGGGATGGTCACCGACACCGTCGTAGTGGGCGGTGAGCAGCAGATCCAGTCCGCCGGGCGAAGCGTGCCGGTAGCGGGCGTGCAGGTTGGTGGCGGTGACCTCGGTACGGCGGATCGGGGTGGCCGCCGTCAGCGTCGCACCGTGGCCGGCCCGCCGGGTGGCGGCAGTCATCCGCTGGTGCAGGCCTGTTTCGATGGACAGTACGGGCAGCGGGCCTGGGTTCGGGCCGGCCAGCATCGTGTAGTGCCAGCCGTCGGTGTCCACGCCGCGGGCCAGTAGCAGCCCGGCGGCGCCGTCGGCTTGGCCGAAGGCATCGAACAGGCTGGTGCCGGGCAGGACGAGCAGCCATCGGCCGGCCGGGTCGCCGTATCCGGCGACGGCGAGCGGTGCCTGCATCGGCTGCGGCTGGTCGGTGGAGGCCAGGTGCACGGCGACGTCACGGCCGAACACCAGCGGCACCTGTTGCCCGTCATGGTGCCACTGCACGCCGGGCCGGGCGTACACCTGCGGCACGTTGGCCACGGTGAAGGCCTCCGCGGTGACCGCTGCCCCGCCGGCGCCGAGCAGGTCGGTGAGCCAGGTCCGGGCGGCGGCACCGCCGGGACTGCCGACGCGACGGCCGGTGAACGACTCCCCCGCCAGGGCGTTGACCGTGGCGGCCATCCGCTCTCCCGAGACCTGCCGCAGCAGCGCGTCCAGTCCGGCGAGCGCGGCCGCGTACGGAAGTGGTGGGCTGGTCATCCGCAGCAACCCTGCCCGGCGGCGACCGCGTCCTGCTTGGCTGCCGTGCCGCAGCAGGAACCCGCCTGACGCGCCTCTGCGGTCGTGCCGCAACACGGCGCACCCGCGGTGGCCGGCTCTGGCAGGGCCGGGCCTGCCTGCGGCGGGTTGCCGCAGCAGCCGCCAGTGCCCGCCACGGTGAGGGCGGCGGCCGGATCGCCGGTGAAGCCACCGCCGACGGCCGGGGCGGTGTTGGTGGTGTCGTTCATCGTCGTGCTCCTTCGCGGTCGGGGCGTTGCGGTCGGGGCGTTGCGGTCGGGGCGATGCGGTCGGGGCGATGCGGTCGGGGCGGTCAGCGGGGCAGGCCGAGCGGCTGCCAGCGGGTGCGGGCGTGTTCGTAGTGGCGTTCGGCGCGCTGGCCGGCGGTAGTGACCTCGGCGCAGCCGTCGCAGAAGCGGAACATGGCAACTCCCTCACGTTGCCTTGACACTCGTCGAAGTAGACGTTTCTCGAAACAGAGAGTTGCACGTTGTTTCGATAGATGTCAACCTAGGCGTATGCCGAAGCAATCCGGGTCGCTCACCCTCCTCGACCTCGACGCCGAGACGCCGTGCTGCCCGCCGCTGGCGCAGCAGCGCGTCCCCGCCGAGACCGCGGCCGCCCTCGCACCGGCGTTCAAGGCCCTCGGCGACCCGGTCCGGCTACAGCTGATGTCGATGATCGCGTCCGCGCCCGACGGTGAAGTCTGTGTCTGCGACCTGACGCCCGCGTTCGAGCTCTCCGGGCCGACCATCTCCCACCACCTCAAGACGCTGCGCGAAGCCGGCCTCGTCGACGCCGAACGCCGCGGCACCTGGGTCTACTACCGAGCCCGGCCAGGCGTCCTTCGCCAACTCGCCACCCTGCTCACCATCGACGCAGACACTGGGGCGTGAGCGAGCCGCCGGCCGAACCCGGCACCGTTCACCCGCTGTTCGCTTGACCCCGCCGAAATGCCTCAGCAATCATTGAGTCAATGGCTGCTGAGACTTCCTCCTTGCAGGCGCGGGCCCGGATCCACGCCGCCCTCGGCGACCCCGCCCGCCTCGCCGTCGTCGACGCACTCACTCTCGGCGACGCCTCTCCCGGAGAGATCGCCGCGGATCTGGGCATGCCCAGCAATCTGGTCGCCCACCACGTGAAGGTCCTGCAAGAAGCGGGCCTACTCGCACGGATCCGCTCCGAGGGTGACCGCCGCCGCACCTACCTGCGCCTGGTCCCAGGCGTGCTGTCATCACTGACCGCACCCCGGCTCCACAGCGCCGAGCGGGTGGTGTTCGTCTGCACTCACAACTCCGCCCGCTCCCAGCTGGCCGCAGCCCTGTGGCGCAACCGCATCGGCGGCGAGGTCGCCTCCGCCGGCACGCTCCCGGCCCGGCGGGTCCACCCCCGCGCGGTGCGGGTCGCCCACGAGCACGGCCTCGCCCTCGACCCGACCGGCACCAACCACGTCGACGACATCGTGCACGACGGCGACCTGATCATCGCCGTCTGCGACAACGCCCACGAAAACCTCACCGGTGCCGTCCGGCCGCGGCTGCACTGGTCGGTGCCCGACCCCGTCCGCGTCGACACCGACGAGGCCTTCGAAGCCGCCTACACCGACCTCGCCGACCGCATCGACCGGATCGCGCCCACCCTCACTCTCGGAGCCGACCATGGCTGACCTCGTCCACCCCGAGCTGCGCGACCTGTCCGTCGCCGCGTCCGCGAGCTGCTCGATCAGCTCGCCATCCCCCGCGCGCTGACCTCACCATCCATCAACACGACCCGGAGTCACACACTCTCATGCACCAGATCACCCTGTGGCGGCGGCTGCTCGCCGAGTTCCTCGGCACCGCGCTTCTGGTCACCGCCGTCGTCGGCTCCGGCATCATGGCCACCGCCCTCTCCCCCGACGACGTCGGCCTGCAGCTGCTGCAGAACTCGGTCGCCACCGCCTTCGCCCTCGGCGCGCTGATCCTCACGTTCGGCCCGGTCTCCGGCGCCCATTTCAACCCGGTCGTGTCGGCCGCCGACTGGTTCCTCGGCCGCCGCACCGGCACCGGTCTTCCGATCAAAGACCTTCTTGGGTACGCCTCCGTGCAAACCCTCGGTGCCATCGCCGGCTCGATCCTGGCGAACCTCATGTTCGGCCTGGCCCCGGTCACGATGTCGACGAAGGAACGCGCCGACGGCAACCTGTGGCTCGGTGAGATCGTCGCCGTCGTGGGTCTGCTCCTGCTGATCTTCGCGCTGGTCCGGTCCGGCCGCGCCCCGGTCGCCCCGGCGGCGGTCGGCGCGTACATCGGCGCCGCCTACTGGTTCACCTCGTCCACCAGCTTCGCCAACCCGGCCGTCACCGTCGGCCGCGCGTTCACCGACACCTTCGCCGGCATCGCCCCCGGCTCGGTGCCCGGCTTCGTCGTCGCGCAGCTCGCCGGCCTGCTGCTCGGAGTGGGCCTGGTTCTGGCGCTGTATCCGCACGCCGGCGACAACGCCGACGCCGCCGTCGTCCCGCACGACGCCGGCCCGGCCCGCCGCGCATGAACACCGGCAGCACCGGCCGCAAGCCTGTCGTGCCGTTCATCTGCCCGCACGTCACCAACCCTCGAGGAAGCCACGAATCATGAGCGACACCAAGCCCACCGTCCTGTTCGTCTGCGTCCACAACGCCGGCCGCTCCCAGATGGCCGCCGGCTGGCTGCGCCACCTCGCCGGCGACACCGTCGAGGTCCGCTCCGCCGGCTCCGAACCCGCCGAGACGATCAACCCCGCCGCGGTCGAGGCCATGAAAGAGGTCGGCATCGACATCACCGCCCAGACCCCCACCAAACTCACCTGGGACGCCGCACAGGAATCCGACGTCATCATCACCATGGGCTGCGGCGACGCCTGCCCCGTCTTCCCCGGCAAACGCTACGAGGACTGGAAACTCGAAGACCCCGCCGGCAAGGGCGTCGACGCGGTCCGCCCGATCCGCGACGACATCAAGACCCGCATCGAGGTCCTGCTCGCCGACCTGCTCCCCGCATCCTGATGGAAAGCGTCGCTCGGCCGGCACTGGCCGGCATGGTTCTCACTTCCGGTGCAGTCGGACAGGGATGCTGTGCCAAGCGCGCAGCGTGTTGTTGTGATGGCGGGCCACCGGCCCGGCCAGCTCGATCCGGGACACCCGGCGGGCGAGGGCACTGAGCAGAGATTCGGCTTCCAGGCGGGCGATGTGCTGGCCGACGCACTGGTGGATGCCCATACCGAAGCCGACGTGCCCGGACGGATCGCGGCCGAGGTCGAACGTGTCGGGGGCGGTCCACCGGCGGGGGTCACGGTTGGCAGCGCCGAGGAACATCAAGATCTTCGCGCCGTCCGGGATGACGGTCTCCCCCACCGTGACGTCGGCGGTGGCGGTGCGGAAGAACGTCTGCACGGGGGACTCCCATCGCACCGCCTCGTCGAACGCGACCCGGGCCAGCGACGGCTGAGCGCACAGACGGTCCCACTGGCCGGGGTGGGTGGCGAAGGCGTAGAGCACGGCCGACAGCCCGTGCACCGTGGTGTCGACACCGGCCGACAGCAGCGACCGGACCACCAGCGGGGCCTGCTCGGGGGTGAGGTCGCCGCGGTCCGCGGCGGCCCAGATGGCGGCGCCGAACCCGTCCGGGGTGAGCACGTCGCGGGCGCACTGGGCGTTCACCCACGCCGACAGGTCGGCGATCCGGCCCGCACCGGCAGCGACGAGATCGTTGGGCGGGCCGAACGCGTTGAACAGGTGATCGCCGTACGGCAACAGGTTCTCCCGCCCGCCGGCGGGGATGCCGACGGCGTCCGGGAAGACCCGCAGCGGGAAGGCTTCAGCCAGCGCCGGTACCGCGTCGATGATCCCGCCCTCGTCGAGGACCCGGTCGACCAGTCCGGCGGCGTCGGCCGCCCACCGGTCGCGCAGCCGGTGCAGCGAGCGCGGGCCGATGATCGTGGACAGGACACGGCGCGGAGCATCGTGCTGCGGCGGGTCGGCTTCCAGCAGCAGGCTCGGCGGCCGCCACGGCTTCTCGGTGCGGAAATTGCTCAACCCGACCCCGGCGGCGGACTGGAACCGCTGCCAGTCGGTGAGTGCCGCATGCACGTGCTCGTATCTGGCCAGCGCATAGGTGTCGTAGCGGCTCAGGTGCACGACCGGACCGGCTTCGCGCAAGGCCGAGTGCAGAGGGCCGGGGTCCTCGAGGTTGTCGTGGTCGAACGGGTCGGCGTGGGAGGCGGGAGGTTTCACAGGTCGACCACCAGACGGTCGGAGCGGGAACGGGAGACGCAGGCAAACATGCAGGTACCGGCGGCGCGCTCGGTGTCGTCGAGGACGCTGTCGCGGTGGTCCGGCTCGCCCGCGAGCACGGTGACCTCGCAGGTGCCACACACGCCCTGACGGCAGGAGGACAACACGTCGGCGCCGGCCGCGGTCAGTGCGTCCAGCACAGAGGTGCCGGCGGGAACGGTCAGCACGGTCTTCGACCGGGCGAGCTCAATCTCGAACGGTGTGCCGCGGGCCGGGCCGGTCACGGCGGCGGCGAACCGCTCGATGCGCAGCGTGTGCGGCGGCAGTGCGGCGCACGCTCGTTCGACCGCGGCCAGCAGCGGGGCCGGGCCGCAACTGTAGACACGGGTGCCAGGCCGGTGATCGGCAAGGAAACCGGGCAGGTCGAGCAGCCCATACCGGTCCTCCGGCCGCAGTTGGACGCGATCGCCGTACCCCAGAAGGTTGTCGGCGAAGGCAAGGCTCGCCTCGCGCCTGCCGCCGTAGAGAAGTCGCCAGTCCGCGCCGACCAGGTCGGCCTGCGCCATCATCGGCAGCAGCGGGGTGATGCCGATGCCACCGGCGATGAACAGATAACGCTGGGCGGGCACCAGCGGGAAGTTGTTGCGCGGCCCGCCGAGGCCTACGGCCTCACCCACTTCAAGACGATCATGGACGTACGCGGATCCGCCGCGGCCGTCGGTCTCCCGCAACACCGCGATCCTGTACGAGTACGCGTCCCACCTGTCGCCGCACAGCGAATACTGGCGCACCAGCCCGCCGGGCAGAATCAGGTCGATATGGGCGCCGGGCGTCCAGTCCGGCAACCGTGCCCCGACGGGGTCGGCCAGTGTCAGCGCCACCACACCGTCGGCGACCGGCTCCTTGCCGGTGACGCGCAGGGTTCGTGTTTCCGCCACGTGAACCTCCTGTGACATGAGGCCGCCAGAATGCGGCCCCGGTCACAGCCCGAACAGTGCCGTTCTCACTGAACGAGAGACGAACTCCGGCGCGCGATCCCCCGGGCCGCCGCCTGCAACGCCGGCACCAGCGACGACGCCCGGCCGTCATTCGGCACGATCACCGATAGGCCGGCCACCACCGGCGCCGCCGGATCCGGCCCCGACCGCACCGGCACCGCCACCCCGGTGGCATCGGCATGAATGTGGCCCTCACTGATCACGTACCCCTGTCTGCGGATGCCGGCCAGCATGGTTCGCAACCGTGCCGGAGTGGTGATCGTGGCCGGCGTATAGGCCGGCAGCGGGCAGGCGAGCACTTGTTCCTGCAGGTCACGGGGCGCCCAGGCAAGCAGGACCAGCCCGGCGGACGACGCGTGCAGCGGCAGCCGTCCGGCGATGCGGGTCACGTTGATCACGGCGTCGCGGGCCGACAGTCGCTCGACGAACAGCACCTCACCGGTGTCCAGGACACCCATCTGCACATGGTGGCCGATGACGGCGTGCAGGTCCTCCAGGAACGGCATGGCGGCCTCACGCAGCCCCAGCGTCGGGGAGGCCCGCTGCGCCAGCTCCCACAGGCGCACCCCGATCCGCACCCGGCCGGCCGGAGTGCGTGCCAGCAGCCCCTGCTCGACCATCGCCGCGATCAGCCGGGACGCGGTGGCAACGTGCAACCGGGCACGCCGGCCGACCTCGGACACCGACAGCTCCGGTTCCTGCGGTGTGAAGGCCTGCAGGATCCGGGTGGCACGAGCCAGCACCGGCTCACCATGAGGGCGCTGCTCCGGCTGCATCACGCCATCGTGACGCCGGCGAAGGCCACCAGCAACTGGTCGCCCGCGTGGTGCCCGTCGAGATCCGCCTGCAGCACCACGACAGGACGGCTGCCGCGGCCGGCAGCCCCGGGGGATGCGCTGCAGCTGCGCCTGAGCGTCGCCTTCTTCGTCGTCGCGGCGGTGTGGGACCTCGACGCGATCGCCGCCGACGGCCGTTACGACTTCGGTTACTACTTCGGGGCTGATGCTCGATCCCGGCGGATGGCCGATCGGTCGCACCAGATCTAGCATGATCTCCATGAGCGACGTCGACGCCGGTGAGCTACCCGAGTTGACGTTCACCCTCCCGACCATCCCGGCCTCCGCCGGAGCTCTGATACGTGGCCGCAAAGGCCGATTGCTCATCCTGAAACCGACCTACAAGGGCGGCTGGACCATCCCGGGCGGGATCGTCGAGATCGGCGAGTCACCCTGGGATGCGTGCCGCCGCGAAACCAAGGAGGAGTGCGGCCTCGACGTCACCACGGGGCGGCTTGCGTGCGTGGACTTCCTCCACCCACGGCCTGGCCGTCCGGGTGGTATGCGCTTCCTTTTCGACTGCGGCGTCTTCGACGACGCCGTCTTGGACACGGTGGTCATCCAGCCGATCGAGATCTCCGAAAGCCGGATCCTGCCGATCGACAGGGCACTGCCCTTGCTCAGCGGACCGGTTCGCCGCCGAGTACGCGCCGCCTGGAAGACGAAACGGGTGCGCTATCTCGAGGACGGCCGCCCTGTGCAGGGGATCAGCCCTTAGTCCACGGTGACCGAGGACCAATCCCAGAAAGGAAAGTCCTCATGTCGGATCGCCATCCGCGCACTGCCGCCGAGGCCCACCTGCCGGTCCTCGACCGCTTTCCTGAGTTCCCACATGAGCAGGTGACCTTCTTTCAAGACCAGCACACCGGCTTGCGCGCCATCGTCGCCATCCATGACAGCACTCTCGGCCCGGCTTTCGGTGGCACCCGGTTCTATCCCTACGCCGGCGAAGCCGCCGCACTGACCGATGTGCTGCGCTTGTCGCACGGAATGACCTACAAGAATGCGGTCGCCGGCCTGCCATGCGGCGGCGCCAAAGCGGTCATCATCGGCGACCCGAACACCATCAAGTCAGCGTCGCTACTGGAAACCTACGGCCGGTTCGTGCAAAGCCTCGGTGGGCGCTACGTCACCGCAGGCGATGTCGGCACCAGCGCCGACGACCTCGACATCATCGGCCGCGGCACCACCTACGTCGTGGGCCGCAACATCACCGCCGGCGGCTACGGCGACAGCGGCCCCATGACCGCGTACGGCGCATTTCACGCACTTCGTGCTGGTGCCGCCGCCCGATGGGGAACACCGGACCTGACCGGACGGACAGTGGGGGTCGAAGGACTCGGCAAAGTCGGCTACGAGCTGACCAGGCTCCTGATCGACGCCGGCGCCACCGTCACAGCCGCCGACATCTCGACAGTCGCTCGCGAACGCGCAAAACAAGACTTCCCCACCCTGACAATCACCGGCCGAGTCATCGACGCGCCTGTCGACATCTACGCACCGTGCGCACTCGGCGCCACCCTGACCGACGACTCAGTCCCGACCATTCGGGCCGCCGTCGTCTGCGGCGCGGCGAACAACCAACTCGCCACTCCCGACGTCGAACAGCAGCTTGCCCACCACGACATCCTCTGGGTGCCGGACTTCGTCGCCAGCGCCGGAGGAGTCACTACCGGCTCCGCCGAGTATCGGAAACTTCCGCCGGACGAGGTGCCCACACAGGTCGAGAAGATCTTCGACACCACCACCGAGGTCATCACGCTAGCCCGGCAGAAAGGCATCCTGCCCGGCGCCGCAGCCGAGAACATCGCCCACACCCGGATCCGACAGGCCCGCGCCGGTCTCAAACCCGGCTTCCTGCCCACCACTGAGCCTTTTTCAACGTGGCGAGGGCCCCGGTCGCCGGCGCCGGACAACGGCCCGGCAGCCTCAGGCCCGATGCC
>NZ_JBHTDO010000060.1:0-34531 GCF_042666575.1 Actinoplanes sp. GCM10030250 | reverse complement strand
GCCGTGCCGAGCAGGCGGTTGCCGGACGCCGACGCGGCCATCAGCGCCCTGGAAGCGGTGATGTTCGACCGGCTCGGTGACCGCGATGTCCTCGTAGCCACGAAGGACGGACTGCTGGTGGTGATCGCGCCGACGCAGACTGCGGCGGCGGGCCGGTTGTCGTCCGGGATGGGCGCGAGCAACGAGCTGGGCCGGCTCATGCACCGCGAGCTGAGCCGGCTGCGCCGCGGACGACCGTGGCGGGTCGCGGTCGGCCGTGGACACCCGGGCCTGTACGGCATCGCCCGGTCTTACGAGGAGGCTCGCGAGGCGCTCACCATGGCGGGCCGGCTGAAGACGGACACTCCGGTGATCAACGGCCATGACTTGCTCATCTATCGAGTGCTGTTGCGTGACCAGCTCGCCATCGTCGACCTGGTGCAGGCGGTCCTGACGCCGCTGACCCAGGCTCGTGGCGGTGCCGCGCCGTTGCTCGACACCCTGGAGGCCTACTTCGCCACCGGCGAGGTGGCTACCGAGTCGGCCAAACGGCTGCACGTGTCGGTGCGCACCGTCACCTACCGGCTGGCCCGGGTCAAGACGTTGACAGGTTACGACCCCGCTGACCCCGCTCACCGCTTCACCCTGCAGGCGGCCGTGCTCGGTGCCAAGGTGCTCAACTGGCCGGAGGAGCCGCTGCCGACACCCGGCTGAACGGAGGTTTGCGGACCACCGGGAGCACCGCCGGGTGACGGTGAGCGTGTGAATTCGGATCAACTACGAGGGCCGGTTGCGCCAGGCTCTGGCGCGCCGCAGGTAGCGGATCGCTCCGGCGACGCCGGTCGAGACGGGCCAGTCGTCGGTGCGGAAGTAGGCGTCGGACCCGCCGTCCAGGAAGATCACCGAGCCGCACAGGAAGTCGGCGGCAGGCGACAGCATGAACGCCACCCATTCCGCGGCATCCTGCGGCTTGCCGCGGCCGCCGATCGGCACGGCCAGATGTTGCACCGCGTCCTTCTGGCCCCGGGCGATCTGCTCGTCGAGCAGTGGGGTGGCGACGATGCCGGGAGCGAGGACGTTGAGCCGAATACCTGCACCGGCCCACTGCGGCGAGATCGCGCTGCGGCGCGCCCATCTGGTCAGAGCGAGCTTGGAGCTTGCGTACGCGAAAACCGCTGAACGGTTTCCGAAACGCCGCACCGCGCGCATCGCCCTGTCGGGGTCCCGGTCGAGCAGGGCCCGCACGGCTGCCCGCGGCACTATCGGGGTGAGGGTGGTGGCGTTGGACCCGAACACCGCGACCTTGCTGTTGCCGGCCGTGGCCAACGTGGATCGCCACGCTTCGAGCAGGTCTACCACGCCGAAGTAATTGACCTGCAGAATCATGCTGTCACGTCCCGGGACGCCGCCGAGCCCGGCGGCGCAGACGGCACCGTCGAGCCTGCCGCCGGCGAGATCGAGTACCTCGGCCGATGCTGCCGCGCGTCCCTGCGGCGAGGAGAGGTCGGCGATGACCTCGGTGGCACGTAGGTCCACGCCGATGACGGTGTGCCCGTCACCACGGAGGCGCTCAGCCGTGGCCTTGCCCATGCCTGAGGCGGCACCGGTCACCGCGTACGTACCCATGCCTGGTCCTCTCAGCCGGGTTGAACCTTCTTGACGGTGCGAGCGAGGGCAGCTGGTTCGAGCGGGGGTTCGCCACCGGGCCGGCGGGACCGATCTGGGCGCTGACCTTGGCGCCGGTGGCGTGTACCGCTGCGGTGAGCCGGCGCAGTCCGGGCAGTGCCTCGGGGCGCCAGTGCTGCCGGAGCCATGCGACCAGACAGCCATCGATGGCGCAATATGTCAATGTTGCGTCGGGCAGGCCGTTCGCATCGCCCGGCCGTCAGTCGGTGTCGGCCTGCCACAAGCGGGTGTCGGGCCAGAATTTCGATCCGGTTCCCTGCCCTTGCCGGCCGGGCGGGAGCGGCAGCGCGACGACGATCCAGCCGGCGGAGGGTCGGAACACGCGATTGCCGCTCGTCGATTCGAGGCGGCGTGGGTTCCACATCTTTCCGGCCGCCATCACCAAGAGGCGTTGGCGGTGGCACTCGCATGGGCCGAGCAACAGGCCTCCGGGCGCGGCCGGCCGGTTTGTCCCTCCCGGGTGGGAGGAGCCCGGCCAATGCCGGCCCGGTCTTCGGCAATCGGGGCGATGGATCCCACGACGCGGCCGAGCTGCTGCACCACGCCGACCTGGCCATGTACGGCGCCAAGCGCAGCTCCGACGCCACGTGCAGGTGTACGAAGCGGGATCGGCGTCAAACCGGACCGTCGTGGCTTGGGCCGGGTAGGTTGGCCATCCCGAGGTTGGGCGCGACGATCACGTAGACGTCCGGCTGCCGTTGCCGGCGCGCCAGGAGGCCTCCTGCAGCTCTCGGCAGCGGCGCTTGCGACTCCTTCGGCTTCCGTACGGTCGACGACTCGTACGGGCTGATGTGCGCGGCGCGTTGGTGCCGAGCCGGCGTGGACAGGATGAACACTGCCCTGACACAACCCACTCAAGTTTGAAGCGCCGACAACACTCCCGCATCGACTGCGGTTCTGTGGGTACCCGTCGGACTTCGGGCATCGTCATTGCCGCAGGCTCTGGCCCGATCGATGTGCGGAAGGAGAGTTATGAAGCAGGTCAAACTCGCAGTCGTCTACTACTCGTCGACCGGAACGATCCACACGATGGCGCAGCGGCTCACCGAGGCCGGCGAGAAGGCGGGCGCGGAGGTCCGCCTGAGGCAGGTGGCGGAGCTCGCGCCTGCGGAGGCGATCGCCTCGAACAGCGCGTGGAGCCAGCACTTCGATCGGACGAAGGACGAGCCGAAGGCGACCGCGGACGACGTCGTATGGGCAGATGCGGTGCTGTTCGGGAGTCCGACCCGGTACGGCAACGTGGCGAGCCAGCTCAAACAGTTCCTCGACACGCTCGGCCCTCAGTGGACGCAGGGTCTGCTGGCCGACAAGGTCTACGCGGGATTCACCGCGAGCATGACGCAGCACGGCGGTCAGGAATCCACACTGCTGGCCCTCTACAACACCATTCATCACTTCGGCGGGATCATCGTTGCGCCGGGGTACACCGATCCGCTGAAGTTCGCCGACGGCAACCCGTACGGTGTCTCGCACGTGACCGGAGGCAACAACGACGCGCCGCTCACCGATGTGCAGTTTGCGGCGCTGGACCACTTGGCCCAACGGGCGGTGCGGGTGGCGGCCAAACTGAGTGCCTAGCGCGGACGGCACCCACCGGCCTGCCAGCTGCGGTCGATCGCTGCTGAGCCGCTGAACCGCTGAACCGCTGAGGCTCGTCGATTCGTACCTGTACCGGAAACGGAGCTGCGCCATGACCGTACCCGTCGTGGTTTGGGCGTTCACGCTGGTCGGCATCGCCGGTCTGCTGTTGTTCGACTTCATTTTTCATGTACGGAAGGCGCACATCCCGACTCTGGCGGAGGCGGCCCGCTGGTCGGGTCTCTACGTCGGCATCGCCATCGTGTTCGGCGTCGGTGTATGGGTCTTCGGCGGCACGACCATGGGTACGGAGTATTTCGCCGGATATGTTACCGAGAAGGCGCTGTCGGTCGACAATCTGTTCGTCTTCCTCATCATCATGACCAGCTTCAAGGTGCCGCGCGCCGATCAGCAGAAGGTCCTGCTGATCGGCATCGTCTTGTCCCTGATCGCCCGGACCGGGTTCATCTTCCTCGGCGCCGCCCTGATCAGCTCGTTCGCCTGGGTCTTCTATCTGTTCGGGCTCATCCTGCTGGTGACCGCCGGGAACATGCTCAAACCCGGGGGAGAGGACAGCCACACCGCAGACAACATCATGGTCCGCCTGGCACGCAAACTGTTCCACACCAGCGACACCTACGACGGCGACAAACTGTTCACCGTTCAGGACGGCAAGCGGGTGATGACCCCGATGCTGCTGGTCATGGTGGCCATCGGTGGCACCGACATCCTCTTCGCTCTGGATTCCATCCCGGCCATCTTCGGCCTGACCGAGAACGTGTTCATCGTGTTCACAGCGACCGCCTTCTCGCTGCTCGGCCTGCGCCAGCTGTACTTCCTCATCGACGGGCTGCTCGACCGGCTCGTCTACCTCGGTTACGGCCTCGCCGCGATCCTCGGCCTCATCGGCGTCAAACTCGTCCTGCACGCGCTGCACGAGAACAACGTGCCGTTCATCAACGACGGCCGGCCGGTCCCGGTCACCGAGATCGGTACGGGCCTGTCGCTCGGACTCATCCTGGGCATCCTGACTGTCACCGTCCTCGCGTCGATCTTCAGCGCCAAGGGCCGGGCCCAGAACGCCGTCTCCGCGGCACGGCGCCACGCCACCGAGTACCTGGAGATCGAGAACGATCCGGCACGCCGGGAGGAGATCTACGCTGAGCTCCTCAAGGAGATCGACGTGATCAAGAGTTTGCCGGACACGTACCGTGCGCGGATCCGTGAGCAGGAGAAGCTCATGATGCTTCTCCACGAGGCGCGTGACGCGCACAACACCCAGACGTACGCCAACTCCTGAGGCGCCGCTGCGCCGCTGTTGCCGACGGCGACGGCTGCCAGTGATCGGCTCAGCGACGCCGGGAACGGTGAAAGACTCTCAAGCCACGGCTCCTGCGGCCGATCAGCAACGGTATGCGGCGCGTGATGCTCGATCCGAGGCGGCCGCCGCCGCGGGCTTGATTTTCACAATCGGGGACAGTTCCAGTTGCTGCTCACCCTGCGCGACTCGTGCGTACCCGAATCGAATGTGCCGGCGCCGCGGCCCGGCGGCGTTCCGCGGCGACGGCGGCGGCCATCGCCTGCTCGCCGCTCAGCTCACCGGTGGTGGCCGGGGCGCGCACGGCGCCGAGCAGGTGGTCAAGCCCGGTGCCGGCCCGAGCACCCGCGATCAGCCGGTCGGTCTCGTCGAGGTCGCGCCGGTCGGCCCGCCAGGTTCGGAACGCATGGATCAAGGCACGCATCCTGTTACACCTTCTCGGTGGAGTCGTTGGCTCGAGCGGTCGGCCCGGACGCGGACTTGCGGATCGGCGGCCAACCGGCGCAGGCCCCGCATGGTGGCAATGCGCACCGCGCCGCGCCGTTTGCCCAGCATCCGTGCGGTGGCGGCGACGTCGAGCCCGGCCACCACCCGCAACATCACGGCTTCCGCCTGATCCGCGGCAGCAGCGCGACCCGGCTCAGCGCCCATGCGGTCCCGCTCTCCTCGATCACCTCGGCGGCGGCCTCGTCGGTCCGCACGATCACCGACCGGCGACGATGCAGATCGATACCCACGTATTGCTGACCGTCGTACTCTGCTGACATGTGGGGCCTCCTTCGTCGATTGACGTGAGCACCCCGAGCATCCCGCCGGGAGTCACGAGGAGCGAGGCCCGCTCTTTCATGCCATCAAGGTGACAGGCCGGCGTTTCTCACCCGACGCCCGAAGCCGCACGTCAAGCCCGTCCCGCGGACAGCGCAGGCACCGTGGAGCCGGGGGCAACCAATGCGACGCTCCGAGCAGCCGCGAATCTAGCTGCGCCCGGCCCTGCTGCCCGGCCGCCGGCCTCGGGACCGTTCAGATCCACGTATCCGCCGTACGGTGCCGGCGATCAACCGCCGGAAGCGTCACCCTCACGTCGCACGCCCCGTGACCGCCTGGCAGGAGCGCCTCAGTTGAAGGAACGGATCGAACGCCACCGCCCTCCGGCGCAACTGCCGCAGGCCGGCTCGTACGCCGATCGGGTCGGTCAAACGGATGTACGTCGATCGGGTGACATCTGCGCTAGTCGATTGCCTTTCACCGTCGGCCTCGTTGGTGAAAGTGAAGGCTCCTCTCGTCCGGGAGCCATAACTGAGCCGAGGTGCGGCCCATGTCCGCTGACAGTGCGATCGTTCAAGACCGGGTGACGGGGTTGTTCGGGTTCCGCTTGGAGATGGGAAGCGACAGCTGCGGGGTCCGGATGCAGGCGCGGCGGACCGGTTTCGTCACGGAGGAGGCTGCGAAGACGGTGTTCGACCGGCTTTGCCGGCAGCGTGACGCGCGGCAGTCGAGGCCGCGGGTGAACGACACGGTGCAGAGCGTCTGTGAGGGTTGGATGCTCGCCTGTGAGCAGGAGCTCGAGCCGAATACCAGGTACAACTACGCGTGGCTGCTTGGTCTGATCTACCCGTATGTGGGCAGGGTGCGCGCCTGCCGGCTCAGCGCTCGGATGGTGGAGCGGGCCTACCGCGAACTGGAGGCTGCCGGCTACTCCCGGACTACGCTGCGGACCCTGGATCTGGTGTTGGCGAAGGCGTTCGAGGAACAGCTCGGCAGGACCCTGGGTGCGCGTAAGCCGCGCGAGAGCGACGATGAGCGGCCGGTGTGGACGCTGGCTGTGGCCCGTCGTTTCGGCGACCATGTTGGTGAGGACCGGCTCTACCCGATGTGGCGGCTGCTGCTCGTCTCCGGTCTGCGGCGTGGTGAGCTGTGTGGTTTGCGGCGTGGTGATCTGGAGCCGGTGCAGGGCACGTTGACGGTGCGTCGGCAGATCGTGGTGGAGAATCCCGGGAGCAGGGTTCGGGTGAAGCCGCCGAAGTCGCACAACGGTGTCCGCACGCTGGTCCTGGACCCGGTCACCTTGAAGGTCCTTGCCGGGATGGCGGCGGGATCGGCGTCGCAGTATCTGTTCGCTGGCCGTACGGGTCGGCCGATGCGGCCGGACAATTTGACCGACCGGTTCAACCGGCTTGCTGTCGCTGCCAAGGTTCGGCCGATCGGGCCGCACCAGATCCGGCATCTGATCGCGTCGACTCTGCTCGACGCCGGGCATGGCATCCATGAAGTCGCCGAGAGGCTCGGTCATGATCCGGCCACACTCATGCGTTACTACGCCAAGGTCAGCGCCGTTCGGCGGCTGGAGGCCAGCGACCGCATCGCCGAACTGGTGACGTCACCCGAACCTACGAACAGCTCGCCCGAGGCCAGTTCCGGCCCCGTTCTCACGGTCCTCGGACACGAGTTGCGCCGACGATCAAGCAGGCGCCGTGCGACGAAGGCGATCCTGTGATGTGGGGTGAGAAAGGTGCACCGGTTCGCCTTGCGCCAGGAGTCACTGGGAGATGTCGCTGGCCGGCCGAGAAAGCGAATGGCAATGTATTGTTTCCTCAGGGCAGGCGTGATTTGGTGTCGCTTCGCCTTGCGCGGGTGGGGGAGGTGTGCTTCTCATGGGCTGTCAAGTGGTTGACGCTGCCGCGCGGCCCGCGCGGCCCGCGCGGCCAGCACCATTCCGGATGCGCATTTTCGGGCAGGCATCGGAATGGCCCGCGTACTCGGCGACTCGCAGTCCACTTCATGTCCTTCAGGAACGGGTTCGGACCGGATGGCAGGTACCGCACTTGATTGGGCGTGGTCACACGCCTGGTCACAGCGTTGATCAACTTTCTCGGGACTGGCTGAAATTGGATGACAGTGCGGTGTTGATCTGTCCGTTTCTGCGTACATAAAGACACGTACTGGCATTGCTTGATAGAAATGTAACAATGCTGGGGGTCAAGGGGTCGCAGGTTCAAATCCTGTCAGCCCGACTTAACAAAAGGCCAGCGTAGCTGGCCTTTTGCATGTGTAGACATCGATACGTTCGCGGCGACGCGACACGCATTTTTGCCCGTACGTGCGTAAGCTTTCCTGCAGGTCTCGTTGATCTTGCCGACCACTACAGCTTCCCGGTGAGATGCTCATGGCTTAGTCGTGGGTTGGGACCATATCCTCGAGAGTGCCGTTGAGCAGCATGTTCGCGGCCTGGGTGTGCTGGTTTGCCGTGTGAGCTGCCGCCTGCCACCAGGTTCAACCGGTCAATATCCGATGTGGATGATCGCGACACATTGGCGACACGAACGCACGTACGGTGATCTCGGCCCGTCCCTCCGATGCAGTGGCCCCCTCATTTGGCTATCCGGCGCTGTACTGATGGGCTTGGCTCACGCTTGTGGTCGTGCGTCGGTGTCTCCGCTGTCATTCCATGATCGCGGTCGGCGGTACGTTGCGGAAGTTGACCGGGGTTGTCCCGCGGTAGTCCCCGGTTCCACGCCCCGCGGGTGTTCGCTGAAAGCGTGGCCGCCTGGCGCGGCCGAGTCCAGCTACCTCCAGCGGGCTAACGCTGCGACCGGTCGGGGCATCAGCGGACGAAGCCAGGGCCTGCGTTGGGCGGCACGGAGCCGTGAGATTCGCTTTGAGGCGTGCGGATTGGCTGCCTTCGAGGTGATTCGATGCACTGAACTGCCGAGAAGAACGCATTTGATCATGCTGTTGGCAACAGGGTGGTTGGCTATTTCCACGTGAGTTGATCTGAATGCTCACCTTAAAAGCGGAGTCGGCGTCTTGCGGAGGACCGCAGCGCCATTCACGAAGCGCTGCCGATCCTCCTGGGCCGGGTTCCGGGATTACTACTGGATGCCGGTGCTGTACTTCATGGCTCCGACCTTGGTGCCGAACATGAAGAAGAGGGCCATGAAGACCTGCATCTGCTCGCTGCTGTCCATAGGCTTGAGCGCGGGCTGAAGGTCGTCGGGTTCGAGATCGGCCGTGCTGGCGGTACGCCGGTTGAAGATCGTTCGTGCGGTTTCGTGTTCGTGGTCAGTGAGCCGAATCGGGTGCAGCTTCCGCAGGTCGTACTGGTCCGGCAGAGGTCGGCGTACCAACTCTGCCGGGTAGCGCGCTGACATGATCTTCATCGCGGTGTTGACTACATGGGCTGAGAGCAGTGCTCCTAACCTGAGATTCTTGATCATGCCCATCAGCTCGTCTTCAGTGACGAAGTCGCTGATGCTGATGGGGGTGTTGATGTCGTTGTCGAGGCGTTCCATCGCCAGAGCGACATTGCTCAGCACTTGGCCTGGCTGCAGGACCAGCCTGTCGCCGTCTACGATGCTTGCCCGCGAGTGATACGGGTCGATCATCTCTTGTACTGCCTGCAGGTCTTCTGGCCGCGCTTCCTGATCGCCATCGTCGGATCCGCGCTTCCTGCCGAACCACTTCACGTAGCCCACCATCCTGTGATCGCCTGAACACATACAGCCACAACCGTATCGATGGACGCCTACGTACGCCTGCCTTCGGTTGCCACGGCTCGCGTCGGTTGATCCGCCGTCCCAGCCGCAAAAGGCTCGTCCAAGCCCGGCGCCGCGAGCGAAGCGCCGCCAGCGGATCATGGGTTCCTCGGTCCGGCTACGTGCCAGGATGGTCGTCCTTGGGCTCGACCGGGCGGTGGCCCTCGGCCGAGGTTTGGCGACGTGCTGGAGTTCGCTGATTCGGCTGCGGTCCGGGCGGCTGTCGTTTCACGATCACGGTCTGGACGCGGCGACAGGGCTGCCACCCGCAACTGCTCCGAGGCTGGCCACGCCGGGACCGGCGCCAACGGGCGCGGGCAGGACGGCAGGGGTCAAGCACGATGGTTCTCCAGAGAGTCTGACATGCATCAGGTAAACCTCGGCCTCCCACGTATCTGGTTTAGATCGGGATGACATAAGGCGATTGGCATGTTCATCGGTCGCTGCGAAGACCCTGGTATACCTCGCCTTCGCGGGAGTTGAGACAGGTCCGGGCGGTGAAGCTCAAGGGCTGACCGTGCCGGTCAGCCCTTGAGGCGATACAACCTTTCAGCTCGTACGGGCGGCGAACTGTGCTTCGGCCTCGTCGATGGTGGCGATTTGCGCGATGATCTCGTCGGGTGAGGACTCGCCGACCACTTTCTGCAGCAGTGGGGTGTGGTCCAGGATCGCGTCGCGTACTGGCCGCAGCAGTGCTGGCGCGTGGTGGAAGAGCTTGCCCAGCATCCAGGCTTGCTGGACTTGCCGGGTGGTGTGCGGCTTGCGCGGAGTCTCGTAGGCCTGCAGCGCGGCCTGCACCGCGTGATGGTCGGACAGGTTCACGCCAGCGAGCCGGCGGCCGAGGAAGTAGCCGTCCTCCGTGGCCATGCCCGCACCGTATGCGGCGTACGGGCTGGTGGGATGCGCCGCGTCACCGACCAGGGTGGCCCGCCCTTTCGACCACTGCGGTAGCGGCTTGCGGTCGCGCAGCGCCCAGCGCTGCACGTGCGCCGGATCGGTCGCGGCGATGAGATCCGGCAGCGGCGCCGGGAACCCGTCGGCCAGTGCGGTGGCGGCCGGGTGCAGGTCGCCGGGGGCGGGTTCTCCGGGGTCATGGGCGCAGAGCATCCACCACTGGTAGCCGTCGCGGCCCTTGCTGCGGATCGAGGTCCAGCTGCCCTGCACGGTCCGGCTGTGGGTGAGTACCGCCAGCGCGCGGTCGGCGCCGGGGACGTCGGCGAAGGTGTAGCCGCCGAAGATGTGCAGCCGGTGCTCCCGCTTCGGTGAGTCGCCCCACAGCGTGCGGCGCACCAGGGAGTCGATGCCGTCCGCGCCGACCAGGACGTCGACATGCTCGACGTGACCGTCGGCCATGTGCAGGCGTACCCCGGTCTCGTCCTGGTCGAAGCTTTGCACCGTGCGGTTGACCTGGAGCACGCCGGGCGGCAGCGCGGCGAGCAGCCGCTCGTACAGGTCCGGGCGTAGCAGTCCGATGAAGCCGCCGCCGTAGTCGCGCACCACGTCGTCGGGCAGGTTGACCCGGACCCGGACCTTGCCGGCCGGGGACCGGAATTCGGTAAGGCAGGGCGCGCCGAGGTCGGCGGTGTCGACGCCCATCAGGCCGAGCGCCTTGATGGGCGGCGGCCACAGGTTGAGGATGTTGCCGGCCGGCCGGGCCTGCGGGTAGCGCTCGAGCAGCATCACTTCATGTCCGGCCTGGTGGATGGAGAGGGCGGCGGCCATGCCGGCGGGGCCGGCTCCGATGACGGCGACACGTCCACGGCGGGTGGGGGTCATAGGGGCTCCTGACAACCGACTTAAACCGTAGTGGTTGATACGGTTTGGCCTGAAGGATGTGCCCCAGGTCACCGGCATGTCAAGACTTGAATACGAGGCCCGCAGCGACATCGGGCAGGATGGGCCGGTGGCACCGATGACGTTCGACGCTGACGCGTTGGAGATCCGCCCGCCGCTGCAACAACGCAGCCGCGAGGCGTGGGAACGCATCCTGGACGCGGGCGTCGCCCTTCTCGAAGAGGGCGGTTACGAGGCCTTCACCATCGCCGCGGTCTGCGAACGCGCGCAGGTCGTTCCCCGCGCTGTCTACGCCCGGGTCAACACCAAGGAGGGATTGTTCCTGGCCGTGTACGAACACGGCATCGCCCGATTCCTCGCCGAACAGGAGGTCTTCACCGACCCGCACCGGTGGGCCGGCCTCGACCCGGAACAACTCATCCGCGCGGCGGTGCAGGCCCTGGTGAACATCAACACGCGCTACGGCGCGTTTCTGCGAGCGATCGTGCTGATCTCCGGCGTCCACCCGGAGGTCTACCGCCGCGGCGCTGGATACAGTCGCCGACTCGGCGAAGCGTTCACCGGGTTGCTGCTAACCGTACGCAGCCACATCAACCACCTCGACCCAGAAGCGGCAGCATGGGCGGCCTTCAACATGGCCTTTTCCACCCTCATCCTGCGCATCACCTACGGCCCCGCCTTCGCCACACCGTCCACCGATGACGACGCTTTCGCCGAGATGCTCGCCGAGATGCTCGGCCGGTCCCTGCTGCGCTGACAAGCGCATGCGGATCCAAATACGTGCTCACCGGCGAGATCAATTGAGCCGAGGTCCGGGTCTGCGGGTTGCCGTCGTAAGCATGCCGCCGGCACCAAACATGGTTGCCTTCAACACACCTGAAGCGTGGCCAAACGGTAGGCAAGCTCCACGCTCGCCGCCCGTGTGTCTACCGCTCTACGCGGCGAGGCGGAGCACGACAGCAGCGAGCCGATCGTTGCGCCGTGGCCTGCCCCTGCGCCGCGGTCGGTCTCCGACTGGCCGGGGCCGGGCCCCTGGCCGACTCCCGTCCGGGCCACCGGCTACGGGGCGGTGGCCCGGGCGAGATCCTGACAGCCCGGCGTCAGCGGCGGGCGCTCACGTCGATGGCGCTGATGACCGGGACGTTGCGCACGGCGGCGAAGCCGATCTCGATCCCGCGGCCGCCGGTGGCCCGTACGTCCGTCGTGACGTCGAAGGGCCGGTGCTGGCCCACCCGGGCGACCAGGTCGAGGCGGGACAGCAGCGGACGGCCGTTGACGGCGACGTCGAAGATCCGCCAGCCCACCGGCACCTGAACCGTGCCGCCGGGTGCGGGCACCGCGGTGCCGTCGCCACCCGTGTCGCCGGCGGAGGTGATCTCGGCGAAGCGCAGGGTCACCCGGTACCGGCCGTCGGGGACGTCGAAGCGGTAGGCGGTCATGCCCTTGCGGTAGGTCTGGTAGAGCGGGTCCTCGTTGGTGCCGTTGACCCAGTTGTTCTTCATCCAGCCGTACCCACCGGTGAAGTCGGTGGTCACCGCGCCGAAGCCGCCGGGGGTGTACTCGCGGTCCTCGAGCCATACGGTGCCGTCCGGGTCGACGTACTGCACGATGGCGCCGGCCGAGACACTGATCCGCTTGAACGGTACGGCCGGGTCGGCCAGCACCGGGGCGTGGTAGGTGAAGTGCACGGTGGCCTCGTCGGTCAGCCGGCCGCCCCGCGCGCGCAGCCGGTTCTTGCCGTCGACGAACGGCACCATCCACGACACGTACCCGATGGAGTCCGTGGGCTTCTCGCCCAAAGAAGCTCCATTGTGGAAAAGCTCGACCGTCGTCGCGTTGGAGTACACCGTCACGGTCTGCTCGCGGCTACCGACACCGGCCCGCCGGCTCCACAGGTCGGCGGCGATGTGCAGCACGTCGACCCCGCGCCAGGCTTGCATCAGGTGGTAGACGGGTTTCGGCCGGCGGTTCGACAGCATCAGGCCCTTGGTGTTCACGTGCGGCACCGATCCGGTACGCGACTCGGAGCCGAAGTCGAACTGCGACCAGTAGGTCGTACCGGCGAGCCAGGGCCGCTGGTCGATCTGGCGCAGATACGACTCCAGGTAGTACTGCTGGTATTCGAGACTCTGGTCCTGGTAGGGGTTTTGGCCGGCCAGGACGGGAAGGTCCCCGGGCACCACCCGATGCAGCCGCGCGTCGGAGTCGGCCCCGAACTCCGACACCCACAGCACGCGGCCGGGATGGGCGGCGCGCTCGGTGTCCAGGTAGGGGCCGAACTGGTCGACCCGGCCGCCGTACCAGCCCTGATAGAGGTTCCAGCCCCAGATCATCGGAAGGTCGGCGATTCCCGAGGTGTTGTAGGCGGCCGCCTGGTGGCCGACCATCGCGGTCAGGCGGGTGGGGTCCTCGGCGCGCAGGAGAGCCTCGCCCTCCGCGAGCATGTCGCGGATCCAGGCCTCGTAGCCGGCCGGCTGCGGATCCGGGCGGCGCAGCAGGATCTCGTTCATGGTGCCGAACACGAGAATCGACGGGTGGTTGTAGTGCTGGCGGGCCATGTCGCGGATGTTGTTGAGGTGGTTGTCGGTGAAGGCGCGCGTCATGGTCGCCCGGTTCACCATCGGCACCTCCTCCCACAGTGCCAGGCCGAGCTCGTCGGCCGCCTCGAGCACGGCGGGCGCCTGGGGATAGTGGGCCAGGCGGACCACGTTCGCGCCCATCGCTTTGATGAGCTTCAGGTCGCGGATGTGGTCGGCGTCGGAGAGGGCGTTGCCCCGCCCCACGATGTCCTGGTGCCGGTTGGTGCCGCGCAACTGGTAGGGCCGGCCGTTGAGCGAGAAGCCGTTCGGGTCGGCCGAGAACCAGCGGACTCCCAGCGGCGCGTCCACCCGGTCCACCGGCTTGTGGCCCGACTCGACGACCGTGCGGACCTGATAGAGGTACGGCGACTCCGGTGACCACAGTTGCGGGCGCGCGATGGCGGGCAGGGACAGCTCGAAGTCGGCCGCGGCGCCCGGGCCGATCCGCAGCTCGGCCGCCCGTGTCGCCAGCTCGCGTCCGCGACGGTCGACGACCGTGCTGCGGACCACCGCTGTCGCCGGCCGGGCCGAGTCGTTGACCACGCGGCCCCGCACGCGCACGACGGCCCGCTCGGCACTGGCCTGGGGCGTGTCGACGCGGACGCCGGGTGACGCGTGGTCCAGGACGTCGAAGTGCAGGTCGTCCGTGGTGACCAGCCAGACGTTGCGGTACAGACCCCCGTATAAGGTCCAATCGCCGGAGTACGGCGGGATGTCGTCGTCGTGACTATTGTCCACCCGCACCGCGAGGACCATGCTGTGGCCGGCGCGCGTCCGGCGTACCTGGTCGGTGATCTCCACGCTGAAAGCGGTGTATCCGCCGACGTGCCCGCCGACCCGGTCGCCGTCGGCGTAGACGTCGGCGACCTGGAACGCTCCCTCGAAATACAGGAAGACCCGTTTCCGCTGAAGCGCCCCGGTCACCTCGAACCGGCGCCGGTACCAGCCCGGTCCCCGGTAAAAGCCCGGCTCGTCGTCGAGCGAGTCGGCGGCGTTCCAGGTGTGCGGAACCGAGACCCGGCGCCAGTCCCGCGTGTCCAGGGACGGCTGCTGGGCCTGGGCCGGGTCGCCCAGCCGGTGCACCCATCCCTGATCGAGCAGCGACCGCTCGCGCTGCCGTACGGCCTGCGGAGGGCGACGGTTCTGGGCCTCGGCCGGCAGCGGCAGCAGCGACACCGCGGCGCCGGCGCCGATGCCGATGCCGATGCCGTGCAGAATCGTACGGCGGGTGACCGCGCTCCTGATATCCATGTCAGTCAGTATCTGGATTGACCGGCGACGGACCAAGAGGTTGCCGTTTGTTGCCCAGCGGGTCCGGGTCTGACGCCGGCCACTTCGTCGTAGCGGCGGCGTAGCTCGGTCATCTCAGCGGAGATCAGTGCCTCATTGGAAGCCAGTTCCGCGTAGGGGGCGGGGAACATCTCGCGCAGCCGGTCGACGAAGCGGACGTCAGCGGTCGCCTCGACCGGCTGGATTCCGGGCGGGTCGGCCGACATGTCGACGATCACCGGGCCGGCCAGCTTGACCGCCACGTCCCACGGGTTTTTCGGCTCGGCGACGCCGCAGAGGTGGAAGCCGGAGACCATGCGGACCTCGGCGAGCTCGGTGGCCCCGGACGGCTCGAAGCCGTACAGGTGGACCCCGCAGATCACCGGAGGCCGGACGCCCTCGGTGGTCGCCTGTGCGACGTCGTGGCCGCGTGGTTGTGCGTGCCCGGATCGGACTACTCGAGCGTGCTGCGCATCCGGTCGGTGATCTGCGTGCGCAGATTGGGCGGCCTGGCCCCCGGTCCGGGCGACTGGGCCTCCGAGCCGGGTGACTGGGCCAGGACGGCCGCGCCGGCCGAGGCGGCGAGCAGGATCGCCGCCGCCCCGGTGTAGCGGTTGCGGTACCAACGAGAAGACATGGTGGCCCCTTCGCCTAGTCGCCGGGGCTGCCCGGCCCGGGGTGCCGGCCGGCGTCCCGGGCCGCAGCGATGGTGCGATCAGGTGAAGTTCACGTCGCTGCACCACATGTACGCCTGGTCGAGGGGCGAGGCCTGCCAGATGAAGAACACGATGTGATGCCCGGTGTAGCCGGACGTGGAGACGGTGAACGAGATGTTCTGCGCCGGCGCGTACCGGCCGGTCTGCGTGATGAAGTCCAGGTTGCCCCAGCCGAGGCTTTGGGTGGCCGGGTTGAACCCCTGCTTGCTGACGTACACGCGGAAGTAGTCGGCGCCGTGGCTCGCGTGGTCGTACAGCTTGACGCTGAGGTTGGCGCCGAGACTGGTCTGCCGCCAGGCGCCGGGCTTGTTCAGGCTGTCGTTGCGGGCCAGGCCGTTGCTGCAGAGCTGACCATCGGGCGTACGGGCCTGGAACTGCCCGCCCAGGCCGTCCCGCAGCGCGCTCATCCAGTTCCACATGGTGTCCGAGTTGGACTGGAAGGCCTGGTAACACATGGGGTCCTGCTGCTGCATGAGCGGGCTCATGTGGTTGCTGCCCCAGGACTGCCAGCACTGGTACGCGCGGGTGGCCGGGCTGACGATCGTGCCGTGCGCCTCGGCCGGGCCGGCCCACGACAGCGTGCTGATCATCGTGGCGAGTACCACGGCGAGCACCAGCTCGCCGACGACGGCCGCGTGGATGTGCCGGGCGGCGGCGTCATCCGAGCGATCGGCGCCGATCTCCGTGACTGGTCGATCAGCCGGAGCGCCTGGGCGGTCGACTGGGTCTGGCGAACGAGCTTTGTGGACTCGCCGGGATGTCTGATCAGCGCGGTGCCCAGGTGCACCGTGATCGCCTTGGTCGAGCCCTCGAACATCTGGAACAAGCGGTGATCGCGGGAATGCTGACCGACGGTGTTGGTGTCGAGAAAGCCTCGGGCGCCCAATACCTGCGGAGCCGTGTCAATCACGTCCAGCCCAGCTCGCACCCGAGTATCGTCGCGCCGGCTGCTGGGGTCAGCCGATCCGCCCGGACAACCTTACCGACCGGTTCAACCAGTTGGCCGCAGCCGCGAAGGTCCGGACGATCGGCCCGCGCTGGATTCGGCACCTGCGCCGCCCGGAGTCGATCAACCACCCGGGTGATCGTGGGAGCCCGCGCCGGTCAATTCTGTGCGCCGGCCAGCCAGCCGTTGGGGTCGCGCCGTACCAGGTCGACCGTGCTGAGCGCGGCGCCGATGACGGCGGCGTCCGGACCCAGGGTGGCGGGGCGGACCTCGACCGGGGACCAGGCCGTGGTGAGCACGCGACGGTGCAATTCGCGGTTGATGCCGTCGATGAGCCAGGACGCTAGCAGCGAGTAGCTGCCGCCGAGCAGGACGGTGTCGACTCGCACCAGGTTGATCAGGCCGGCGATGGCCACGCCGAGTGCGGTGCCGGCCTCGTCGAGGGCGGTGGCGATCCGTGGATTGCCGGCGGATGTCAAGGCGTCGATGGTGACGGCGGGTGCGATTCCCGGCTCGGCGGCGGTGCCGAGGATCGCCTGCAATCCGGCGTAGCGTTGCAGGCATCCGGTGGCTCCGCAGGCGCACGGCGCGCCGTCGTTGTCGACCATCACGTGGCCGACCTCGCCGGCCCATCCGCGCAGTTGCACGCCGTCGAGGACCAGGCCGGCGCCGATGTCGAACTCGCCGCTGACGCAGACGAAGTTGTTCAGCTCCTGGCCGGCCGCGTACCACTCGGCGAGCGCGGCCAGGCGGGCGTCGTTGTCGACCCGGACCGGCAGTCCGGCGGGTTGGAGCCCGCCGGACAGGGCGGCGCCGGCGTCGACGTCGCGCCAGCCGAGGGTGGGTGCGAAGCGCACCACGGAGTTGTTCTGCACGGGTCCGGGCGCGGCGAGCGTCGCACCGACCACGGTGAGGCGTTCGGCGGCGGCGGCCTGGACGGCTCGGTTGGCCATCGTGGTCAGTCCGTGCAGGACCTCGTCGGGGTCGAGCCCGTCATGAGGCAGGAAGTCGAGGTGCCGGACCGTGCCGGTGAGGTCGACGACGCAGGCCGAGAGCACGTCGGCTCGGATGTCCAGGCCGAGGCCGGCGGGGCCGGTGCGGGCCAGGGTCAGGCCGACGCGAGGGCGGCCGCTGTTGCCGGAGCGGGTGGGTTCGGCCTCGACGATCAGTTCGGCGGCGAGGAGTTCGTCGATGATCCGGGAGATGGTCGGGCGGGTCAGGCCGGTGGTGGTGGCGAGCTCGCTGCGGGAGACGGGCGTGCCGCGGGCACCGGCGATCTGCCGGAACGTCAGGTCGAGGTTGTGGGCCCGGAGACTGTCCTGCCGGATCGGGGTGTCGGTGTTGGGCGCCACCCGGTGCACCGGTCGGCTCATGAGGCGAGATCGTCGGCGTAGGTGGCGGCCTGTCCTGGTGGTAGGCCGCCGTCGGCGATCACGGTGACGATGCGCCGGTTCAGGGATGCGTGCGGCGCCAGCACGAGCGGCCGGTCCCACGCCAGTGACGAGCCGATGCCCAGGTAGTCGCGGGTGCGGACGAACCACGGGTCGGCGCGGGTGGCCTCGTCGCCGCCGAGGAAGACCAATGTCCAGCCCGGCCCGGCGACCGACAGCCAGCGGGCGGGCCGGCCGTGGGCGTCGCCGTCGCCGGACGCGGTGACCCGGCAGTCACCCGATGGGGCGCGCCAGAAGAATCCGCCGTAGCCGGCCCCGGCCCTACCGTGTGCGGCGGGGCTGCGGATCGGTAGCTCCTGGTCGGCGATGTTGGTGAGCCGGAAGCCGAATTCGAGGGCCCACGCATCCGGCCCGGCCAGCTGCCAGGACAGGGTGCGGCGTTCGTACAGCAGGGGGGCGCCGTCGATGGTCTTCCAGCGCAGTGTGTGCATGAGCTGGTTCGGCTTGCGCCGGAGCCACCGCAGATGTTCCTGGCTGCCCTGGTTGTCGAGCCAGGTCGGCCCGTGGCCGGGGATGAATGTGCGCCCGCCCCAGAAGTTGGCGCTGTCCACCTCGGCGACGGCGACGCTGACGCCGAGGTGGTGGCGGTGGGAGGCGGGCATCAACTCGGTCACCACGGTGCCGGCGAGGGTGCGGACCGGATGCAGGTACGGCCGTGGCGACAGCGATGCCGGGAGATGCGGGCGCCATGCGTACTCGGCGACGGGCCGGTCGCCGAGACGTAGGGTCGCTGGGGCGTCACCGGTCACGGAAGCAGGATAATGTCACGACGCTGCCGGGGTGACCGCGGTTGCTTCGACGACGGTGATTCCGGGCCCGTCGACACTGCCTCGGACAGTGCTGTTGCGCAGATGTCCGCGCCCGGTGGCCGCGTCGTAGCCGCCGACCAGCGTCACACCCACCAGCAGGACACGGTCACCGGCCGCCCGCACCGCGGGCGCGCCGGTGGCTTGCACGGTCAGGTCCTGCAGCACGGTCCCGCTGCCGAGCAGGGCGAGGGTGGCCGCTCCGGCGTTGCCCTGGGTGCCGCCGTAGAACTTGGTGGCGGTCGCTGCGATGTCGTAGGAGATCACCACGTCGCCGTCGCCGCGGATGGTGACGTCGGACTGGTTCGGCCAGATGCGTACCTGCTCGCGGTAGTGGCCGGCCTTGATGACGATCTCGACGCGGCCGCGGGCGTCGCGGGTGGCGCCGAGGGCGGCCAGCAGGCTGGCGTAGTCGCCGGTGCCGTCGAGGGCCACGGTGACCGTCCGCGGGGTCCGTTCCGACTGTTGACGTGGTCCCGCGTACTTCCGGACCAGGTCTTTGACGCGGGATGCCGGATCGGGGGAGTAGGCGTAGAACGCCGACGGGTCGAATGCGGTACCGCTGGTGTCGGTGCGCCCTGCGGTGCCGGTGAAGAGGTTGCGCCGCTGGACGAGTTGCGCGGTGGCGCCGTGTACGACGAGTGGGTCGTTGACCTGGTCGAACACGCTGTCCTCGACGACCACGCGGGCGTTGTTGCGGCTCATCGTGCCGTACTGGGTGATATCGGTCAGGTAGTTGTTGTAGAGGTGCGCGGCAGCCGCGTTGTCGATGCTCCAGTTGCGCTGGACGGTGTTGCGGATCCAGTTGTGGTGCGCGGTGAGGTGGGTGACCACGTTGGAGGTCCAGCCGACGCCGAGCGCCTTGTTGATGTCGCTGATCACGTTCCACGAGAGGGTGACGTGGTCGGTGTCCTTGCGGATGTCGATGCCGCCGTCGCCGACGCGTTCGATCTTGACGTGGTCGATCCACACGTGGTCGGCGGTGTCGAGGCGGATGCCGTCGTTGTCGTTGTCGGCGCTCTTGCCGTCGAAGTCGCCGGGAACGTAGGAGTCTCGGATGGTCAGGTTCCGGATGATCACATTGTGCGCCGCGTTGAGGAACAGGCCGCCGCCGACGATCTCCGCGCCCGGGCCGGCGCCGATGATCGTCTTGTCGGAGCCGACGGTGATCATGTCGCCGAACGGGTTGACGCGGATGCTGCCGACGAGTTGCACGGTCAGCGGTTCCGCCGCGGTGGCGTAGGCGCGCAGGTCGGCAAGGGTGGCGGCCCGCACGGTCCGGCCGGCGGCGCCCCCGGTGGTGCCGGCGGCGAAACCGGTCGGCCGGTCGGTCCACGAGGGGTCGGCGGTGGCGGCGGCGGGTGCGGAGGGCGCGGTGAGCAGGGCTGCTCCCAGGACGAGAGCGGCGATCGGGCGTTTCACGATTCCTCCAGGGCCGTGATGAGGAGTGGTTCGAAGTCGGCGTGACCGTCGGGGCCGGTGGCGAACAGGCCGAGGGTGGCGCCGATCCAGAGGCCGGGCGTGGCGGTGAACGGCGGCCCGTGTTCTTTCCAGCCGGTTCCGGTGTCGGCGGCGAAGCGGGCGACCGCCCCGTCGGTGACCGTGACGGCCAGCCGCACCGGGCCGTCGACCGGCACCGGCTCGCTGACGTCTCGTTCCGCCTCGCCTCCGGCTTCGGCGTTCCGGTGGGTGAGTCGCGGTCCGTCGGGGTGCTGTTCGAGACCGATCCAGGCGTACGCGTGACCGAGCACCGTCACCCCGGCGCGTGCCCCGGCAGGCGCGTCGAGGTCGACCGTGGTCTCGGCGCGGAACCGTGGCCCGGGCAGCCGCCGGCCCAGCACGGCAGGGAAGGCTCGCAGGTCATCGCCGGGTTCACAGGGCAGTCGGCGCGTACCGGCACCGGACCGGGCGGGTGCCGGGTTGGCGGGCCGGGTCCATTCCGGTACCTGGTCGTGAACACGGGCCGTGGCCGAGGTCAGAGCTGGTTTGCGGTGCCGTGTCACCGGGGTGCCGTGGTCGCCGATCACCGGCCAGCCGTCGGCGTCCCACGTCATCGGCTGCAGGTGCGCGACTCTGCCGTACGCCCCGAGGTCCTGGAAGTGCAGGAACCAGGACTCGCCGGCGGGCGTCTGCACCCAGGCGCCCTGATGCGGGCCGTTGACGGTGGTGTCGCCCTGGGCAAGCACGACGCGGGGCTCGTAGGGTCCGAGGACGTGCCGGGACCGCATCGCGTACTGCCAGCCGTTCGTGACGCCGCCGGCCGGCGCGAAGATCCAGTACCAGCCGTCGCGCTGATACCACTTGGGGCCCTCGAGGGTGCGGCAACCAGGGATGGCGTCACCGTCGACGATCACGGTGCCGTCATCGAGCGGCCGGGTCAGGTCGGCGGTCATCCGGTGGGCGGTGAGCCGGTTGTTGAAGCCGCAGCGGCTCTTGGCCCACCCGTGCACGAGGTAGGCGTTGCCGTCGTCGTCCCAGAGCGGGCACGGGTCGATCAACCCCTTGCCCGGTAGGATCAGGCGCGGCTCGGTCCACTTGCCGGTCGGATCGTCGCTGGTGGTGACGTAGATGCCGTGGTCCGGGTCGGGGTAGACGATCCAGAACCGGCCGTCGTGGTGGCGCAGCGCGGGCGCCCAGACGCCGCAGCCGTGGCGGGGAGTGCGGTAGGCGTCCTCGGGGACGAGCCGGTCCAGCGCGTGTCCGATCAGCCGCCAGCTGACCAGGTCGTTGGAGTGCAGCAGGGGCAGGCCGGGGACCCGGTTGAAGCTGGATGCGGTGAGGTAGAAGTCGTCGCCGACGCGGACGGCGTCGGGGTCGGACCAGTCGGCGTACAGGATCGGGTTGCGGTAGTGGCCGTCGCCGGTGTCGGCGATCCACGGACCGGTCATCGGTGGGCCTCCTGGGCGGCGGCCAGCAACGCGCCGGTGGGGGAGCCGTCGGCGACCAGCACCGACAGGGTGCGGGTCAGCGTGCCGCCGGCCGGGACGATCAGCCGGTCCCAGGCGATGGCGGAGCAGACTCCGGCGTAGTCGTCGCACCGTACGAACCACGGGTCGGAGGAGACCGTGTCGGTGAGGAAGACCAGTGTCCAGTCCCGGCCTTCGAGGGAGAGCCAGCGGGCCGCGCGGCCGTGGACGGCTTCGGTGCCGTTGCCGGTCTCGGCGTTGATCCGGTAGTCGCCGGTGGGCGCGCGCCAGAAGAATCCGCCGTAGCCGGCTCCGGTCCGGCCGCGTGCCGCCGGGCTGTCGATGGTGAGAGTCTCGCCGTCGGCGCTGCTCAGGGTGAACGCGACGCGCAGCAGCCAGGCGGTGCTGTCGATGTGGTGCACGGACAGCTCGCGCCGTTCCCGGGCCAGTGCCCGGCCGTCGCGGTCCAGCCAATCGAGCTGCTGCACCACGCCGTCGCCGGAGCGGTGCAGCCAGCGGACGTGCCGCTGTTCGCCGTGATTGTCGAGATGGATCGAGCCACGGTCGGCCAGGTAGGTGCGGCCGCCCCAGAAGTTGGCGTCGTTGAGGACCGGGACGGCGATGCTCGCGCCGAGGTGGTGTGCGTGGTCGGGGGGCATGAATCCGGTGACGGTGGTGCCTCCCAGGGTGGTCACGGGGTGCAGGTAGGGCCGGGGCGAGACGGTGGCGGGCAGGTGTGGTTCCCACACGTACCGGGCCACCACCTTCCCGGAGCAGGACAGGTCATGCGCCTGGGCTGTCGGCATGGGCGGCAAGTTACCGCCCTTCGAACATTTAGGTCAACCTCTGTAACAAATTAGGACTCTTCTTGAATGTCGAGGTGGGAGCGCTGTTGACATGGACGCCTCTGGATAGATAAAACACTGAAACAAATCTTCGGGTGGAAGGAAGGCTCGTGAACGCACTTCATGACGGTCCCCGGCTCGACCGGCGCCGGCTGCTCGGGCTGGCCGGTCTGACCGGGCTCGCCGCGACGCTGCCCGCCTGCGGGCGCGGCTTCGGCGGCGGTGACGGGGAAGACGGCAAGATCGAGCTGAACATGGTCTGGTGGGGTGACGCCCAGCGCGCCGAGCTCACCGCCAAGGCCCTCGACCTGTTCCAGAAGGCCAACCCCGGCATCAAGGTCAGCACCGAATACCAGGACAGCAGCCCGTACAAGGACAAGCTTGCCGCCCGCTTCGCGGCCGGTAACCCGCCGGACCTGATGGCGATGCGCTTCGACAGCCTGCGCGAGTACGCCGACCGCGGCACCCTGCTCGACCTGGCCCAGCACGCCGGGCTCGACCAGTCCGCCCTGACCGACTCCGCCCGCGCCCTCGGCCAGGTCGGCGCCAAGAGCTTCGGCGTCCCATCCGGGCTCAATACCATCGGCTACATCGTCGACAAGACTTTGACCGACAAGTACGGCGTGAGCATCCCCGACGGCGACACCTGGGGCTGGGACGACCTCGGCGAGTTCGCGAAGCAGCTCACCAAGGCCAGCGGCGGCAAGGTGTACGGCACCAACTTCGAGCCGTGGACCGTCGCGAACCTGCTCGTCTTCGCCCGCCAGCGCGGCGAGGACTTCTTCACCCCCGACGGCAAACTCGGCGCCACCGAGGCGACCGTCACCGCCTGGTACCAACTCGTCGAGGACCTGCGCAAAGCCGGGGGCATCCCGCCGGCCGGATTCATCGACCAGAACAACGGTGCTTCACCCGCCCAGTCCTATCTGGCCAAGAAGGCGATCGCGTCGCAGATCATCCCCACCAACGGCCTGCTCGGCTTCAACCAGGCCTGCGGAGGCAACCTGCAACTACTGCGGATCCCGGGGGAGACCCGCGGCGCCCGGCGCGGCCAGTCCGTCGACACGCCCGCGCTGTGGTCGGTCGCAGCGGGCTCCAAGCACCCGGCTGAGGCTGTCAAGCTGCTCAACTTCCTGATCAACGACTCCGAGGCGGCCAAGGCGGCCGGAGTCACCCGTGGCGTCCCGGCCAACCGGACCATCGCCGAGGCGATCGCCCCCGGGCTCGAGCCCGACAACCAGCGCTCCACCGACTTCCTCACCAAGCTGCAGAACGAGAAGCTGCCGGCGTCGTACCCGTACCCCGTCGGCGCCAGCAAGCTCACCAACATCCTCAAGACGATCAGCACCGAGGCCGAGTTCGGCCGGATGAGCCCCGGCGAGGCCGGCAAGCAGTTCATCACCGAGGCCCGCAAGGCGATCGCGCCATGACCGAGGTTCTGCCGCGGGTGCGCCGGCGCAAGCGGCAGGACTGGGCCGGCTACGTCTTCCTGCTGCCCTGGTTCGGCGGGCTGATCTTCATGATCGTCCCGTTCTTCGCCTCGCTGTACCTGGCGTTCACCGACTACGACCTGCTCACCCCGCCACGCTGGGCCGGTCTGGCGAACTTCCGGGAGATGCTCGGCGACGCCACCTTGCACCAGTCGCTGAAGGTCACCTTCATCTACACGCTGGTGTCGGTCCCGCTGTCCCTCGTCGTCGCACTCGGCGTCGCCATGGTGCTGGACCGGGGCGTACGCGGACTCGCGATCTACCGCAGCGTCTACTACCTGCCGTCGCTGCTCGGCGGCAGCGTCGCGATCGTGATGCTCTGGCGGTACCTGTTCGGCTACGACGGGATCGTCAACGACCTGCTGGCGAAAGTCGGTATCACCGGCCCAGCCTGGACGACCGACCCGGACTACGCGCTGAGCACCCTGATCCTGTTGCACGTGTGGACGTTCGGCGCCCCGATGGTGATCTTCCTGGCCGGGCTGCGGCAGATCCCGGCCATGTACTACGAGGCCGCCCAGATGGACGGGGCGTCGAAGTGGCGGCAGTTCCGCTCGATCACCCTGCCGCTGCTGAGCCCGATCATCTTCTTCAACCTGGTGCAGGCGCTGATCGCGTCGTTCCAGACCTTCACCCAGGGATACGTGATCAGCAACGGCAGCGGCGGCCCGGCCGGCTCCACGCTCTTCTACAACCTGTACCTGTACCAGAAGGGCTTCGCCGAGTTCGACATGGGCTACGCCTCCTCGATGGCCTGGCTCCTGCTGATGATCATCGCGGGGTTCACCGCGATCAACTTCCTGGCGGCCCGCTTCTGGGTCTTCTACGACAACTGACGGGGCCCTCATGTCGCTCACCCTGACGCGCGTCTCCACGCCACCGGACGCTCCGGACCAGGCGCCCTCCGGCAGGAAGCGGCGCCCGCGCTACCTGCGGCACGTCCTGCTCACCGGGGTCGGCGTGATCATGATGTATCCGCTGCTGTGGATGGTCTCCGCCTCGGTCAAACCCAGCAACAGCGTCTTCACCGACGAGGGCCTGTGGCCCGCTGTATTCGACTTCGGCAACTACGCCCGTGGCTGGACCTCACTCGCTGAGCCGTTCGGGGTTTATCTGGTCAACTCGCTGATCATCGTCATGCTCAGCATCATCGGCAACCTGCTGTCCTGCTCGCTGGCCGCCTACGCCTTCGCTCGTCTGAAGTTCACCGGCCGCAAACTGTTCTTCGCCATGATGCTCGGCACCATGATGCTGCCCGGCCATGTGCTGGTCGTCCCGCAGTACGTCATGTTCGACAAGATCGGCTGGCTCAACACCTACTACCCGCTGCTGGTGCCGCACTTCCTGGCCACCAACGGCTTCTACATCTTCCTGATGGTCCAGTTCATGCGATCCCTGCCGCAGGAGCTCGACGACGCCGCCCGCATCGACGGCTGCGGACCGTTCCGGACCTTCTGGAAGGTCATCATGCCGCTGTGCGTGCCAGCCTTCGCCACCACCGCGATCTTCACCTTCATCTCGGTGTGGAACGAGTTCTTCAGCCCACTGCTCTACCTCACAGACCCGCAGCTCTACACCGTGCCGCTGGCCGTACGCCAGTTCATGGACTCCGAGGGCCAGAGCATGTGGGGCGAGATGTTCGCGATGTCGTTCGTCTCCCTCGCCCCGGTCATCGGCTTCTTCATCGCAGGCCAGAAATACTTGGTCAGAGGTATCGCCACCACCGGGTTGCGATGACCTCGGGAACGCCGCCCGGTTGCCGCGGGCGGCACCGTCACGTTGCCCGAGACGGTCCGCGGCCTCTCGACCGGACTCGCTCGATTCGCCGAGCAAGGAGGAGGCCGCACAGCGTCTAGAATGCCGCCATGCCGTCGACCAGCAAGAGCTCGGCCGCGGGCGCGCGGGCGCTGACCGCGACGGAGATCGCTGACCTGGTCGGCGTGTCGGTGGCGACCGTCTCCAAGGTGCTCAACGGCCGGTCAGACGTCGGTGCGGAGACGCGGCGGCTGGTCGAGGAGGTCATCAGCGCGCACGGGCACCGCCGCCGCCGTCGCCGGTCTGCGCCGGCGGCGCCCTTCGTCGAGCTGGTGCTCAACGTGCTGGGCGGCTCCTACGCGATGGAGATCATCGCGGGCGTGGAGCGGGCGTTGCGGCCGCACAACGTCGGCGTCATGGTGTCGAGCCTCGACCTTGCGGAGACCCCTGGCGACGACTGGGCCGACCGGATGCTGGCGCGCCGGCCGACGGGCATCATCACGGTGTTCTGCGGTCCGTCCGCCGAGCAGCGGGAGCGTCTGACGGCGGGGGAGATCCCGTATGTGGTCGTCGACCCGTTCGTGGAACTGGCGGGCGTGCCCTCGGTGGCCGCCACGAACTGGACCGGCGGCCTCGAAGCGGGACGTCATCTGCTGGGACTGGGGCACCGCCGGATCGGGGTGGTGACCGGCCCGACCAGCGCGCTGGCCAGCCGGGCGCGGCTGGACGGCTATCGAGCGGCGCACGACGAGGCCGGCATCCCGTTCGACCCGGCTCTGGTTCGCAGCGGCCCGTTCCGCAGCAACGCCGGCGCTGCCGCCACCCGGGATCTGCTGTCCGGTCCGGAGATCCCGACGGCGATCTTCGCGTTCAGTGATCCGATCGCCGTGGGTGTCTATCGGGTGGCGGCCGAGCTCGGGCTGCGGATTCCGGAAGATCTTAGTGTCGTCGGTTATGACGACACCGCGCCCGCGACATGGCTGTACCCAGCGCTGACCACGATCCGCCAGCCGTTGGCCGAGATGGCGGCCGAAGCGGCGGCGATGATCCTGGCGCTGTCACGTGGAGAGTCCCTGGCACGTATCCGGGTCGTGCTGGCGACGGAGCTGACGGTCCGGGCGAGCACGGCCGCGCCGCGTCGGCCGGTTGCGGACTGAACGTCCCGCTCGCACGACTTAAGTTTCGGAGTACGGCGGCTGGCGCGTCGTCCTTGTCGCCGAAATTCCCGTGCTCTTGCCGCTCGGGCCCTGGTAAAGGCCCACTTCGCCATCGCACGGATGCACGGCGCAGCTAGATATCACGAAAATTTCGTGCGTTGACTACTTACGTTAACGAGATTTATGGTCCCGGTGGCTGCATGACGGCGATCGATGTCTGGGATCGCCGGAGACGCGCGGACCGATGGTCGGCCCCTGCTCCACACCTCAAGGGATGGTTCGGATGAAGCTTGACCGTCTGGCGCGAGCGATGAGTGTCGGCGCTGCCACCGTAATCGGCGTCACGGGCGTCGCGGTGCCCGCCGCTATGCCCGTCTCCGCGGCGGCGGCCGCTGACCAGGCCGATCCGGTCGACGGCACGACCGGAGTCCCGCTGGGCGGGTTCGGGGCCGGCGCGGTGAAGTTCGACGCGAAGACCGGAACGTTCGCGGCGATCACCCGGCCACCGGCCGACCAGACCGACTACACCAGGCGGGGCACCTCACGGTTCCAGCTCTTCACCTCCGCCGATGGCAGGGTCGCGACGTCGGACCAGCTCACCGCGGTGCGCAAGGCCGACGGCCGCTACGACGACGACGCCATCTGGCCGCAACACCGGGTCAACTTCGGGACCATCAACGGCGTCTCGGTGACCATGACGGCATTCTCGCCGATCGACAGCACCGACACCGACGTCATGAGCATGCCGTACGCCTTCTACGACCTGCACGTCACCAACGAGAACACGACGAGTGCGACGGCCGCGCTGGGACTGCTGTGGGACGACGCCGCAGAGACGAACGTCAAGGCCGTCGACGGCTCGGGCTTCGGCTCCGACAGGTGGGCCGTCTACGGCGGCAGCGCCGACCCCGCAGCCGTGGTCAGCGCCGGCAACGACGCGGGATTCTTCACCGCAGGCACTTCGGACAATGCGCCCTCGGGGACGAAGAACCGCACCTCGGTGAAGGTCACCCTGCAACCCGGCGCGTCCACCGACCTTCGTTTCGTGCTGGCCTGGTACGACAAGACCGACCCGGACGGCGCCTACTACCTGGGTAAGCACGCCGGTGTCGCGCCGATCGCCGCGCTCGGGCTGAGCCGGTTCACTGCGCTCAAGGCCAACGCGGACACCTTCGTCTCCCGGATGCGCGCGTCGAACGTACCGTCCTGGTTCGTCAATCAAACGGTCAACTCGATGGCGAACATCAGCAACAACTCGATGTACAAGACCGACGGCCGGACCGCGTTCGCCGAGGGGGAGTGGACGACGTTCGGCACCAGCGACCAGATGTGGCACGCCCGCGAGAGCGTCGGCGCGCTGTTCCCGCGGTTCGCCTGGCAGGAGCTGGAGTACTGGGCCCGGACCCAGCGCAAGGACGGGCAGATCCACCACGACTTCAACTACATGGCCGACACGAGCCTGAAGTACAAGCTCGTCGGCTGGGACGACACCGAGCACGCCGACTACCGCAATATCGACAAGTGGGTCGACCTGAACGCCGGCTTCATCGTGTCGGTCTACGAGACCTACCAGCAGACCGGCGACGCCGCGAAGCTGGACTGGTTCTGGCCCTACCTCAAGGCCGCCGGGCAGCGCATCTTCGACCAGGTCGAGGCCTATGGCGACCCCACCTTCCCGGGCACCTTCGCGCACTCGGAGAATTCCTACGACGCCGGCGGTGAACCGAACCCGTTCAACGCGAGCGTGTCCGCCGTGGCGTACAAAATCATGGGTCTTCTCGCCGAAAATCAGGGCGACGGCGCACTGCGTAAGCGTTACCACGACGCCTATGACCAGGTCGTCACTTCCTACGCGGGCAAGTACCTGAACGGCAACTTCCCGGTCGGCCGGATCTCGGAGTCCTTCTTCACCGGCCAGTGGCTCGCCATGGACCTCAAGCTCGGTCAGATCTGGTCGGCGGAGCAGACCGACTACGTCCTCGGCCGGCTCGACAGCTACTACCATCCGCTCTACTGGGGCCTGGGCTACCCGGGCGGCACCTACGACGAGTGGACGCCCTACCTGCTGAGCCACTACGGCGGCCTGCTGCTCAACACCCGCCGCGCCGACCAGTACCAGGCGCTGCAGAAGGACGCCTACCGGCGGCAGTACGACGACCGCAACAACGTGTTCAACATGCCGCTCGACATCCTGCCGCAGGTGAAGACACCGAACTACGCCGCGACCGCGATCTCCGGTGACAAGCAGTACATCTCCACCCCGACCATCTGGCGTGCCTACAACGACGTCATCGGCCACCGGCGCGACCGCAGCACCGGCGAGCTGTGGGTGCAGCCCAAGCTGCTGCCGGAGATGAACCACGTGCTCACCGGCGGCACCTTCGTCTCTCCGGAGGGCTACGGCAGCATCGACTACACCGAGACCGGCGACACCTTCCAGAACCAGCAGATCACGGTACGCAGCGACAACCCGATTCCGGTGTCGACGCTGCATCTGCAGGACTACTTCGGCGACGACACCAGCAGCATCACGGTCACCGTCGACGGCGAGCCGGCCGCGTTCACCCGTAGCGGCGCCGGCTACACCAAGGAACTGCTGATCCGCTACGACGGCACGGTCGGCCCCGAGGGCGTCCGGATCACCGCCACCGGCGACCCGGGCGCGGCCCTGCCCGCGACGCCCGCCGAACCCGACGGCACCCAGGTGCCGCCCGGCCCCGCGCAGAAGAACGGCGTGGCCACCATCCAGGCCGAGGCGTTCGACGCGACCGGTGGCGTGACCACCGCGAGCGACGGCCCGGTCATCTGGGTCACCGGCACCGACGACCAGGACTACGTGCGCTACGACTCCGTCGGATTCGGTGGCGGCGTGGCAGCGATCCGCCTCGACGTGCGCAGCAGCAAGGCCTCCCACCTCGAGATGGCCCTCGGCAGCGTCTCCGCCCCCACTGTCGCGACCCTCGACATTCCGGACACCGGCGGCGCCTGGCAGGCGGTGACGATCTCCCTGCCGCAGGCCCTCGCCGACACCCAGAACGTCGTCTTCCGGTTCCGGGCCAACGGCAGCGACACCAGTGAGCTCGTCGATCTCGACAGCTTCCGGTTCCTGCCGGTCGGCTACAAGTACACCCTCGACCGGACGACGTGGACCGCCACCGCCTCGGCCAACAGCACGAGAACCACTGCGGCCTTCGACAACGACAAGAGCAGTCGCTGGAACTCCAGTTACCAGAACGGCACTGAGTGGTTCTTGCTCGACACCGGCACGGTTCAGCGGTTCAACCGGATCGTGCTCGACAACTCCGTCCGGAGCCCGAACGACTACCCGCGCGGGTACGAGGTCACCGTCTCCACCGACGGAACCACGTACACGGCGCCGATCGCGGCCGGCACCGGCGCGGCGAGCACCACCACGATCACCGTCCCGGCCCAGACCGCCCGATACATCAGGATCCGCCAGACCGGGACGGCGCCGGCCAACTACTGGAGCATCGACGAGCTGCACGTCTACAGCGACCCGGACCCGACCGCCCTGCAGGCCGCGGTGGACACTGCCTCGGCCCTGGTCGAGACCGACTACACGCCCGCCTCGTGGGCCCCGTTCGCCGCTGCCCTGACCGCTGCCCGGACGGCGCTCGCCGACCGAAACGCCGGTCAGGCTGACATCGACCAGGCGCTCGCGGTCCTCACCGCGGCCCGGGACGCACTCGCTGACCGGCAGCCCCCGCTGGTCAACAAGTCCAGGCCCTCCGTCTCCGGCCGGCCTGAGGCCGGCAGCACCCTGCGCGCGGAACTCGGCCGCTGGTCACCGCGGACCGGCGTCACCTTCACCTACCAGTGGACCGCCGACGGTAAGGCGATCCGCGGCGCGACCGGGCGCACCCTGCGCCTGGCCAAGGCGCTCACCGGCCGCAGGGTCGGCGTCACGGTCACCGCCACGCTCGGCGACCAGACGCTGAGCGTCGCCTCACGGACCACCAAGGTCCGTGCGCGGCGATGAACCACCCATCCCCTTCAGAGAGGTTCCGCATGTCCACCCCTGATCCCCATCCCCCGACACAGCGACGGCGCCGCATCGCCGCCGTGGTCCTCGTGACCGTGGTACCGACAGCCGCGATCCTTTTCACGGTGCTGCCGTCCGAGGCGGCCACCGCCCCGGTGTCCGGTGGCGTGTACACGCTGGCATCCGGCGCCAGCGGCAAGTGTGTCGACGTGAGCGGCGCCTCGACCGCGAACAGCGCGTTGCTGGTGCAGACCGCCTGCAACGCCGCCGCTCAGCATCAGTGGAAGGTGCAGGGCGCCGGGCCGTTCAACCTGGTCAACGGCAACAGCTCCCGGTGCGTCGACGTGCCCAGCTCGTCGACGACCTCGGGCACCCAGTTGCAGCAGTACGGCTGTGGTGACGGCACCAAGCCGCAGCAGCTGTGGACCTTCACCGCCTCCAGCGCGGCCGGCAAATACCTGGTGAAGAGCGTCGCGAGCGGGCTGTGCATCAGCACCAAGGACGGCTCGACCGCCGGCAACAACCCGATCGTGCAGGAGACCTGCTCCGACGTACCCCGCCTGCAGTGGTCCTTCAACTACGTCACCGGACCCACCGGCGCACCCACCACCACCCCGACCGGCAGCCGCTGGCCGGCCACCGCGGACGGGTTCGCCGCCACCGGCGGCGGCACCACCGGCGGCGCGGGCGGGACCACCGTCACCGTCACCACCTACGCCGACCTGCTCAGGTACGCCACCGCCGGCACAGCGCACATCATCCGGGTCAACGGCACCATCACCGTGCCGACCATGGGTTACGAAATCCCGGTCAAATCCAACAAGACCATCGTCGGAGTGGGAAAGAACGGCCGGATCAAGAACGGCGGCTTCTTCCTCGGCGCGGGCGTGCGCAACATCATCATCCGCAACCTGACCATCGGCGACACCGCGATGGCCTCCGACGACCCGGACGACAAGGACTTCGACTACGACGGCATCCAGATGGACACCGCTGACCACGTCTGGATCGACCACAACACGTTCACCAACATCAACGACGGCTACATCGACAGCCGCAAGGACACCAATTACGTCACGGTGTCCTGGAACAAGATGGGCGACCACAACAAGAACTTCGGCATCGGCTGGACCGAGAACACCACCGCCCGGATGACGATCCACCACAACTGGATCTTCAACACCAACCAGCGCAACCCCAGCGCCGACAATCTCTTGTACGCGCACCTCTACAACAACTACCTGCAGAATGTCACCAGCTACGGCAACTACGCCCGGGGCGCCACCAAGATGGTGATCGAGAACAGCTACTTCGAGAAGGTCAAGGACCCGTACTACGCCGACGCCACCGCTCAGCTGAAACAGAGCGGCAGCATTCTCGTCAGCTGCACCGGCAAGGCCGCCGCGTCGGGCTCGGCGTTCACACCGAGCAGCTTCTACCCGTACGCCCTCGACCCGGCGGCGAACGTGCCCGCCCTGGTCAAGGCCGGCACGGGACCGCAGGTCGACATCGGTGTCTGACGAGTCCCACGATCGGTGGCGAAGGGCTCCACGGCCCAGGCCGCGTCCATCGGCCCTTGAATGAGGGTGAGACGACGGCCTGGGCCCGCTCGCGTCACGGCTTATGGACGCTGTCCACGACCGTCATGTACCTGATGTACCACTCGGCCTCGACGTTCGGATCGAGCAAGTCGGCTGGCCGGCACGCTGATGACCGCGGGCGGCGGCACCGGAATTCTGGCCCCGCACGATGCCGTCCACGGCCCCGGGCACCCGGCGGTCTTCCAGGACGGGACGCAGGACGCGCGAGAACCGGCCGAATACCTCTGGCGAATTTGTTGTCACTCCGCCAACACAGCATCTACCTACACAGCGACACCGGCCGACATCCCCCTCGGCCGCCATCCCCGCACGTGAGGAAGGACCGCAATGGCAGAGAGAAAGTCCTGGAAACGGGCACTGATCGCAGGTGCGGCCGCGGTGGTTGTCCCGGCTGGGCTCGTCATCTGGTCGATGTTGCCGTCGAACGCGGCGACCGCCCCCGTGGCCGGCACCACCTATCAGCTGATCGTGAAGAAGAGCGGCAAGTGCATCGACGTGCCGTCGGCGTCGACGGCGAACAGCACGCTGCTTCAGCAGTGGGGCTGCACGGCCGGTGCGAACTGGCAGCAGTTCAAGCTGGTCACTTCGGGCAGCAACTTCCTGATCCAGAACGTCAACAGCGCCAAGTGCGTCGACGTGCCGAGCGCGTCGACCACCTCCGGCATCCAGTTGCAGCAGTACACCTGTGTCGGTTCGCAGACCAACCAGCAGTGGAAGGTCGCGGCGTCGGGCACCGACACGTTCCAGATCATCAACGTGGGCAACGGCCTGTGCATCTCGGACAAGGACGCGTCCACCGCGTCGGGCGCGGCGATCATCCAGGAGACCTGCACCGCCAACAGCAACAAGCAGTGGTCGTTCACACCGGTCACCGGTGCGTTCACGGTCGCTTCGGACGGGACCGGCACGTACAAGACGGTGCAGGCGGCGATCGACGCGGTCGGGACCGGCAACGCCAGTCGCAAGACGATCACCATCAAGCCCGGCACCTACCGTGAGATCCTCTCCGTGCCGTCGACGAAGCCGTACATCACGCTGCAGGGCGGCGGTGACTCCTCCGACGACGTGGTCATCGTCAACAATCGCCCGGCCAGCACGTACGGCACCAACGGATCGGCGACCGCACACATCATCGGCCACGACTTCGCAGCCACGAACCTGACCATCTCCAACGATTACGACGAGACCAAGGGCAGCTCACAGGCACTGGCAGTGGCCCTCGAATCGGACCGGGCCGTCTTCAGCAACGTGCGCCTTCTCGGCGACCAGGACACGCTCCTCGTCAACGAGAGCGCCCGCGCCTACTTCGCCGGCTCGTACATCGAAGGCACCGTCGACTTCATCTACGGCGGCGGCATCGCGGTCTTCAACGCCTCCCGCATCCACGAGAAGCGGAGCACCGGCGGCCCGATCACCGCAGCTTCCACCCCGGCGACCCGGGCCTACGGCTTCCTGATCTACAAGTCCACGATCACCGGCGCGACGAACAACACGACCCAGCTCGGCCGTCCGTGGCGGCAGAACGCCCAGGTCCTGGTCCGGGAGTCCAGCCTGAGCGCCACCATCGCCACGGCTCAGCCCTGGATCAATATGTCCACGAGCACGTGGCAGAACGCCCGCTTCCTGGAATACAAGAACACCGGCTCGGGCGCCACCAAGAACAGCAACCGGCCGCAGCTCGCGGATTCACAGGCGGCGAACTACACCCCCCAGAAGTACCTCGCGGGCTCCGACAACTGGAACCCGGTGGGTTGATCACGACTATCTCCTCGAAGAAGAAGCGCGCGGCCCCTGGTCGCCACGGTCCTGGCCATATCGGCCGCGGTGGTCGGCCGGGGCGGTGCCCCGTCGAGCGCGGCCGCCGCCCCGGCCGCCGGCAGCATCTACCAGCTGGCCGTGAAGAAGAGCGGTAAGCGCATCGACGTGCCGTCCGGCGCGCCACCTGGTCATGGAGATCCTGGCGCTCGACGAACGCGGCGACCACCGTGATGCCGGTGGCGAAGCCCGCGAACGCGTGGCGCAATTCCCTCGCCGCCGGGGGCGCGCTGTCGGCTGCCGGAGCCGATGCGCTCAGGTCTGTGCTGCCAGTCATGTCGATAGCCTCAAAATCCGTCACGCCA
>NZ_JBHTDO010000059.1:0-36166 GCF_042666575.1 Actinoplanes sp. GCM10030250 | reverse complement strand
CGGCCGGCGGGCGGGCGGTGGGCGGGCGGTGGGCGGGCTCAGCGGTTGCGCAGGCGGCGGATCGCCCGGTAGACGCCGTACCCGCAGGCAGCCGCCACCGACAGGAACGACAGGCCGAGGATGACCTCGCCACCGGTGTCCTCGCTGTCGACCACCGCCGACAGCAGCATGATCACCGTGAGCAGGGCGGTGAACACCAGGATCGGCGACAGCAGCACGAGCAGGACCACCGCACCCGCAGTCCCGCCGCCCTCCGACTCCTCCTCCTTTGCCGCGTTCTCGCCGTACCCCTGCGCCTGCTGGTCCGGCGGTCGCGGCACCGGGATGCGCTCGGCGTCGCGCGGTGGCATCGGCGTTCGCAGCTCCGGCCGGACCCGCGCGTCGAGCGCCGGCACCAGAGCGTGCCCGTTGGCGAAGAGCGTCGGCTCGAAGCTCACCTGAATCCCGTCGTGCCCGACGAACCGCCGAGCACCGTCGGGCCAGGTCAGCACCGCCGCGCACTGGTCGAACCACACGGTCGCCGCCGACCCGTCCCCCACCACGCTGACCCCGCGTTCCCCCGCGACGAGGCTGAGCGCCGGGTCCTCCAGCGAGGGGTACGCCGTACCCTGAACAACCTGCTCGGACGAGTTGGGTGCCGCCGCGTACCCGGCCCAGTCGGCACCGGTCCGCCCAGGCGTCATCAGCAGCCCGTCCGAGAACGCCGACGCCGCCACCGACACGACGTCGGCGAGGGTGACCGCCCGCAGCTCGGAGAGCGCCTCTTCGAGGGTCAATATCGGACGCCCCGCCAGCACGTTGAACGCCTGCCCCGGCAGCCGCCCGCCGTTCTCCTCGGCGTGCGTCATCTCCTCGCACCGCTGGTTGACGACAGTTGTCACCTCAGCCGGGTCGATCACGCCGAGCCGTACCGCTGCCAGCACGTCGACGAAACCGCCGAGCACGGCACCCTGCTTCTCGGGGAGCGCGTCGGCGAAGGCGGAGATGACCGCGGAGCCGTCGGCGCGGGGCTCGTAGTTGGAGGCGACCGTGTAGGAGAGACCGCTCTCCTGGCGCAGCGAGCGGAACAGTGCCCGTTCCAGCACCCCGGAGAAGACCGCGGCCTTGGTCTCCCGGCGCACCACCGAGTTCCACGCGACCACGTTCGACGGCCCGGAGAAGTACGCCGGCCGTACCGGAAGAGCGGACGACGGCGCCGGAACCGGCTGCCGATAGCCGGACGGCAACGTGAGCTTGAGCCCGGCCGGCACGGCCGGGCCGGCTATCCAGAGCGCGGCGTTCTGCTGGGTGAAGTAGCGGGCCACCCAGGCCCGGAGGTCGTCGGGGGTGATGCCGGTCAGGCCCCACTCCGGGTAGGTGACCACGCCGTAGTCGCGGGCGCCGTGCCGCCAGAGAGCAAGCGCCTCGGTCGGTCCTTCGCTGCGACCGTTCTCCTCGGTGCGCAGGATCTCCTTCTCGGTGCTGAGCCGGTGCATCGGCAGGTCGTTCAGCGCGGTGCAGACGCCGTTCAGGAAGGCGACGATGTCCGCTTCGGCGCCCTGCATGTGGAAGAACGTGTACTCCACGCCGGTGGCACCGTTGTAGTGGTAGTCGGCCACCCCGAAGGAGTGCAGCGCCAGGTGCTCGACCAGGTGGGTGATGCCCCGCTTGGCCAGCGGCTCGTCGGCGAACCCGACGCGGAAGGCCAGGCCGGCGTGCATCGGCCCGGTGGTCGGCGCGAGGACCGTTGGTATCCCGTCGACGTCCAGCTGAGTGATCATTTCTTGCCTCCGAACGCCCACGCCCGGGCCTGCTGGATCTGGGTGACGACGTCCTCGTTCACGTACGTCCACGGGCGGCGGGTGCCCAGGTTGCCCAGGGCCGTGAAGGTGGACGCCGCGGCGCGCTGGTCGTCGAGCAGCATGAAGAGCAGGGCGAACGTGCTGAGGGCTTCGAGCCAGCCGTATCCGCGGCTGAACTCGGGGTGCCAGATCGACCGCTGTGCCGCCTGGTAGATCTCCGCGCGGACCTGCTCGTCGGAGAGGTAGCCGAGCATGTCGGCCCGGTTGCTGCCGTCGAAGACGTGCTCGATGTGCGCTTCCGCGACCAGTAGCCCGTGCGGGCCGCCGGGCGGTGCCGCCGCCATCGCCTCGCGGGCGAACTGGTGCAGTTGCTCCCAGGTGCCGCTCCACTTGGGGCAGAGGATCTGGAGGAGCTGGAGCTGGCCGGGCAGGTGGTTCGGGTCGGCGGTCATCAGCCGGTCGTACCGCCGGCGGCTCTCGGCCAGGCCCAGTTGCAGGCCGCGGGCCGAGGTGATCCGGGCCGTCCAGATGGCCGGGTCCTTCGGGTTGTACGCGGCGCCGTCCATCAGCACCTGCTCGGCCTTGCGCAGCCAGTCACGGAAGGCGTTGAACTGTTCCTCGCTCACGTACTGGGCGCTGGCACCGGTCCGGATCTTCCAGCCGACGTCGATCAGGTGGCTGCCGAGCAGTGCGGATGCGGCGCCGTCCTTCGGATCGGCGGCGAGAACGGAGCGCAGGAGATCCTCCAGGCCCTGTTCCTCGCAGACGGCGCTGATCAGCCCGGTGCGTTCCATCGGCCCGGCGGAGTCGAGCAGGGCACGGGCGGCCGGCCAGTCACGGCGGGCCAGCGCGCTCTTGAGCGCCGCGGTCTCCGGGTACGCGGCGGCGCGGTCGAGCACCACGTCGGTGGGTTGGGACATGGCGCGCAGCATAAGGGTCGATCACTCGTTACGCATCGGTGATATCGGCCTCAATCGCTTCGGAAATCCGCGCCCGCGCCGGCACCCGGGCGTCGATCTCGTCCACCAGGGCGGCGCCGCCACGGAACAGGGCGGGCTCCAGGCGTACCGTGGCGGCGTCGTCACCGACCAGCCGGCGGCCGCCATCGGGCCAGGCCAGCAGCGCGGCGCACGCGTCGTACCGGACGGTTGTGGTGGTCTCACCCTCGACGAGGCTGATCCCCTCGTCGCCGTGCACCAGCCGCAGGTTGCGGTTTCCGCGGGCCCGCACGGTACGCCCGGACACCGCCGCCGGCCCTCGCAGCGCGACTGTCGGATAGCCGCCCCAGTCGGCGCTCGTCCCGGCCGGCGTCATCAGCAGCCCCGACTCGTACGCCGACGCCGCCACCTCCGCGACCTCCGCCACCGTGACCGCGCTGGCCTCGGTCACCGCGTCGTCGAGACCTCGTACGCTCAGCCCCGCCAGCACGTTGAACGCCTGCCCCGGCAACCGGCCGCCACGCCGCTCCGCCTGCCGCAGCCCGGCACAGGTCAACTCGACCACGGTGGCCACGTCCTGCGGCTCGATCCGCCCGGCACGCATCGCGGCCAGCGCGTCGATCATCCCGCCGAGCGCCGCGCCCGCCCGTTCCGGCAGCGGGTCCGCGTACGCCGTGATCCGCGCGGTCCGCCCGGCCCGCGGCTGGTACTCGGTACGGACGGTCCCGGCGATCTCGCCGCGCAGGCACAGATCCCGGTGCAGTTGACGTTCGAGCACGTTGGCGAAGACCGCGGCGCGTGCCTCTCGGCGTACCACGGTGTCCCACGCCACAGCGGTGCCGGAGCCGGCGAACCAGGCCGGTGTGACCGCCAGGGCCGACGACGGCGCCGGGGCCGGCTGCCGCTCGCCCTCCGGCAGGTCCAGTCGCAGCCCTTCCGGAATCGCCGGACCGGCCACCCAGAGCACCGCGTTCTCCCTGGTGAAATACCGAGCGACCCACTCGTTCAGATGGTCGGCGCCGAGCCCGCCCAGACCCCATTCGGGATAGCTGGGCATACCGAAGTCGCGGGCGCCGTGCCGCCACCGCGGCAGCGGGTCACCCACCCGGTCCGCGGCCTCGGCGCGCAGGATCTCCCTCTCGGCGTCGATCCGCTCGGTGGGCAGCCGGCGAAGGGCGGCGCAGATCCCGGTGACGAAGGCGGCGATCCGCTCGGCGGAACCCTGCACGTGGAAGTAGGTGTGCTCGATACCCACCTTGCTGTTGCGGTGGCTCTCCGCGTCGTCGAAGCCGTCGTTGAGGCCGTACATCACCAGGTGCTCAACGAGGTGGGTGATGCCTCGCCGGGCCAGTGGCTCGTCGGCGAGCCCGACCCGGAAGACCAGTCCGGCGTGCGTCGTCCCGCCGACCGGCGCGAGCAGCGCCGGCACACCGTCGACCTCGAGTTGCCGGATCATCAGCTTCCCCCACGCACGAACGAGGTCCGGATCCGATAGGACCGGATCACCCCTGCGGCGCTGTCCCCGAGATAGTGCCAGGGATATTCGGTTCCGAAACCGTTCAGCGCGTCGAACAACGTCTTGGCCGTCCGCAACTCGCCGGCGAGGCAGAAGGTCATCGCGAAGGTGTTCAGCACCTGCACCCACCCGTGGTCACGCTGAAAGCCGGGATGCTGGACCGACCGTGCGGCAGCCGCGCTGACCTCGGCGAGGACAGCGTCCGAGGCGAGGTGCCGCCGGGCTCCCGACGCGGTGCCACCACCGTCGGCCAGGGCCTGCTCCAGGTGCGCCTCAGCGATCAGGACAGCGTTGTGCGCACCGATCGGCGCGGCCTCCGTCGCGGCTCGCGCGAACGCGTGCGCGTCCGGCCAGGCACCACCCCAGCGCGGTGTCAGCTGCTGCAGGAACTCACCCTGGCCGGGCAGGTGATGGGGATCGGCTTCGGCGAGCCGGTCGTAGCGGCGCCGGGCTTCGGGAACGCCGAGTTCCAGGCCGCGGGCCGAGGTGAGACGTGCGGTCCAGACTGCGGGGTCTTCGGGGGTACGGGAGACCGCCGTCACCAGGATCGACTCGGCCTCCACGAGCCGCTCCCGGAGAGCTGTGCCCTGCTTGCGCCCGAAGTACCTGTTCCGGGCCGCCCAGCCGGTGGCGATCAGCCGCTGGGCGAGCAGGACCGCTGCGGCTCCGTCGGCCGGATCCGCGGCCGCCGTCGCGCGCAGGAAGTCCTCGGTTCCCTCCCGGTCGGCGCAGGCTCGCAGCAGCAGCGTGCGCTCCATCGGTGGGGCCGCGTCGAGCAGCCCGCGGGCGGCTGCCCAGTCCTTCGCGTCCAGGGCAGCACGAAGCGTCGCGATCGTCGGGTAGGCGGCCGCCGGGTCCAGGACTGGCTGACGCGGGAGCATGGCGCGCAGCATAGATCTTCGCGAGTGGACAGGCGTTGCGGGGATGTCACGATCAGGACACCAGCGGGTCGCCCAGCAGATGTTCGAAGGCGAGTTCGGCGGCGCCGATCAGCGCCGCGTCGGTGCCGAGTTCCGGGGTACGCAGGCGCACGTGCTCGCGGCAGGCCGGCAATCCGACCGCGTTGAGCCGGCTGCGGATCTGGGCGGCCGCACCGAGGTAGACGTCGCGCAGGGTGCCGCCGAAGATCACGACTTCCGGGTTGAAGATGTTCACCAGGTTGCCGACGCCGAACCCGAGCCAGTCGCCGACCTGGCGCAGCGCGTGCTGGGCCTGGCTGTCACCGCGCATCGCGGCGTCGACCACCTCGAGGACCATGTCGCGGCCGCTGCTGTCCGCCCGGCCGGCGAGCCGGAGCAGCGCGTGCTCGCCGATCTCGGTCTCCCAGCATCCGCGCGAGCCGCACGAGCACGGCCGGCCGTACGGGTTGACCACCATGTGGCCGACCTCGCCGCCGTATCCGCCGTGCCCGGTGACCCGGCGCCCGCCGGCCACGATGCCGGCCCCGACGCCGACGTCGCCGTAGAGGTAGATGACGTTGTCGCAGTTCGCCGCCGCACCGCGGGCATGCTCGGCAAGCGCGCAGACGTCGGCGTGGTTGCCGATGCTGAGCCGGCCGGAGTTCCCGAGCTCGGCCCGCAGCGCCGCACCGACCGGCTCCTCGACCCAGCCGATGGTCGGTGCGAGACGGACCATGCCGTCCTGGCGCCGCACCATGCCCGCCACGGCCAGGCCGCTGCCGACGCACTTGGCGTCAGCCGGCACCCCGGCGCGCATGTCCCGGATGAACCCGGCGAGCGGCTGCACCGCGTCGTCGGCGCTCATCCCGGGCGGCCGTTCGGTCTCGTGCTGTTCCAGGATCCGCCCGCCCAGCCCGACCCGCGCCGCGCGCAGCCGGTCCACCTCGATGCTCAGCGCGTACGCGAAGACCTTGTCCGACTCGGGCCGGACGACAAGTGATGGTCGCCCGGCCCGTCCGGTCTCGCGTGGCACCGCCTCGGTGACCAGACCAGCGCTGATCAACTCGGCGGTGAGTGCCCCGATGGTGCTGCGGTTGAGGCCGAGCCGGCTGGTGAGTTCAGCCCGGGACGTCGCACCGTGCATGTGCACGTAACGCAGCAGTGTCCCGAGGTTGTACCGGCGTACCTCTTCCTGGCTGGGGCCGGCACGCATCAGCGCACCGTCCCCCGCTCCGAAGCGTCGTTCATCGGTTTCCCGTGGCGGAGGCTCTGCGCCGCGCGAGCGCGTCGACGCTCGCGGCCGCCAGCAGCACCAGGCCGGTGAAGATGTACTTCTGGCCGGAGCTGAAGCCCATCAGGCCCATGCCGTTGTCGATGACCGCGATCACGGCGCCACCGATCACGGCGTTGATGACCTTGCCCTTGCCGCCGAAGAGGCTGGTTCCGCCGATGACCGCGGCGCCCACCGAGTAGAGCAGGATGTTGCTGCCACCGGTGTTGGGGTCGACCGAGCTGGCCCGGCTGACCACGAGGATGCCGCCGATCGACGCCATGAACGAGCCGATGACGAAGACCGAGATGCGGATCCGGTCGACCGGGATACCGGCGCGGCGGGCCGCCTCGGTGTTGCCGCCGACCGCGTAGACGTGACGGCCGTAGGTGGTGCGGCCGAGCACGAAGGTCCACAGGACCAGGAACACCGCGATCAGCGGGACGACGATCGGTACGCCCTTGAGGGAATTGATCGCCGGGTTGATCGCGCGCTCCTGGGTGAGCACCAGCGTGGCCAGGATCAGCAGCGCCGCGAGGCCGGCGATGCGCAGCAGCACGATGCCGATCGGGTCGGTGATCAGCTTCCGGCTGGTACGACGGCGGTAGCGGTTGAGCTGCACCACCGCGTAACCGACGACGGCGGCGATGGTGAAGATCCAGCTCCAGAGCACCGACAGGTTGTCGTTGTTCAGGGCGCGGGTGAACTCGTCGGTGATCGAGACGTTCTTGCCGCCGCCGAGCAGGGTCAGCAGGACACCCTGGAAGCCCAGGAAGGCCGCGAGCGTCACGACGAACGAGGGGATACCGAGCTTGGACACCAGCAGGCCGATCGAGAAGCCGATGATGATGCCGGTGATCATGGCGGCCGGTATGGCTACGTACCAATCCATGCCCTTGTTGGTGAGCAGGATGGCCATCACCGCGCCGCACACGCCGCTGGCGTAACCGGCGGAGAGGTCGATCTCGCCGAGCAGCAGCACGAACACCAGGCCCATGGCGATGAAGACCACCTGGGCGCTCTGGTTGAACAGGTTGGCGAAGTTGAGCGCGCTGAGGAACGTGTCGCTGCGCGCGACACCGAAGATCAGACCGAGGACGATCAGTCCCAGTACGGCCGGAAGCGTGCCGAGGTCGCCGCCGCGCACCCGGGCCCAGTAGTCGCGGACGTGGCTGCTGACCGTGGGCTTGACGGCCTGGATGCCGCCCGCCGTGGTGGTGGTAGTGGTCACTGGTCGTCTCCGGGCGTGATGTCGACGAAGTCGGAAGGCTTCTCGGGCGGCAGGCCGAGGTTGCCGCTACGGCCCCCGGTGATCAGCTCGACGACCTGGGAGTGGGTGACCTCCGACGCCTTCACCTGGGCCGCCATCCGGCCGAGGTAGAGCGCCGCGATCCGGTCCGAGACGGCGAACACGTCGTTCATGTTGTGCGAGATCAGCACGACGCCGAGACCGTTGTCGGCGAGCCGGCGGACCAGCTCGAGCACCTGTGCGGTCTGCGCGACGCCCAGGGCGGCGGTCGGCTCGTCGAGGATCACGACCTTGCTGTTCCAGAGCACGGCCTTGGCGATAGCCACGGTCTGCCGCTGGCCGCCGGATAGGCTGGAGACGAGCTGGCGCAGCGACTTGACGGTGCGCACCGAGAGGCTGCGCAGGGTCTCCCCGGCCATCTCCTCCATGGTGTCCTCGTCGAGGACGACGCCGGTCTTCTTCTCCCTGCCGAGGAACATGTTCTGGACGATGTCCAGGTTGTCGCACAGAGCGAGGTCCTGGTAGACGACCTCGATACCGAGGGCGGAGGCGTCACGGGGACTGCTGATCGCCACCTCGTTGCCCTCGAAGGTGACCGTGCCCGCGTCGCTGGTGTAGATGCCGCTGATGCACTTGACCAGCGTGGATTTGCCGGCGCCGTTGTCGCCGACAAGGGCGGTCACCTCGCCGGGGTAGACGTTGAGACCGACGTCGTGAAGGACCTGGACGGGACCGAAACTCTTGTCGATCCCGCGCAGCTCCAGAAGGGGTGTCGCGGCCACGGATGGTTCTCCTTTATTCGGTGACCGGGTTCGTCGTGGGCGCCACCACCTCGTCGTGGCTCGCCGACTGCGGAGGGGCTGTCGCAACCGACCAGGCGCCGCCCACGCGAACGTGGGCGGCGCCGTCCTCAGCCGTTACGGTGCAGGCGGAACTTCAGCTGACCGATGGTCAGCTGATACCGGCCTCCGTGCACTTCGCGGCGAAGTCCGCGGTGCACAGCTCTTCCTTGGTGACGAACCCGTCCGTGACGACGTCCTTGACGTTCGCCTTGGTGATCGTGACCGGCTTCAGCAGGACCGACTTGACGTCCTTCTTCGACTCCGGGTCGACGACGGTGCTGGTCGCGGTGGTCGGCGCCTGCTGCTTGGCCAGCGCGATGGCCAGCTCGGCGGCCGCGTCGGCCTCCTTCTTGATGGCCTTGTAGACCGTCATGCACTGGTCACCGACGAGGATGTTCTGCAGGCCCTGGACGGTGGCGTCCTGGCCGGTCACCGGGACCTGGCCGTTGAGCTTGTTCTTCTTCAGCACCTGGATGGCCGCGTTGCCGAGACCGTCGTTCGCCGCGAGAACACCGGTGATGTTCTTGTTCGTGGTGAGCTGCTGCTCGAAGATGGTGCCCGCCTGGGTGTTGTCCCAGTCCGGCACGTTCTCGTCCGGGCCCTTGACGAACTCGTTCGAGTCGAACTTCGGCTTGAGGACCGAGTCGTAGCCCTCCTTGAACAGGGTGGCGTTGTTGTCGGTCGGCGAGCCGTTCAGGTACGCCACGACCGGCTTGGTGACCTTCTTCTCGGCGAGGCAGTCGATGAGGCCCTGGCCCTGGAGCTTGCCGACCTCGACGTTGTCGAACGACACGTAGTAGTCCGCGCCGCCGTTGAGGGTCAGGCGGTCGTAGTCGATGGTGGCGATACCGGTCTGCTTCGCCTTGTCCAGCACGGCCTTGCCGGTGCCGGAGTCCAGGTTGACGATCATCAGCACCTTGACACCGCTGGCGATCATGCCGTCCGCGAGCGTCTGGAACTGGGCCTTGTCGCCCTGCGCGTTCTGGATGTCGGCCTCGACACCGGCGGCCTTGAAGGCGTCGGTGAGGTACTTGAGGTCGGCGGTCGCCCAGCGAGCGGAGCTCTTGGTGTCGGGCAGGATCACGCCGACCTTGCCGGCGGACGAGCCGGTGCCGCTTCCGCTACCGGTGTCGCTATCGCTGTCGCTGTTGTCGCCACAAGCGGCCATGCTTCCGGCAGCCAGCAGGCCGACCGCAGCAAGAGCGAACAGTCCCTTACGCATTCCTTATGTCCTTTCGGGGGGTAAATCCGGGGCCTTGGTTCGGATTTGTCAGGGTTGGTGCGCTGCCTGGGAGTGGTACTCCCCTGGGACGGCGTTTCATCAGGAACCGGTTTGTTGTGCCCGGCAACGTATTCCCATGGTGGCTGAGAACACAAGCCGCAACGAAGGTCTATCTCGTAACGAGGGATAACAATCCGGCAACACGGCAGGTCCGAAGGCCCTGACCAGGAGCGGAGAAAGTTTCCCTGGGAGTCGCACCATGTAACGCTAAGTAATATCAGCGCCTCAGGTGACCAGAAGCGCTAAGGACAGACCTTTCCATTCGGCCATCGGGCCGACGGTTCAGCCGCGGATCGGAGCCACGCTCGCTCCGGTCAGCCGGATCAGATCCGCCGGAGCGAGAGCGACCTGCAGTCCCCGGCGGCCCGCGGACACATACATCAGGTCGAGGATGGGCGCGGTGTCGTCGATCAGGGTCGGCAGCCGCTTGCGCTGACCCAACGGGCTGATCCCGCCACGCACGTAACCGCTGCTGCGCTCGGCGGCGGCCCGGTCGGCCAGCACCGCACGCTTGCCGCCGGCGGCAGAGGCAAGCGCTTTCAGATCAAGATCACCAGTGACCGGTACGACGCCGACCACCAGCCGCCCGTCCACCTCCGCGATCAGGGTCTTGAAGAGCCGCTCCGGCTCGACCGCCAGCGCCCGCGCCACCAGTGCGCCGTAGTTCGGCGCGTCCGCCGCCACGTCATACGGATGCAGGGTGTGTGCCACCCGCTCCGCGGACAGCAGGACAGTGGCCGGCGTACCTGCCGCTTTCTTGGCCATGCGGGCACGCTACTCCGGTACGAAACCCAGAAGCGCGCCCGATTACGACCTGTTACGCCACTGTTGTCAGGAGCGCCACCGGTGCCCCCGCCATCCGGGTCAGCACCAGGCCCGCCTCGTTCGGCCCGGACAGCTTGAGATCCTTGCGCAGCTGGTCCGGGACCAGTGCCGAGCCGCGTTTGCGGATCTCCAGCCGGCCGACGCCACGGTCACGCAGCAGGGCCCGCAGCCGCTTCAGCGAGAACGGGAGCACGTCGGTGACACCCAGCCGCCGGGCGTACGGCGTGTCGGCGGGATCGTCGGTGTAGACGTAGGCGATCGACGGGTCGGCCAGCCGCCCGCCGATGGCCTCCGCGAACTCGGCGACCAGGTGCGAGCGGACCACCGCCGGATCCGGGTCGTAGATCCACGCACCGACCGGGCCGACGGGCGCGAGGTCCGTACCCGTGCCGACCAACTCCGCCCGGCCCTTGGCACCGAGCAGGGTCGCCCGGCGCGGCACCGCGGCCAGCGGCCCGCACCAGAACGCCGCCTCGACCAGGTCGCCACCGACGCTGACCCACTCGCCCTCGGCGCCCGGCGGCAGCAGGCCGTGGTCGATGCCCGGAGCGAGCTTCAGGACCGTCCGCGGCACCCGGACGGCGAGGCCGGTCACGAAGTCCCAGGGCGGCGAGTACGCCTTCGGGTCGAACACCCGCCCCCGCCCCGCCTGCCGTCGTGCCGGGTCGGCGAACACCGCGTCGTAACGCTCCACCTCGACGGTGGTGGCGTCGGCGCACACCACGGTGATCCGGTCGGCGAGCCCGGCGGCCTCCGCGTTCGCCGCTGCGAGCGCCGCGGTGCCCGGGTCGGCGTCCACCGCGTACACCTCGATGCCCTGACGTGCCGCCGCCAGCGCGTCGGAGCCCAGCCCGCAACCCAGATCGGCGAGAGTCCGCACGCCCGCGGCCGCGAGGCGCGCCGCCCGCCGGTCCGCAACGACCGCACGCGTCGCCTGCTCCAGACCGGCCCGGGTGAAGAACATCCGGGAGGCGTCCGGGCCGAACTTCATCGCCGCGCGCCCGCGCAAACTAGCCTGGGTCAGAGCGGCCGCGGCGAGCTCCGCGCCGACGCCCCGGGCCCGCATGGCCGAGGCGGCGGCGAGCGGCTCACGCTCGCTCATCCCGGCCGCTGCTGCCAGGGCTTCCGCCCCTTCCGGTGTCCGTAACTTCAAGAGCAACTCAGGTGTCACACCAGGCATTCTCCCTGGCGTGACAGGTTGGCACTCTGGTTGACGGAGTGCTAGTTCCGGCATAGTCTCCGGTTAGCACTCTCAACATGAGGGTGCCAGCCGCCCGGCCCGTCCGCGGCGGTTAGGCACCAGGCGGACCGGCACCCGCGACGACGGCCCCGCCCGGTGGCATGAGGCATCAGACCGGCCTGGTTCATGGCCGGCAAACCTGTACCCAGGAGGGTATGCCCGTGACTACCGCGACCAAGGTTGCGATCAAGCCGCTCGAGGACCGCATCGTGGTCCAGGCGAACGAGGCTGAGACCACGACGGCGTCGGGCATCGTGATCCCCGACACCGCGAAGGAGAAGCCGCAGGAGGGCACTGTCCTCGCTGTCGGCCCCGGCCGGATCGACGACAAGGGCAACCGCGTCCCGCTCGACGTCAATGTCGGCGACGTGGTCCTCTACTCGAAGTACGGCGGCACCGAGGTCAAGTACGCCGGCGAGGAGTACCTGGTGCTCTCCGCCCGCGACGTCCTCGCGGTCATCGAGAAGTAAGACCTAACTGATTGCGCCTGCGCCCTGTTCCGATGACTCGGGGCAGGGCGCCGGTGCGTGAAGGGACCATAGATGGCGAAGATTCTCAGCTTTTCGGACGACGCCCGGCACCTGCTGGAGCACGGCGTCAACACGCTCGCCGACACGGTCAAGGTCACCCTCGGGCCGCGCGGTCGCAACGTCGTCCTGGACAAGAAGTTCGGTGCGCCCACGATCACCAACGACGGTGTCACCATCGCCAAGGAGATCGAGCTCACCGACCCGTACGAGAACCTTGGTGCTCAGCTCGTCAAAGAGGTGGCGACCAAGACCAACGACGTCGCCGGTGACGGGACCACCACGGCCACCGTGCTCGCGCAGGCGCTGGTCCGCGAGGGCCTGCGCAACGTGACGGCGGGCGCCAACCCGATCGGCCTCAAGCGGGGCATGGACCTGGCCGCCGAGGCCATCTCCAAGGCCCTTCTGGCCAAGGCCGTCGAGGTCGACGACCACAAGGCGATCGCCAACGTGGCCACCATCTCGGCGCAGGACGCCACCATCGGCGAGCTGATCGCCGAGGCGATGGACCGGGTCGGCCGCGACGGTGTCATCACCGTCGAGGAGGGCTCGGCGCTGCACACCGAGCTCGAGGTCACCGAGGGTCTGCAGTTCGACAAGGGCTTCATCTCGCCGAACTTCGTGACCGACGCCGAGTCGCAGGAAGCGGTGCTCGAGGACGCGCACATCCTCATCACCACGCAGAAGATCTCCAGCATCGAGGAGCTGCTCCCGCTGCTGGAGAAGGTCCTGCAGACCAGCAAGCCGCTGCTGATCATCGCGGAGGACGTCGAGGGCCAGGCCCTGTCCACCCTGGTGGTCAACTCGCTGCGGAAGACCATCAAGGTCGCCGCGGTGAAGGCGCCCGGCTTCGGTGACCGCCGCAAGGCGATCCTCCAGGACCTGGCGATCGCGACCGGTGGCGAGCTGATCGCCCCCGAGCTCGGTTACAAGCTCGACCAGGTCGGCCTCGAGTCGCTGGGCAGCGCCCGGCGGATCGTCGTCGACAAGGAGAACACCACCATCGTCGACGGTGGCGGCAAGTCGGCGGAGGTCTCCGACCGGGTCGCGCAGATCCGCAAGGAGATCGAGGCGTCGGACTCCGACTGGGACCGCGAGAAGCTCTCGGAGCGGCTGGCCAAGCTCTCCGGCGGCATCGCGGTGATCAAGGTCGGTGCCGCGACCGAGGTCGAGATGAAGGAGCGCAAGCACCGCATCGAGGACGCCATCGCGGCGACCAAGGCAGCGGTCGAGGAGGGCACCGTCCCCGGCGGCGGCGCCGCTCTGGCGCAGGTCGCCAAGGAGCTCGACGGCGGTCTCGGCCTGACCGGCGAAGAGGCCATCGGCGTCTCGATCGTCCGCAAGTCGCTGGTGGAGCCGCTGCGCTGGATCGCGCAGAACGCCGGCCACGATGGTTACGTCGTGGTGGGCCGGGTGAACGAGCTGGGCTGGGGCCACGGCCTCAACGCCGCCACCGACGAGTATGTCGACCTGGCCGCGGCCGGCATCATCGACCCGGTGAAGGTGACCCGCAACGCGGTCTCCAACGCCGTCTCGATCGCCGGTCTGCTGCTCACGACGGAGAGCCTCGTCGTGGAGAAGCCCGCCGAGGCGGCACCGGCCGCCGGTGGTGGGCACGGGCACAGCCACGGTGGCCACGGCCACCAGCACGGCCCGGGTTTCTGATCCGCGGGCGGTACTGACATCGAAGGGCGCGCCGTTGCGGCGCGCCCTTCATGCTCTCAGTAGGCCATCGGGGCGGGGGCGCGCTCCCCGCCGCCGGCGGTCTCGGCACCGCCCTGCCAGGACCGCCACAGCGCCGCGTACGGCCCACCCGCCGCCACCAGCTCGTCGTGCGGCCCCAGCTCCACGATCCGGCCGTTCTCCACCACCGCCACCCGGTCGGCGTCGTGTGCCGAAAAGAGCCGGTGCGCGATCGCCACCACCGTCCGCCCGTGCACCACCGCGGCCAGCGACCGTTCCAGATCACGGGCCGCCCGCGGGTCCAGCAGTGCGGTGGCCTCGTCCAGCACCAGCGTGTGCGGGTCGGCCAGGATCAGCCGGGCGAGCGCGACCTGCTGCGCCTGCGCCGGGGCGAGCGGGAGACCACCCGCACCGACCAGGGTCTCCAGCCCTCCCGGGAGCTCGTTCGCCCACTCCAGCGCGTTGACGGCCGCCAGCGCCGCCCGTACCTCCGCTTCCGCCGCGCCGGGACGCACCATCGCGACGTTGTCACGCAGCGTGCCCACGAAGATGTGGTGTTCCTGGGTGACCAGCGCGACCTGGGCGCGCAGCCGGTCCGGCGGCAGCGCCGCCAGCGGCACGCCACCCACCGTGACGCTGCCCCCGGTGGGCTGATGCACCCCGGCGAGCAACCGGCCCAGCGTCGACTTGCCGGCGCCGGAGACACCCACGATCGCGAGCCGCTCGCCCGGCTCCAGGACCAGGTCGACGCCGTGCAGCACCTCCCGATCGGCGTGGTAGGCGAACCGCACCCCTCGCACCTCGATCCGGCTACCGGCCGGTTCCGGCGCGGCGGCCGGCCGGGGCGCCGCCACCGCCGCGACACCGAGCAACCGGGCCAGCGACGCCGCTCCCACCTCGAGCTCGTCGAGCCAGCCGGAGAGCCGGTCGAGCGGATCGACAAGCTGCTGAACGTAGATCACCGCCGCGGTCAGCTGGCCGAGCGTCACCACGTCGTGGAGGTAGAGCCAACCGCCGTAGAGGAGGGTGACCGCGACCGGCAGCACGTAGCTGATCTCGATCATCGGCCACCAGACGGTACGCAGGCGCAGCGTGTACCGCTCGGCCAGCCAGGACCTTCGCAGGTCGGTGTCGGTACGGTCGACCCGCTGCCGCTGCCGTCCCAGCGCCTCAACGGTCCGAGCACCCTCCACCGTCTCGGTCAGTCCCTCGGTCACCTCCGAGTACGCCGCGTTCTGCCGCAGATACCCGCTCGGCGCCCGCCGCAGATACCATCGGGTGCCCACCACCATGAACGGCATCCCGATCAGCAGCGGCAGCGTGAACAGCGGGCTGACCAGCAGCAGCGCCACCACCACCAGGGCCAGCGTGATCATGGCGATCATCGTCTCCGGCACCGCGAACCGCACACACTTCGACAGCGCGTCCACATCCCGGGTGGTACGGGTCAGCAGGTCACCGGTACCAGCCGCCTCCACAGTGGCCAGTGGCAGATCCAGCACCCGGCAGAGGAACTCCTCACGCAGCCGGGCCAGCACCCGCTCACCCAGCCGGGCCGAGGCCAGGTACGCGAAGCGGATCAGGATGCCCTGCACCAGCACGAACCCGGCGATACCGAAGGCCAGCCGGTCCAGTGTGGCCACCGGCGCGCCGGCCCGGATCGCCTCGACCAGCTCGCCGAGCAGCCGCGGTCCGGCCAGGGCGGCCAGGGCCGCTGCCACGTGCAGGCTCACTGTCGCGCGGAACAGGGCCGGGTAACGGCGGATCAGAGTACGTGCGTACCGGCGTGCCTGGCGGGCGTCCGCCACTGGGAGAGGGCGGGTCACGGCTCGTCCTCGCGGCGGACGAGCCGGGCGTACCCGGGGTGGGAGCGGATCAGCTCCTGGTGCGTCCCGGCGCCGGACATCCGGCCGGACTCGATGTAGCAGACGTGGTCGGCGCGGCTCAGCACCAGCGGGCTGGAGGTGCAGATCACCGTGGTGCGGCCGGTGCGGGCCGCGCGTACGCCGTCGGCGATCCGGGCCTCGGTGTGCGCGTCGACAGCGTTCGTCGGCTCGACGAGGATCAGCACCTCGGGGTCGGCGACCAGCGCGCGGGCCAGGCGGAGCCGCTGCTGCTGGCCGCCGGAGAAGGTGCGGCCGCGCTCGGCGACCACGCTCTTCACACCCTCCGGCAGGTCCTCGACGATGTCGGTCGCCGCGGCCGCTGCCAGGGCGGTGGCCAGGGTGCCCCGGTCGTACGGGTCCAGATCGGCCCGCAACCTGCCGGCGAAGAGCCGGGCGTCGTTCTCGGCCACCAGGATCATGTCCCGCACGGCCGGCAGGGCCAGGTCGGCCAGGGGTACGCCGGCGAGGGTGCCGCCCTCCGCGTACCGGCCGAGACGGTCGGCGATCCCGGTCGCGTCCGACGGCACCGTCGCCACTATCGCGGTCAGCCGACCCGCCGGGATGACCACACCGGACTCCGGATCGGCGAGCTCACCCGCGGGCGGCGGCACCGGGACGGGTGGGTCCGGCAGGTCGCTGCGCACCCCCAGCATCCCCACCACCCGGCGCGCCGAGACATGCCCGCGGGTGAGCTTGTCGATCGCGTCGGTGAGCTGCCGCAACGGCGCCACCAGGAACGCCGCGTAGGCGTAGAACGACACGAACTGCCCGAGCGTGATCTTCCCCGCCGCCGCGAACCGGGCACCCAGCCAGGTGACCAGCACCAGCAGCACCCCGGGGAGCAGCACCTGCGCCGCCTCCAGCAGCGCCTCCACCCGGGCCGTGTAGACACCGGCCGCCCGCAGACCCTGCGACTCGCACCGGTACCGCGCCGCCATCAGCGACTCGCCGCCGACGCCTCGCAGCACCCGCAATCCGGCGACCAGGTCGGCGGCCCGCCCGGTCAGCCGCCCCTGTCTTTCCCGGTAGGCCTGCTGTCGCCGGTGCAGCGGCCGGATCAGGGTGCCCGCGACGAGCATCAGCAGCGGTACACCCAGCACCACGATCAGCCCGAGCGGAACCGACGCGCGGAGCAGCAGGAAGGTGACCGTGACGACGGCGAGCAGGGCACCGACACCGCGGGACACGATGTCGACGGCCGCGCCGATGTGGGTGATGTCCGAGGTGCCGATCGCGACGACCTCGCCGGCGTCGAGACGGCGGGGCAATGTGGATCCGAGGCGGTTCGCGTGGCGTACCACCACCTGCACCGTGCGGAACGACGCGCTCAGCCAGTTCACCACCGCGAAACGGTGCCGGGTGATCCCGGCCACCGCCTGCACCGCACCGGCGCCGAGCAGGACCAGCACCCAGCCCACCAGGGCCCGCCCGTCCCGTGCCGCGGCCGCGTCGACGGCCAGGCCGACCACCGCGGGCGCCAGCGACTGGCATCCCATCCAGAGGATCGCGAGCAGGGCCGCGGCCGTCACCGTCACGCGCGAACGCCGGACCAGCCAGCTCAGGTAACGCACCGCGGAGCGGGCCTCGGGCAGGCCCGGGTCCGGCACGGGCAAGAACCGTTTCTCAACCGGGCAACCGGCCCGACGGCGCCGGTCTGCCGACCTGCGCGGGGCGCTGCCGGCCCGGCCACGTCGAAAAGGGTTCAGTCTTCGCATCAGGCCCCGACGGTAAAGCCGGAATGCCCTGCGTGCGACCGCTCAGCGATCGACGGGAGTGAAATCCCAGACGTGCGGAGTACGTGCTACCAGGTTCTCCGGCGGCGTCGGCATGCTCTCTGGGGTGTTTCGCCATTTGGTGATGACGACGATGCGTTGATCGGTGGACGAATAGACGTCACTCGACACATGTTGTGGCAGTACCTCCAAGCCAGGCACCGCCGTGTCGCAGACCCAGGCCAGCAGCTCGTTGAAGCCGCCGCGCGAGGCCCGCACCTCCCACATCCGAGCGATCATGATGGCTTCCTACCCCGGCACGCTGACCGCGGTCAAACTCATCGCGGAATCGGCGGGCAGATCGAGACGACTCGGGGCGACGCCGGCAGCGACGAGATGCGAGCCGAGTGCCGCGACCATCGCGCCGTTGTCCGTGCACAACTGAGGCCGGGGTACGCGTACCGAAATGCCGTGTTTCGCCGCCCGCTGCTCGGCGAGCACCCGCAGCCGCGAGTTCGCCGCCACGCCACCGCCGATCACCAGGGTCCGCACGCCGGTGCTGCGGCACGCGTCGATCGCCTTCGCGGTGAGCACGTCGCAGACGGCCTCCTGGAAGCTCGCCGACACGTCCGCGACCGGCACCGGTTCCCCGGCGCGTTCACGAGCCTCGACCCAGCGCGCCACCGCCGTCTTCAGGCCGGAGAAGGAGAAGTCGAACCGGTGCGCCGCCTGGTCCTTGGCGGCCGTCAGTCCACGAGGGAACGTGATCGAGGCGGCGTCGCCGTCCCGCGCTGTCCGGTCGATGATCGGCCCGCCCGGGAAGCCCAGCCCGAGCAGCCGGGCCACCTTGTCGAACGCCTCCCCCGCGGCGTCGTCGATCGTCGCGCCGAGCGGGGTCACACCCGCGGTCAGGTCGTCCACGAGCAGCAGCGAGGAGTGCCCGCCGGAGACCAGCATCGCGATCGCGGGCTCGGGGAGCGGACCGTGCTCCAGGGTGTCCACGGCCACGTGCGCGGCGAGGTGGTTGACGCCGTAGATCGGTTTCTCGGCGGCCAGCGCGTACCCCTTGGCGGCCGCGACACCGACGAGCAGCGCACCGGCCAGGCCGGGGCCGCTGGTGACCGCGATCGCGTCGACGTCGGCCAGGGTCACGCCGGCCTCGTCGAGCGCCCGCTGCATGGTCGGGACCAGCGCCTCCAGGTGAGCGCGGCTGGCCACCTCGGGCACCACGCCGCCGAACCGGGCATGCTGGTCCACACTGGACGCCAGCGCGTCGGCGAGCAGAGTGTGACCGCGGACGATGCCGACACCGGTCTCGTCGCAGGAGGTCTCGATCCCGAGGACCAGGGGCTCGTCAGGCATCGCGCATCATCACCAGGGCATCCGTGTTGCTGGGTTGGTAGTAACCGCGCCGGATTCCGACCGGCTCGAAGTCGTAGGTCGCGTAAAGCTTCTGCGCGGCGGCGTTGTCGACGGCGACCTCGAGCAGCGTCTTGCGCACCCCGCGCCGTGCCGCCTCGGCCAGCAGCGCCTCGAGCAGCAGCCGCCCGATCCCGCGGCGCTGCGCGTCCCGCCGGACCGCGATGTTCTGCACCCACGACTCCTGCTCGTCCACCACGGACATGCCGGCGTAGCCGAGCACCGGCCCGCCCGGCTCGTCGGTCGCGACCAGGTAGAAGTGGCGCTGGGCGAGCTCGTTCCAGAACATCGCGCCGGACCATCTCTCCACACCGAAGAGGTCCTCCTCGAGCGGCATCACCTCGTCGATGTGCCACCAGCGGAACTTCTCGACCACCATCAGCTCAGCACCGACTCACGCCGGGCCGCCGTCAGCACCGACTTTCGCCCGGCCCGCTCGACCGCCATCAGCACCGGCTTTCGCCCGGCCCGCTCGGCCGCCATCACGTCAGCACCGGCTTTCGCCCGGCGGGCTCGACCGCGTCGGGCCGGCGCAGGTAGAGCGGGGTCAATGGCTCGCTAGGCGCGGCCTCGCGGATCCGCGGCGCCGCGATCGCGACCAGCGCGGCGCCGGGCGGGTGCAGCAGGTGCTCCTCGACGGGCACGCCGAACACATCCCCGTACTTCAAGGCGCCCTCGCCGGCCGCCCGGTCCACCAGACCCGCCACCGAGCCCCCGTCACCGGCCCCGATCAGCGCCGCCACGTCGGCCGGCCGCGCCACCTCGGGCCCGAACTGCCGTTCACCGTCCAGATAGGTCGCGAAGTAGACCTCGCGCCGCCGGGCGTCCGTCGCCACCAGCACCCGGCCCGGACCGGCCGCGCGGCCCAGAGCGTCGAGCGAGCACACCCCATAGGTCGCAATGCCCAGCGCCTGGCCCATGCTCACCGCCGTCGCCAGGCCCACCCGCAGCCCGGTGAACGGGCCCGGGCCCACCCCGGCGACGATCGCCGTCAGGTCACGCGGGCGCACACCCGCCGCGGTGAGAGCCGCCGCGATCTCGGGGGCGAGCTTCTCACCGTGCGCACGCGGGTCGACGGTCCGCTGCTCGACGACGCCGAACAGACCGTCGGCGGTCACCTCGACCAGCGCCGCCGTCGAAGCGGGTGTAGCGGTGTCCAGAGCCAGTACCAGCACAACCGTGACCCTAGACCGTGGCCCGCGGGTCCCAGTCGATGACCGGCCGGCCCCCGTCCGCCAGAGCCTTGTTGGCCCCGCTGAACGGACGGCTGCCCAGGAAGCCGGCCCGGTTCAGCGGGCTCGGGTGACCGGCCTCCAGCACCACGTGCGCCGGGTTCGTGACCAGCGCTGCCTTCTTCTTCGCATAGCTGCCCCAGAGCAGGAAGACGATCCGCTCGTCGCGGGCGTCCAGCGCCCTGATCGTGGCGTCGGTGAACGCCTCCCAGCCCTTGTTGCCGTGCGAGCCGGCCTTGCCCGCGCGGACCGTCAGGACCGCGTTGAGCAGCAGCACACCCTGCCGCGCCCACCCGGTCAGGTCACCGCTCGCCGGCTTGGCGATGTTGACGTCCTCGGAGAGCTCCTTGAAGACGTTGCCCAGCGACGGCGGCTTCCGGACGCCCTCGCGGACGCTGAAGCTCAGACCGTGCGCCTGACCCGGACCGTGGTACGGGTCCTGGCCGAGAATGAGCACCCGGGTCTCCGCCGGCGAACACAGCCGGTACGCCGCGAACAGGTCCTCGGCCGGCGGGTAGACGGTCTCGGCCGCATACTCCGCGGCGACGAACTCGCCGAGCTTGGCGGTCGCCTCCTCGTCGAGGAACGGTGCCAGTTCGGCGCGCCACTCGGCCGGCAGCAACTCGGTCAGGTTCACATGGTCTCCAGTCGGTGTGCCCAGTCGCCGCCGTGCGGGACCAGGTCGATCACTCGGGTGTCGTCGTCCAGCCGATCGATACGGACCTGCAGATACTCGTCGTTCAGTTGCTCAACCAGACCGATGCCCCACTCCACGACGGTCACCGCGTCGTCGGCCGAGGCGTCCAGGTCGAGGTCGTCGATCTCGGCACGCGGGTCAGGCCGGTCACCCAACCGGTACGCGTCGGCGTGGACCAGCGGCAACGGCCCCCGGTGCACCCGGGCGATCACGAACGTCGGCGACGTGATCGGCCCGCTCACACCCAGCCCCGCACCGATGCCCTGCACGAGTGCCGTCTTGCCGGCGCCGAGCGGCCCGGTGAGCAGCACCAGATCGCCGGCCCGCAGCACAGCGGCCAGTCGCCGCCCGAAGTCGCGGGTGTCGTCGACCGTCTTCAGCTTCACGTCAGTTTCTCCAGGAACGGCATCAGCGCGGCGTTGACCTGCTCGGCTTTCTCCAGCATCACCACGTGACCGCTGTTCTCCACCTTCAGCAGCTCGGCCTCGGGAAGGTGCTTGAGGATCTCCTCGGAGTGGGTCACCGGGGTCAGATAATCCCGGTCGCCGACCACCACCAGCACCGGGACGCCCCGCAGCGCCGACAGGGCCGGAATCCGGCTGTGCGTGTAGAGGGTTTGCAGATACTTGGTGAGCGTCTCCACCGAGGTTTTCGAGTTCATGCTCTCCACGAAGGTCACCAGCGACGCGCTGGGCTTGGTCTCGCCGAAGCCGTAACGCCGGGTGAGCAGCCAGGCCAGGTCGGAGGAGGCGTCCCGGGCCCGGTCGATGGTGCCGCCACCGAGCTGGGCGGCCTTGTGCCAGAGCGGGAAGAACGGGGAGCTGAACCGGGCCACCACGTTGGTGAGGCCGAGCTGGGCCTTGTCGAAGAGCCCGGCCGAGGTGGAGATCAGCACCACGCCGGTGACCCGGTTGCCGAACCACTCCGGATACTGCTCGGCGAAGGCCATGATGGTCATGCCGCCCATCGAGTGACCGACCAGGATGATGTGCCCGTCCGGGACGGTCTCCTCCAGCACAGCGGCGAGCGAGCGGCCCAGGGCAGCCAGGTCATACGTCCCGGATTGCAGCTTGCCGGAGCGGCCGTGCCCCGGCTGGTCGTAGAAGACCATCCGGTGGGTGCCCCGCTCGGCCAAAGTCCTGCGCTGGAAGTAGAAGGTGCCCATGTCGAGGGCGAACCCGTGCACGAAGACGATCGTCGGGTCGGCGGTCGCACTCTCCGGCTCGATGATCTCCACGTGCAGATCGGTGCCGTCGGCCGCGGTGACCGTCAGCTCCCGGTCGAAGGGCTGATCGCCGAAGGGCTCCTCGACATAGGGGTCGCCGGGCGCGTTCACCGAGCGGCGCACCAGGGCGCGCTCGACGGCGAAGGCGGTTGCCAGACCGGCCGCGGCGACACCGACCGCGGCCCCGAATATGCCCGCCGTCTTGGCGGCGCGGGACCGTCTCACCACGTGATCTCCCCGTCGTAGTGCCGGGGCACCCGGCTGCTCCCGAACCGGGTGACGATCTCGTAGTTGATCGTCCCGGTTGCCGCGGCCCAGTCGTCGGCGGTCGGCTCGCCGCCGGTGCCGGGACCGAAGAGGGTGGCGACGTCGCCGGCCACCACCGGCTCGTCGCCCACGTCGACGACGATCTGGTCCATGCAGACCCGGCCGGCGATCGGGGCGACCGTGCCGCCGATCCGGACCGGGCCGGCGTTGGAGGCGTGCCGGGGAACACCGTCGCCGTAACCCAGCGGGACGACGGCGAGCGTGGTCTCTCGCGGTGTGGTGTAGGTGAGCCCGTAGGAGACGCCCTGACCTGCCGGAACCCGCTTGGTGATCATCACCCGGGCCCGCGCGGTCATCGCCGGCCGGAGCCCGAACGTGTCACCGGAGACCGGGGACAGCCCATAGGCCGCGACACCGATCCGGACCAGGTCGAAGTGGGCGTCCGGCCGGATCAGCGTGGCGGCCGAGTTCGCGATGTGGCGGTGTCGCGGGGTGAGGCCGGACCGCGCGGCGACCTCGAGGCCCTCGTGGAAGGCGGCCAGTTGCCGGTCCACCGACTCGTGGCCGGGTACGTCGGCGCAGGCGAAGTGGCTCCACACGCCGGTCACCTCGAGGTCACCGCCGGCCTGCGCCTTGGCGGCCGCCTCGAGCAGGATCGGCCACTCGTCCGGAGTGGCGCCGCCGCGGGCCAGGCCGGTGTCGAGCTTGAGGTGCACCCGGGCCGGGCTGCCCGCCTGCCGCGCCGCGGTGACCAGCTCGTCGATCATCGCCGGGGTGGCCGCGCTCAGCTCGACGCCGGCCGCGACACCCTCGTGCAGGGGCAGGCCCGGGCTCAGCAGCCAGGCGAGGACCGGCGCCTCGATGCCGGCACGGCGCAGGGTGAGCGCCTCGTCGAGGGTGGCGACACCGAGCCAGGTCGCGCCACCGGCGAGGGCCGCCCGTGCGGACGGCACCATGCCGTGCCCGTAACCGTCCGCCTTGACCGCGACAAGCACCTCGGCGGAGGTGCGTGCACGCAGCAACGCGACGTTGTCCCTGATGGCGTCCAGATCGACGCGGACTTCGGCCTGCCACATGCCTTCCACCCTACTGAGGGGTACGACAGTTTCCGGCCGGGTGTCACCCCAGCAGCTCGGCGAGGACCGGCCGCAGGGCGGATGCCACGTCCGGTGCGGTCACCGGCCCGTCCTGCGCCGCACGGCGCCCGGCCAGCCCGTGCACGTACGCCGCGGCCACCGCCGCCCGCACCGGCGCCACACCGGCCGCCAGCAGCGACCCCAGCAGGCCGGCCAGCACGTCCCCGGAACCGGCGGTGGCCAGCGCCGGGCTCCCGGTCGGGTTCGCCCAGATCTCACCGCCCGGAGTGGCGACGATCGTCCGGTCGCCCTTGAGCAGCACCACCGCGTTGGTCCAGGCGGCCAGGCGCGCGGCGGCACCGGCCCGGTCGGCGCCCGGAGCCTCCGCGGCCAGCCGCTTGAACTCGCCGTCGTGCGGGGTGAGCACCAGCGGGGCGTCCCGGCGCAGGTCCTCGGCGTGCGCACCGCCGACCAGCATGGTGATGGCATCCGCGTCGAGCAGCACCGGCAGCGAGGTGGCCAGGACGCTGCGCAGCTCGGTGCGCGCCTCGTCGCCGGTGCCGAGGCCGGAGCCGCAGACCCAGGCCTGGACCCGGCCGGCCTCCGCGACCCGGGACGCGGCCACCACCGACGGGTGTGCCCGGACCACCTCGGCGTGCGCGCTGCCCGCGTATCGCACCATGCCGGTCGGGCCGGCCAGAGCGCCGGCGCTGGAGAGCAGGGCGGCACCCGGGTAACCGGCCGAGCCGGTGGCCAGGCCGACCACACCACGCGTGTACTTGTCCGAGGTCACACCGGGCCGCGGCCACCACTCGGCGACGTCGGCCGTCTCGGGCACCCGCACCGCGGGATCGGTGACCAGCAACGGGCCCAGACCGATGTCGACAAGCTCCACGTGCCCGCAGCGGACGGCGGCCGGGCCGAGCACGTGGGCCGGCTTGAGACAGCCGAAGGTGACCGTCACGTCGGCCGTGAAGGCGTCACCGGGTACGTCTCCGGTGTCCACGGCGACCCCGGACGGCACGTCCACCGCCACCAGGAGAGGTCGTTCGCCCGTACGCCCGCGCAGTGTGCCGAGGCCTCGCACGACGGCCGCGGCTTGCGCACGCAGGCCGCCACTCGCCCCGATGCCCACGATGCCGTCCAGGACCAGGTCAGAGCGGGCGGGTAGTTCGCTGGAAGTGAATCCGCCGGCCGCGCGCAAGGCCGACAGACCGGCCAGATGGACACGCTCCGGTGTCATCAGCAACGCACGCACCTGGGCGCCCCGGCGGGCCAGCGCGGCACCCGCGTAGAGCGTGTCGCCACCGTTGTCACCGCTGCCGACCAGCAGCAGGACGCGAGAGCCGTAGACGCCACCCGCGTCGTCGAGCAGGAGTGCGCAGCGCCGGGCCAGGCCGGCCGCCGCACGCTGCATCAGCGTCCCCGGCGGGAGCTGGGCCATCAGCGTCTTCTCCGCGGCACGCACGTCCGCGACCCGCCAAGCCTGCCGCATGTGTCGTTCTCCGTTCGTCGGAGTCTCAGGCCTCGTCTCGGGCCCTCGTCTCAGGCCTCGGCCACCACCATCGCCGACGCGATGCCGCCGTCGTGCGACAGGGACAGATGCCACCGGCTGATGCCCCGCTGAGTTGCCGCGGCGGCGACCGTACCGGAGACCGTCAACCACGGCCGCCCGTCCGGATCGGTGACGATCTCGCAGTCGTGCCAGCGCAGGCCGTTGGGTGCGCCGAGGGCCTTGGCGACGGCCTCCTTGGCCGCGAATCGGGCGGCGAGCGATTCGGGTGATCGCGGATTGCCGGACCGGGTGATCCGCTCCGATTCGGTGAACAACCGGTCCGCGAGCAGCGGCGTCCGATCCAGAGCGCGGGCGAAACGTTCCACCAGGACGACATCAATGCCGACAGACGCGATCACACGGTCACCCTAGCCGGGTCTCTGGCGGCTTTCTCAAGGTCAACCCCAGTTGGGGTACGGCGTGAGCACAACCCCGCACTATCAGGTCCGTCAATCGGCTCACAAGCCCTGTGGACAGCCGCGGCGACGGGCATCGTCCGCTGTCCACAGGCCCGCCACGGCCTCCTCACGGCTTCTAGCGTCAGCGCATCCCGTCGTCCCGCTTGGAGGCCCCGCTGATGAATCCCGATTTCGAGGTGGACACCGAGGACCTGCGCCAGGTCGCCACATCCGTCGCCGGCACCGCGGCCCGGGTCACCGGCGCGGCCGTCTCGGCGCCGTTCCCCGCACCCTCCCCACGCTGGGCCGTCACCGGCGCCGCCCAGCTGGCCGCGACCGCCGCACGGCACCAGGTGGCTCAGCTCGGCGGTGACGCCGAGGAGACCGCCCGGCAGATCCGCGCCGCCGCCGAGGCCTATGCGGAGGCTGACGCCCGCGCCGCGGCCCGTCTCCGGCTGACCCGATGAGCACCCCCGCCATGACGATGCCGGGCGCCGACCCGGCGATGACGATGCCGGCCGCCGACCCGGCGGTCTACGCACGGCTCCGCGCCACTGATCCCGCTCGCTGGCTGGGCACCGCCCTGGCCTGGCGCCGCTGGGCCGTCCTCGCCGGAGCACTCCGGTGCGAGTTCGGCCCGCTCGTCACCCGGCTGCGGGCGATGTGGTCCGGCGCCGCCGCCGACGCCGCCGCGGCGCGGATAGGCGGGTTCGGCAGGCGGATGGCCCTCTTCCGGCTGTTCTGCTGGCGAGCCGATCAGGCGCTGAGCGAGTTCGCCGCGGCACTCACCCGGGCCCGTGCGCTGCTCGACCGGGCGCGCGGCGACGCGGCACGATCCGGCCTGGTCATCGACGACCGGGGTGCGGTGCACGGCCGTCCCGACGCCGCCGGGCCGGTCGCTGCCGACCTGGCAGCCGCGCTCTCCGTGGCGGCCCGCGCCGACGAGGCCGCCGCCATCCGGCTGGGCGGGCTCACCGGCGACGCGACGCCACCACCTGCCGGTTCCGGGCGGCCGTCCTGCACGGCCGGGCCCGCCGAGGTCCGGCGATGGTGGGACGGGTTGACGGCCGCCGAGCGCAACTGGGTGCTGGCCACCGAGCCGGGTTCGATCGCGTCCACCGACGGGATCCCCGCCTCCGACCGCGACCTGGCCAACCGGTTGCTCCTGGAGCAGCAGCGCGGCGACCTCGACCGGCAGCTCGGAGAAGGCGACCGGGCCCGGCTGCGTGGTCTGCGGGACGGGCTGGACGAGCTCGGCGCACGGCTGGAGGACGACGCCGGCCCTCGGGCGTACCTGATGAGGCTCGACGTCGGCGGGGACGGCCGGGCGGTGGTGGCGCTCGGCGACCCCGACCGGGCACGGCACGTCCTCACCCACGTGCCGGGCATGACGTCCGACCTAGGCTCGTTCGGCGGCGAGCTGACCCGGGCGGAGCGGGTCGCGGTCCGCGCTGCCGAGCTCGGCCCGGCGGAGTCGACGAGCGCGGTGCTGTGGCTGGGCTACGACGCACCCGACTTCGTGCACGAGGCGTTCTCCGACCGGCAGGCCCGTGACGGCGCCCTCGAGCTGCGCCGGTTCCAGGAGGGCCTGGTCGCCACCCATGACGGGCCGCCGGCCGACCGGACAGTGCTCGGGCACAGCTACGGCTCGCTGGTCGTCGGCCGAGCGGCCACCGGAGGCCCGCTGGAGACCGACCGTGTCGTCTTCGTCGGCTCGCCCGGCGTCGGTGTCGACTCGGCCGCCGACCTGACGGTTCCAGCGGAGCGGGTGTGGTCGTCGACCTCCCGGACCGACGTGATCCGGCTCGCGGCGGTGCCACCCGGGCCGGAGCTGTGGTTCGGCCGTGACCCCAGCACCCCGGGCTTCGGCGGCCAGACATTCGGCAGCCAGCCGGACGCCGGCCACCTCGGCTACTGGGACCGCGGGCGGCCCGCACTGGATGCGATGGCCACCCTGACGCTTGGTGGGACGCCGTGAGCCGCCGTGTGGGCCGGCGGCTCACGGACCGGTCATTCGACGGTGACCGACTTGGCCAGGTTGCGCGGCTGGTCGACGTCGTGGCCGCGGGCAGCCGCGATCTCGCACGCCAGGATCTGCAGCGGCACCGTGGTCATCAGCGGGGCGAGCAGCGTCGGGGTGTGCGGCACCTCGATCAGGTGATCGGCGTAAGCGCGGACGCTCTCGTCACCCTTCTCGGCGATCACGATCGTGCGGGCACCGCGGGCGCGCACCTCCTGGATGTTCGAGACGACCTTGTCGCGCATGACTCCGCGCCCGGCCGGCGACGGGACCACGCAGACCACCGGCGTCCCCTCGTCGATGAGCGCGATCGGGCCGTGCTTGAGCTCACCCGCCGCGAAGCCCTCCGCGTGCATGTAAGCGAGCTCCTTGAGCTTCAGCGCACCCTCCAGGGCCACCGGGAAGCCGACGTGCCGGCCGATGAAGAGCACCGTCGAGGCGGTTTTGAGGTCCCGGGCCAGCGCCCGCACGTCCTCCATCCCGTCGAGCAGCTCGCGCAGGTTGTCCGGGGTGCGGCGCAGGCGCGAGACGACGGCGGCGACCTCATCGGCGTACATGACGCCGCGGATCTGGGCCAGGTGCAGCCCGATCAGGTAACAGGCGACCAGCTGCGTCAGGAAGGCCTTCGTCGACGCGACAGCGATCTCCGGCCCGCCGTGGGTGTAAAGCACCGCGTCCGACTCGCGCGGAATGGTGGAGCCGTTGGTGTTGCAGATCGCGAGGACCCGGGCCTTCTGCTCCTTGGCGTGCCGCAGGGCCATCAGGGTGTCCATGGTCTCGCCGGACTGGCTGATCGCGATCACCAGCGTGGACCGGTCCAGGATCGGGTCGCGGTAACGGAACTCGCTGGCCAGTTCCACCTCGCACGGGATCCGCACCCAGTGCTCGATCGCGTATTTCGCCACCATGCCCGCGTGATAGGCCGTGCCGCAGGCGACGATGAAGACCTTGTCGACGTCCCGCAGGTCCTGGTCGGTGAGCCGGACCTCGTCCAGGATGATCTCGCCGCGCTCGGAGAGACGGCCGAGGAGCGTGTCCGCGATGGCCTGCGGCTGCTCGGCGATCTCCTTGAGCATGAAGTAGTCGTAACCGCCCTTCTCGGCGGCCGAGGCGTCCCAGTCGATGTGGAAATCCGTGCCGCTGGCCGGGGCACCGTCGAAATCGGTGATCTCGATCCCGGCCGGGGTGATCAGGACGACCTGGTCCTGGCCCAGCTCGATCGCTTCCCGGGTGTGCTCGATGAAGGCCGAGACGTCGCTGGCGAGGAAGTTCTCACCGTTGCCGCGGCCGACCACCAGCGGGGAGTTGCGGCGGGCGGCGACCACCGCGCCGGGCACCGTGACGTCGACGGCGAGCAGGGTGAAGGCACCCTCCAGCCGGCGGACCGTGCGGCGCATGCCCTCGGCGATCAGCGCCGGGCCGTCCTCGGCACCGGACTCGCGCAGCGCGCGCATCTCGGCGGCGAGCAGGTGCGCCGCGCACTCGGTGTCGGTGTCGCTGCGGAACTCGACGCCGGTGGCCTCGAGCTCGGCACGCAGCTTCGCGAAGTTCTCGATGATGCCGTTGTGGATGACGGCGACCCGGCCGTCGGCCGATAGGTGCGGGTGGGCGTTACGGTCGGTCGGTCCGCCGTGGGTGGCCCAGCGGGTGTGCCCGATGCCCGCGGTGCCGGCGTCGATGCCGGTGCCGGTCCGCTCGGCGAGCGCCTTCTCCAGGTTGGCGAGCTTGCCCGCCTTCTTCTCGGTCTGGATCAGCTCGCCGTCGAGGATGGCGACGCCCGCAGAGTCGTATCCGCGGTATTCAAGGCGCCGGAGCCCGTCGATGACGATGCTCAGCGCCGGACGATTGCCTACGTAACCCACGATCCCACACATGACGGGCAGCGTAGCCGACTTTCGCTCATCCGTCATGAGCGAGAAGCACGCTTTCGAGCATGCGATGTGATCGAAACAATAGCCCACCTCGACCTGACCCGTGCGGGTGGGTGACCATCGATGTGCGGGCCTGGCGTACCGTCGGTCACGGCGCCCTACCGGGAGGAAAGATGAGCGAGCCGCACCAGCCGCCACGACCGCCGGAGTTCAGGCCTGGTCAGGCCACTCCGCAGCCGTATGAGCCTCCTGATGAACCGCCGGCACCGGACCACCCTCCGACCTCCCAGTTTCCTCCGGTCAACTACGCGCCGCCGGGTTATACGCCGGATTACGGCCAGACCGGTTATCCGCCGCCGCCCCCGAGCGAGTACCCGCCCACCGGTTACCTGCCGCCGGACCATGCTGCCGAGGCTCAATACGCAGGTCAGCTCGGTTACCCGGACCAGCCGGGATACCCCGGTCAGCCCGGCTACCCCGGTCAGCCCGGATACGGCCCCCCGGCTCCGCGCCGCAGCAACAAACCGCTCATCGCCGTCATCGTCGCGGTCTCCGTGCTGCTCTGCGGCGGCGTGATCACCTCGGGCGTGCTCCTCGTCAAGCGGGCCACCGAGAAGGTCGAGGAGGTGGCCGAGCCGATCCTCAACCCGACGCTGCCCGCCCTGCCGACGGACGCACCGGAACTCCCCGGCCTGCCGACGGATCTGCCGACCGACCTGCCGACGTTTCCGACCGATCTGCCCGGTCTTCCTGGTCTCGAAGGGGGCCGGAAAATCACCGTGACGTATGAGGTGACAGGGGACGGACCGGCCAGGATCCTCTACACCGAACAGCTCGGAAAAACGCCTCAGGTGGTGGAGAACGCCAAACTGCCGTGGAAGATGACCACCACGATGGAGGGCGCGGCCTTCGTCTCGATCACCGCTCAGCGGGCCAACCCGGACGAGGGCTCGATCACCTGCCGGGCCGAGGTCGACGGTGAGCAGGTCGCCGAGCAGACCACCAAGGGCGCCCTGGCCACCACCACGTGCAACAAGCTGATCTTCAACTGACCCCCTGAAAACGGGCCGCCCGGAAACTGGCCGCCCGCAGACCGCCCGACACCACCGAGGAGCACCGTGACCGACCCGCTGGTGGAGCGGATGCGCCCCTTCGGCACCACCATCTTCACCGAGATGTCGGCGCTGGCGATGCGGACCGGCGCGGTCAACCTCGGCCAGGGCTTCCCGGACTCCGACGGGCCGCCGGAGATGCTCGCCGCTGCCGCCGAGGCACTCGCCACCGGCGCCAACCAGTACCCTCCGCTGGCCGGCATCCCGCCGCTGCGTGCCGCCATCGCCGCGCACGAACAGCGGTTCTGGGGCCTGATCCGGGACCCGGACACCGAGATCGCGGTCACCGCCGGCGCCACCGAGGCCGTCGCGGCCACGATCCTGGCGCTGTGCGAGACCGGTGACGAGGTGGTCTGCTTCGAGCCCTACTACGACTCCTACGCGGCCTCCATCACGCTCGCCGGTGCCGTCCGCCGGCCGGTGACCCTGCGTCCCGGCCCCTCCGGGCGGTACGAGTTCGACGAAGCCGAGCTGCGGGCGGCGTTCGGTCCACGGACCCGGCTGGTGCTGCTGAACTCGCCGCACAACCCCACCGGCAAGGTTTTCACCCCGGACGAGCTGAACCTGATCGCCGAGCTCTGCCAGCAGCACGACGTGTGGGCGGTGACCGACGAGGTGTACGAGCATCTCGCCTTCCCCGACGCCGCCGCACCGCACGTGCCGCTGGCGAGCCTGCCCGGGATGCTCGAACGCACCCTGCGGATCTCCTCGGCCGGCAAGACGTTCTCCTGCACCGGCTGGAAGGTCGGCTGGGCGACCGGCCCGGCCCGCCTGGTGTCGGCGATGCTGCGGGTCAAGCAGTTCCTGACGTTCGTCAACGCCGCACCGCTCCAGCCCGCCGTCGCCGTGGCGCTGGGCCTGCCGGACAGCTACTTCACCGGCTTCACGGCCGGCCTGCGGGATCGCCGGGACCGCCTGGTCGAGGGCCTCACCGGTGCCGGCCTGGCCGTCCTGCCGTCCGAGGGCACCTACTTCGTCACCGCCGACATCCGCCCGCTGGGCGGCACCGACGGTGTCGAGTTCTGCCGTGAGCTGCCGGCCCGATGCGGCGTCGTCGCCGTGCCGACCCAGGTCTTCTACGACCATCAGGAGGCGGGCCGCCACCTGATCCGGTTCGCGTTCTGCAAGCGCGCCGAGGTGATCGACGAAGCCGTCAACCGCCTGAAGAACCTGCGCTGAGGCCGCCTGAAAACCTGCGCAGAGGCCGCCTGAAAAACCTGCGCTGACACGAAAGCGGGGCCGGCCGGCAACCGGCAGACCCCGCTTCCCACCGGATCAGGCGGGGCTCGCCGCGCTCACTTCAGCGGCGATCCGCTCAGCGATCGTGCGCGCCTTCTCCTCCGAGGCCGCCTCGACCATCACCCGGACCAGCGGCTCGGTACCCGAGGGGCGCAGCAGCACCCGCCCGGTCTCGCCCAGCTCGTTCTCGGCGAGGGCGACAGCGGCCTGCACCGTCGGGGCGGCCGCGCCGGCCTCCCGGTTGCCGACCTTCACGTTGATCAGCACCTGCGGCAGCGTGTGCATGACGGACGCCAGGTCGGCCAGGGACTTGCCGCTCGCCGCCAGTTGCGCCATCAGGTGGAGCCCGGTCAGCACGCCGTCGCCGGTGGTGGCGAACGCCGGCATCACGATGTGACCGCTCTGCTCACCGCCGAGGGCCAGATCGCCGTTCTGGAGCTCCTCCAGCACGTACCGGTCGCCGACCTTGGTCTCGAGCAGCCGGATGCCCGCCTGCTTCATCGCGATCCGCAGGCCCAGGTTGCTCATCACGGTGGCGACGAGCGTGTCCTCGGTGAGCGTGCCGGCGTCCCGCATCGCCAGGGCCAGGATCGCCATCATCTGGTCGCCGTCGACGATGTCACCGGCGGCGGTGACCGCCAGGCAGCGGTCGGCGTCGCCGTCGTGGGCCAGCCCCAGGTCGGCGCCCTCCCGCAGGACCGCCTCGCGCACCTTGTCGAGGTGCGTGGACCCGCACTCGTCGTTGATGTTGAGCCCGTCCGGCTCCGCGTGGATGGCGATGACCTCGGCCCCGGCCTCCCGGTACGCGATCGGCCCGACCTCGCTGGCCGCACCGTTCGCGCAGTCCACCACGACCTTGATCCCCTCGAGCGGGTGCGGGATCGACTCGACGAGATGCTTGATGTAGTGCTCGGCACCGTCGAGAAGGTCGTGCACCCGCCCGATCGCGGCACCCGTGGGACGGCCGATCAGCGCGTGCCCGTCCGCGACGGCCTGCTCGATGCGCTCCTCCAGCTCGTCGGGCAGCTTGGTGCCGCCCGCGGCGAAGAGCTTGATCCCGTTGTCCGGCATGGGGTTGTGCGAGGCGGAGAGCATCACGCCCAGATCGGCATTGGTCTGCCCGACGAGGTACGCGACCGCCGGCGTGGGAAGCACACCGACCCGTACCACGTTGGCCCCGGCACTGGTCAGGCCCGCGACGACGGCGGCCTCCAGCATCTCGCCGCTGGCCCGGGGATCACGCCCCACGATCGCGAGCGGCTGATGACTGCTGTCGCTCTCGACCAGGACCCGCGCTGCCGCGACCGCGACCGCGAGAGCCAGTTCGGGGGTGAGCAGATCGCCGTTCGCGAGACCGCGAACGCCGTCAGTGCCGAAGAGTCGCCCCATGGCGGCTTCCTTTCGCCGGTGACAAGCCGACCTCAAGCCTGCAACAGCTGAAGGTCGGGTAGGAGTACCGGAACGGCTAGTTGGGGAGGGAAGAAACGGCGACGGCCGAGCACGCCTCCAGGGCTGGAGGCATGCTCGACCGTCGGTCGAACATCGCGCGAGAGATCAGCGCTTCGAGTACTGCGGAGCCTTACGGGCCTTCTTGAGGCCGTACTTCTTGCTCTCCTTGACCCGGGCGTCACGGGTCAGGAAGCCGGCCTTCTTCAGCGCGGGCCGGTCGTCCGGCTCGTTCGTGATGAGGGCGCGGGCGATGCCGAGGCGCAGCGCGCCGGCCTGGCCGGTGATGCCGCCGCCACGGAGGTTCGCGACCACGTCGAACTGCTCGCCGCGCTCGGTGGTCACGAACGGCTCACGGATGAGCTGCTGGTGCACCTTGCTCGGGAAGTAGGCCTCGAGCTCACGGCCGTTGCAGGTGATCTTGCCGGTGCCGGGCACGAGGCGCACCCGGACGATGGCCTCCTTGCGGCGGCCGACGGTCTGGATGGGACGGTCACCGGGACGCGGGGCGCGGACCGGGGCCGGCGCGGGCGTCTCAACGACGACGACCGTCTCAGCGGGCTCCTCGACGGTCTCGACGACCTCGGGCTCGATGATGTCGGACATGCTGCTGCCTTCTCCCGCGCTCACTGCGCGATCTGCTTGATTTCGAACGGCTGCGGCTGCTGCGCGGCGTGCGGGTGCTCAGCGCCGGGGTAGACCTTCAGCTTCTTGATGATCTGACGGGCGAGCTTGTTGTGCGGGAGCATGCCCTTGACGGCCAGCTCGATCGCCTTCTCGGGGCGCTTGGTCAGCAGCTCCTCGTAGCCGACCTGCTTCAGACCACCCGGGTAGCCGGAGTGCCGGTAGGCGACCTTGGTCTGCCGCTTGTTGCCGGTCAGAGCCACCTTGCCCGCGTTGATGATCACCACGAAGTCGCCGGTGTCGACGTGCGGGGCGAACGTGGGCTTGTGCTTGCCACGCAGGAGGGTCGCGGTGTGGGTGGCCAGCCGACCCAGAACGACGTCAGAAGCGTCGATAATGTGCCACTGACGCTCGATCTCACCCGGCTTCGGGCTGTACGTACGCACAGAATTACCTTGTCTCGTCGTCGGTCTGGGGGCGCGCGCACATCAAGCGCTCCCCGAGGGGTGCACTCGCAGCTGTCGCACAACAGCAGGCAACAATACCCGGCCGCGCGGCGCGTGGTCAAAACAGGCCTGGGTTAACAGCTCAGCCAGCTCTGTTTAGCAGCTCTGTCCAGGATCTAACAGCTCCGTCCAGGGCGGGACCCCAAACAACTCCAGCATACTCGCCGCTTCGGACACGCCTGACGCGGGTAGGACAAGTCACTCGATGCCTCTTAGCAGGCTCGAAACAAAAGGGACGCCCGGCCGAAATTCCCCACCGGCACGCTTCGGGGCATGGCCAACGGTGCGGACCTTCCAACGATGCGGCCCGGGATTAGCCGATGCCGTGTTCGCTGGCGCACCATGGTGAGACCACCGTCAGGGTTGAGGACGGACCTGGCGGTGTCCGCCGTACCGGGAGACCGGTTCGGCGGGGAGAAGTCGCGGCGTGCCCCGGACGGAGGTACGGCGAGGAACGCAGGCGTGACGTGGGAGCGGGTTTACGCCGAGGACGGCGGGAATCGAGCGTGCCCTTCGGTGGACCGTTCGGCCACGCCGCGACTTCTCGACCCGGGGATCGGATGATCGGCCGGACCCCGGGTGCCAGGCGGGCGGCGCTGACCGCGGCCGCCCTGGCCGAACCGGCCGCCTCCCTCTCCGGCTACACCATCGGGGTGACCGCCGACCGGCGCAAGGACGAGCTGGCAACGCTGCTGGAGGCCCGCGGCGCCCGCGTCGTCGTGGCACCCGCCCTGCGCATCGTCCCGATCTCCGACGACGCCGAGCTGCGCTCCGCCACCCGCGCCTGCCTCGACTCGCCACCCGACATCGTGCTGGTCAACACCGGTATCGGCATGCGCGGCTGGCTCGAGGCCGCCGACGGCTGGGGGCTGTCCGAACCACTGCGCTCGGCGATCTCCCGCGCCTACCTGGTCGCCCGCGGCCCCAAGGCCCGCGCCGCCGTCCGCACCGCCGGCCTCCAGGACGACTGGTCACCCGACGGCGAGGGCTACGAGGAGGTCGTCGACCACCTCACCGCCCGCGGCGTCGCCGGCCTGACCGTCGCCATGCAGCTCCACGGCGAGAGCCAGCCCGAATACACCGAGGCCCTGGAGTCAGCCGGCGCCCGCGTCATCGAGGTACCCGTCTACCGCTGGGCGCCACCGACCGACCCCGCACCCCTGCACCGCCTGGTCGACCTCATCCTCGGCAGGCTCGTCAACGCGGTGACCTTCACCTCGGCCGCCGCCGTCCAGGCTGTCCTCCGCGCCGCCGGCACCGGCACCGACGCCCTCCTGGACGCCCTCCGCACCGACGTACTGGCCGCCGCTGTGGGCCCGGTCACCGCGGCGCCGTTGCGCCGTGAGGGCGTACCCGTCTCCACCCCCGGCCGCGCCCGCCTCAGCGCCCTGGTCCGCACCATCGTCGACGAGCTACCCAAACGCGCCGTGACCGTCCAGATCTCCGGCCACTCCCTCACCCTCCGCGGCCACGCGGCAGTCGTCGACGGCGAGCTCCGCCCCCTCGCCCCCGGCCCGATGGCCGTCCTCCGAGCCCTGGCCACCTCACCCGGCCGCGTACTCTCCCGCGCCGCCCTCCTCCAGGCCCTCCCCCGAGGCGCCGACGAACACGCCGTGGAGATGGCCGTGGCTCGCCTGCGAGCCGGCCTAGCCCTCCCCGGCGTGGTCCAAACCGTCGTCAAACGCGGCTACCGCATCCCCCTCTGAACAGCGACGCCACCTCGCTCCACCCCACCCGGGGCGATCTTGTGGAGTTGCCCGGTGACGGCGTGCCCGAAGTCCACAAGATCGCTGCGGACCGCGCGGCGACGGAGGCGGGGGGCCGGGGGG
>NZ_JBHTDO010000058.1:0-42350 GCF_042666575.1 Actinoplanes sp. GCM10030250 | reverse complement strand
GACAGGCCGGGGTATTGCCATAAATGGCACTGGCTTATCAAGCACCCTGTTGAGTTCTCAAAGAACAACCACACACCTTCAAACGATCCGCGTTCGCGGCCCGTCTTGCCGGGGCACTCGCTCTACATTACTTGGCCTTCCTGGCAGTGTCAACCGGTTGATCCCGGTTGGTGCCGATCTAGCCCAGTACATCCCCGTCGCGCACCCACAGCGAGGCCGTAGGTTCGGTTCCGAGGATTTGGCAGGACGGCCGCTGCGGATCTCTCCGCGAGCTCGCCCGTTTCCCTGCCGGCTCGCAAAACATTACCCGCTGATTTCCGGGTACTCCAAACCGGGTACCAGTCTTCCGCATCGTCCCAGCTCAGCGCTGGGAAACAGCGGGGAACATCAGACTATGGGCGGCGGACCTCGACCGAGCCCTCGCGGACTCGTACCGGCAGGACCGGCTGATCATTGGCGGCCGGCCCGTGCACGGCGTGCCCGTCGATCAGGCTGAACGTGCTCCCGTGCCAGGGACACACCACACAAGCCTCCGAACCGGTACCGACCACGTCCCCTTCACCGAGGGGCCCGGCCTCGTGCGAGCACCGCTCGATCATGGCGCTGACTCGATCCCCCTGCCGATACAGCAGGACCGGCACATCCCCCGCCTTCCGCACAGCGGGCTTGCCCTCCGGAAGGCTGGCCAGCGAGCCGACCTCGGTCCACTCCTCAGGAACCAGCGCCACCTGCGGAGCCGCGTGGCTGATGCCACCGCCTTGTGCGTACGAAAGATGTCCCCCGAGATAGGCACCAGCTCCGGCAACCGAGAGTCCGGCCAGGGCCAGCGCCCGTCCCCGCGCGTGCCGCCCCGACAGCCGTGCCACCAGCGAGCTCGCGTAGAGGCCGGTCGCGAGCAGGTTGGTAGCGGCATGAACGAGTCCGACCCGCCGCCGGTCCTTGGTCATCTCCGACCAGTCGACCCAGCCGGCGAGCGCAGCCGGCGGTACCGCGGCGACTCCGGTAGCGATCAGCACGGTGGCGGCTTTCTTGGCACCCGGCACGAACTGCTCGGGCATCAAATCGAGGACCGCAGCGGAGATGAAGGCGCCGACCGGCACCTGCACGAGGACCGGGTGGAGCGGGTGCCCCATCCAGGTGCCGTGTAGGAGGTCGCGCAGTGTTCGCGGCCGGATCGCGCTGGTGACCGCCGCCTGAATTTTGTCGCCGGCGCCGTCGAGCGCACCGGCCTGCTCGATACGTGTGATTGTCTGCCGCAACATAGGTGGGCGTTTCCCACCCAGGTGCACCCCAAACCCCAACCCCTTTTCCGGTACGCGGAACCGAGGCTCCACGTACCGGATAGCAGGGGTGTCAGCCCAGAAGGGTCAGGCCAGGGCTTTGAGCGCGTCCCCGATCCCGCGATGGAACGTCGGGTAAGCCCAGATCGTGCTGAGCAGAGTGCCGAGCGGCACCTCGGCGTGCACAGCGACCGACAGCGCACCGATCATCTCCCCGCCGGCCGGACCAGCAGTGGTGGCACCCACGAGCACTCCGCGTTCCTGATCGGCGACCACCTTGATGAACCCCTCGTTCCCGGGCCCGTGGATGAAGCCCCGCGACGTGGACGACAGCGGCACGTGACCCACCCGTACGTTCAGACCGGCGTCCCTGGCCTGCTGCTCGGTGAGTCCGACGGCGCCGATCTCCGGGTCGAGGAAGGTGACCCGCGGCCGGGCCCGGTAGTCGGCACCGGGACCGCCCTGGCCGAGGATGTCGCGCACCGCGATGTCGGCCTCGTACATGGCCATGTGGGTGAAGTTGCCGTTTCCGGTCACGTCACCGACCGCCCACACGCCGTCCGCCGCGCGCATCCGCTCGTCCGTGGTGACGAAGCGCGCCTTCGGGTCGAGACCGAGGTGCTCGACGCCGAGGTCCTGGAGGCGGGCGGCCCGGCCGGTGGCGACGAGCAGCTTCTCGCCGGTGAGGCTGGTGCCGTCGGAGAGGGTGACGGTGAAGCCGCCATCGTGGGTGACGTTCGTGGCGCGGACGCCGGTGTGGATCCGCACGCCGTCGGCGGTCATCACCTTCGCGGCGACCTCGGAGGATTCCGGCTCCTCCATGGCGAGCACCCGGTCCGAGCCCTCGATGATCGTCACCTGGACGCCGAACCGGGCGAAGACCTGCGCGAACTCACAGCCGATCGCCCCGCCGCCGAGCACGAGCAGCGACTCCGGCAGGGTGGCCACCTCGACCGCGTCGCGGTTGGTCCAGTACGGCGTGCCGGCGAGACCGTCGATCGGCGGGATCACGGCCACGGTGCCTGTTCCGAGAACGATCGCGCGCGTTGCCTCGTACCCCTGCTCTCCCACCCGCACCCGGCCCGGTCCGGTGATCGCAGCCCGGCCACGCACGAAGGTCCCGCCCTTGCTGGTGAAGCGATCCACGGCGACCTTGTCGTTCCAGTCGTCGGTTGCCTCGTCCCGGACGCGTTTGGCGACCGGTGACCAATCCGGGGTCACCGTCGAGGTGCCGGCCAAGCCGGGGATGCGCCGCGCCTCGGCGAGCGCACTGCCCGCGCGGACCATGATCTTGGTGGGAATGCAGCCCCAGTACGGACATTCGCCGCCGACCAGGGTGTGCTCGATGCCGACCACGTTCAATCCGGCCGCTGCCAGCCGGCCCGCGACCTCCTCGCCGCCGACACCGAGGCCGACGACCACCACGTCCACTTGCCGTGTATCACCCATGGGGTTCAGCTAACCACTGAGTCGCGGCCGAGAAAGTCTCATGTGGCGTGCGCCGCGGACGATTCCTGACGGTGCGGTAAGCGGGTACACCCAGGAAGGGCGGCCATGAGGGGGCGATGGCGGGGGCATGGCTGGTGCCCCCTCCATCCTCATGGCCGCCACCGCACCTTCACTGAGCAATTTTCAACCTGGCATCGGGCCTGAAGCTGCCGGGCCGTTGTGCGGCCCCGGCCACCGAGGCCCTCACCACGTTGACAAAGGCTCACTTTCGTGAGGTACGCGGAACCCGCCGGTTGACGTTTTGACGGACGCAACCGCCGGCGGGTCCCGCTCCCTCCCCGTCCGGACCGGGCACGAGGCATGCCCGGGCGGAGTTCACGGCCGCAGCCAGACCGCCTCGTCCCGGTGCGATTCCAGCGGTGCGGGGTAATCGAGGCCACGGCGCACCGGATCGGGCAGACGCCAAGGCTGGTGCACGGCGGCACCGTCGACGCCTTTCAATTCCGGTACGTAGCGCCGAACGTACACGCCTTCGGGATCGAAGCGGAGCGCTTGCCTAATAGGGTTGAAACGGCGGTAGGGCCGGGTGTCGTTGCCGGTGCCGGCCACCCACTGCCAGTTGCCGGAGTTGTTCGGCACGTCGCCGTCGAGCAGCCAGCGGAAGAACCACTTCACGCCGAGCCGCCAGTCCACACCGAGGTGTTTGGTGAGGAACGCGGCGGTGATCAGCCGGGCCCGGTTGTGCATCCACCCCTCGGCGCGCAGTTGCCGCATGCCGGCGTCGACGACCGGCACCCCGGTGAGTCCGTCCTGCCAGTGCTCGAGCGCGTCGTAGTCGTAACGCCAGTCCCGGTCGCCCGACGATCGGTAGGCCTCGGTCGACAGCTTCGGGAAGACGTTCGTCACCTGGTAGTAGAAGTCGCGCCAGCAGAGTTGCCGGACGAAGGCGCCGGCGTCCTGAGACTTGGCTGCTTCGGCGACGGTCAAGGGCGAGAGACAACCCCATCTGAGGTACGGGCTGAGCCTGCTCGTTCCGTCGCCGGGCATGTCGTTGTGCGCGTCCTCGTACCCCTGAATCTGCCGCAACCAGGCAGCCAGCCGGCGCTTGCCGATGCTTTCGCCCCCCTCGGCGGCGTGCGGTGACTCCCCGTCGGGAATGGCCGGCAGCTGCCCGGGCTCGATGCCGTCCGGCAGGGTGATCCTCTCCGGGGTGGCTGCCTGCTGCCGCCAGGTCGCCGCCGCCCAGGCCCGGTGATAGGGCGAGAAGACGCGGTACGACTCGCCGCCCCCACCCGGTCGCACAGTCCCGGGCTCGACCACCGTCACGCCCGGGAAGAGGCCGAACCCGATCCGGTGCTGCTCACACTCGTCCCGCAGGCGGCCCTCGCGCCGGCGGGCGTATCCACTGACGTCCGCGGCGGCACCGATCGTCTCCGCGCCCGTCTCCCGCGCCACCCGGATCGCCTCGGCCACCGGGTCACCGGTGCGCACCACCAGATCGCCGCCGCGGCCGCGCAGCTCACCACGGAGGTCGGCGAGGCTCTGGTGCAGGAAGCGCGACCGGTTCGGGGAGAGGTTCGCCAGTTTCGGATCGAGCACGTAGAGCGGGACGACCCGGTCGGCGGTGCAGGCGGCCGCGAGCGCCGGGTTGTCGTGCACCCGGAGGTCACGGGTGAGCAGGACCACCGAGGTGCGCATCAGGCCGCCAGTTCGATCGGTGTGCCCGGCCGGGTGAGCAGGCTGCGCACGGCGACGGCGGCGCGGCGGCGGTTCGGCACGGTGGCCCGGCGGGCGAAGACGTCGTAGTCGGCCGCCTCGATCTCGGCCAGGATGCCGCCGTAGAGCTGATATGCGGTGCGCATGCACGCCTGCGAGGCGGGCTCCAGCAGCGGGATGCCGGGAGCGGCGGCCGTGTAGTGCTCGCGGGCCCGGTCCGTCTCGGCTCTGATCAGCGCTTTCACCTCGGGCGTGGCGACGCGCGCCCGCAGCATCTCCGCCGTGACACCGTGCTCGTCGAGGTGCTCCTGGGGCAGGTAGACGCGGCCGCGCTCCAGATCCTCGGCGACGTCGCGGATGAAGTTGGTCAGCTGGAAGGCGAAGCCGAGCTGACGGGCCGGCTCGCGGGCCGCGGCCCGGTCGGAGGTGCCGAGGATGGGCAGCATCATCGTGCCGATCACCGCGGCCGAGCCCTCCATGTAGTCCAGGAGGTCGTCGTAGGTGCGGTAGCTGGTGACCGTGATGTCCATCGCCATGCTGCGCAGGAACTTCTCGAAGTCCTCGAGGTCGAGGTCGAAGACCGCGATGGTGTGCAGCACCGCGGGCAGCAGTTCGTCGTCGGTGGGCTCGCCCCGCAGGCCGGCGAGGAACTGCTCGGACCACGCGGTCAGCAGCGCGGCGCGCTCCGCGGCGGGCCGAGACTCGGTGCGATCGACAATCTCGTCCGCATATCGGGTGAATCCATAGAGAGCGTGCACATGTCGTCGCTTCCATGCCGGTAGCAACCGGGTCGCGAGGTAGTACGTCCGCCCGTGCTCTCGATGTAGTTCACGGCAGCGCGCATAAGCGGCTGCTAGATCGGTATCCATCCCGGGCCTCCGATAAATCGATGCCGATGAAATCGACGCACGAATCGACGCAACTTCAAGAAGTTAGGGTACGGTACTCAGCGTGGCCAATCACACCCTCGAGGGAAATCGTGTTGAAACGATCCCCCGCCAGCTGGTCTCGCAGCGAGCCCTGATCGGCGCTGTCGAGGGGACGCTGGCCGACTTCCTCGCCTGTCAGATCGCCGCCCTCGACGCCGTCGACCCCGCCCTCGGTGGCTTCGCGCGCACCGCACGCGACCTGGTCATGGCCGGTGGCAAGCGGATCCGGCCGACCTTCGCCTACTGGGGCTGGCGCGGTGTCGCCGGCTCCGCCGAGCCGGTCGAACAGGTTCTACCCGCTCTCGGCGCGCTCGAACTCATGCACACGTTCGCGCTGGTGCACGACGACCTGATGGACGGCTCCGCCACCCGGCGCGGCCGGCCCACCGCACACCGGCTCTTCGCCGCCCATCACGGCACCCGGTTCGGTGACTCGGCGGCGATCCTGGTCGGCGACCTCTGCCTGGTCTGGGCCGACCAGCTGCTGGCACGCACCCCGCTGTCGCCGTCGGTCCTGCTCGAGGTCCGCGGCCGCTACGACCGGATGCGGATCGAGGCGATCGCCGGGCAATATCTCGACGTGCTCGGCGAGACCGACCCGCGGTCCTGGTCGGTGGAGCGGGCGCTGCTCGTGGCCCGGCACAAGACCGCCAGCTACACGGTGCAGTGGCCGCTCGGGTTCGGGCTCGCCCTGGCCGGCGGCGACTCCCGGCTGGAGGAGGCGTTCCGGACGTACGGGCTGGCGGTCGGCGAGGCCTTCCAGCTGCGCGACGACCTGCTCGGGGTCTACGGGGACCCGGCGGTGACCGGGAAGCCGGCGGCGGACGACCTGCGTACCGGGAAGCCGACGACCTTGATGATGCTGGCGCAGCAGATGGCGAGCGAGGCGCAGCTCGCGGAGCTGGCGGCGCCGATTGCGCCGGGCGCGTCGGTTGCATCAGTTGCGTCGATTTCGTCTGAGGATGGCGCCACCACAGGCCTCGCCGGAGCCGTCAACCCCGCCGAGGGCTCCGGCGAGCTGAACCCCTACGCCCGGCGCGCCCGGCTCATCGCCGAGACGGGTGCGCCGGCCCGGGTCGAGGAGATGATCCGGGCCCGGGTCGACGAAGGCGTCGCCGCCCTGGCCGACGCCCCGATCCGCCCGGACGCGCGGGCCGCCCTCACCGAGCTGGCGACCACCGCGACACAGCGCCCGGCATGATGAGCCTCCACCACCCCCCGATCTTCTCCATCACCCCCCGATTTTTGGAGCCCTGACGTGCGTACCGTGACCGGATCCACCGACCGAGTCGTCGTGGTCGGTGCCGGCCTCGGCGGCCTGGCCTGCGCGCTGCACCTGGCCGCGGCCGGACGCCAGGTCACCGTCGTCGAACGGGAGCCGATACCCGGCGGCCGTGCCGGTCGGCTGTCGGCCGGCGGCTTCGAGTTCGACACCGGGCCGACAGTGCTGACCATGCCGGAACTGATCGCCGAACCACTCGCCGCGGTCGGCGAGAAACTCAGCGACTGGCTCGAGCTCACCCCGCTCGACCCCGCCTACCGCGCGTACTACCCGGACGGGTCGACGCTCGACGTGCGTACCGACACCACCCGGATGGCGGCCGAGGTCGCCCGGGTCTGCGGCCCCCGCGAGGCCGACGGCTACCTGCGGTTCGTCGACTACACCCGGCGGCTCTGGCAGCTGGAGCGCGCCAACTTCATCGACAAGAACCTGGACACCCCGGTCGACCTGATGAACCTGAGCCTGCTGAAGCTGCTCGGCATGGGCGGGTTCCGGCGGCTCCAACCGAAGATCAACCAGTTCTTTCGGGACCCCCGAACCCAGCGGATCTTCTCGTTCCAGGCGATGTACGCGGGACTGGCACCGCACGACGCGCTGGCCATCTACGCGGTCATCGCGTACCTCGACTCGGTGGCCGGGGTGTACTTCCCGGTCGGCGGCATGCACGCCGTCCCGAAAGCGATGGCGGGCGCCGCCGAGAAACACGGTGTCACCTTCCGTTATGACACCACCGTCGACCGGGTGACCACGGCACACGGCCGCGCCACCGGCGTGATGACGGCCGACGGCGAGCACATCCCGGCTGACGTGGTCGTACTCAACCCGGACCTTCCTGTTGCCTACCGCGACCTGCTTCCGCCGCGCCGCTGGCAACGGCCGCTGAGCTACTCACCGTCATGCGTGGTCCTTCACATCGGATCGGACCGGAGCTATTCGAAGATCGCCCACCACAACATCCACTTCGGGCACGCGTGGAAGGGCACCTTCGACGAGGTGATCAACAAGGGCCTGCTGATGAGCGATCCGTCCCTGCTCGTCACGAACCCGACGCACACCGACCCGACGGCGGCACCCGACGGCAAACAGACGTACTACGTGCTGGCGCCCACCCCGAACCTGGAGTCCGGACCGATGAACTGGCGCGGCGGCCTGGGCAAGCGTTACGCCGACGAGCTGCTCCAGGTTCTCGAAAAGCGTGGATACATCGGCTTCCGGGACGGCGTCGAAGTGCAGCGGATCATCACGCCGGCCGACTGGGCCGACGACGGGATGGCGGCCGGCACCCCGTTCGCGGCGGCGCACAGCTTCTCGCAGACCGGCCCGTTCCGGCCGTCGAACCTGCACCCGAGCCTGGGCAACGTCGTGTTCACCGGGTCCGGGACACAGCCCGGCGTAGGCGTACCGATGGTTCTGATCTCCGGCAAGCTCGCCGCTTCCCGCATCACCGGGGGCACCCAGTGACCACGCGCGAATCACACCTCGTTCCCCGCATCGCCGGAGGCACCCAGTGACCGCCCGCGAATCACACCTCGTTTCCCGCATCGCCGGAGGCACCCAGTGACCGCCCGCGAATCACACCTCGTTTCCCGCATCGCCGGAGGCACCGAGTGACGGCACGCGAATCACACCTGGTCGAGCTTGTCGGCGAGGACGGCACGCCGGCCGGGTCGGCCACCGTGCAGGAGGCGCACGAGGCGCCCGGGCAGCTGCACCGTGCCTTCTCGGTGTTCCTCCGCGACGACCGGGGCCGGGTGCTGCTCCAGCAGCGGGCGGCGACGAAGACCCGCTTCCCGCTGCGCTGGGGTAACACCTGCTGCGGGCATCCCGGGCCGGGAGAGGACCTGACGGTCGCTGCCCAGCGGCGCCTGAAGGAGGAACTCGGCGTGGCCGGGATGGGGCTGGTCGAGGTCGGGGTCTACACGTACTTCGCCGAGGACCCGATGACCGGGCGGGTCGAGCGGGAGTACGACCACGTGCTGCTCGGGCAGATCGCGACCGGCACCGAGTTCCAGCCGGATCCGGCCGAGGTGGCACGGCTGCGGTGGACGGGACTGCCGGATTTGCGGCAGCGGTTGGAGAGTGAGCCGGAGACGTACGCGCCCTGGCTCTCCGGTGTGGCGGAGCGGCTCAGCTCGTACCTTTCTTCCCCATCCCCTTTGCCCTCCCCACCTTCTGGTTCCGCTGCTCTGGAGCGTTCCGGTTCTTCTGTTCCGGAGCGGTCGGGTGGCAGATGACGGCCTGAGCGCCGGCGCCGCAGCACGCCGTCTCGGCGTCGCGGTGACCACGTTGCGCACATGGCATCAGCGGTACGGGCTCGGCCCCAGCCGCCACGAGCCGGGACACCACCGGCGATACACCGTCGAGGACATGGTTCGGCTGCAGGTGATGCAGCGCCTCACCGCGCAGGGGGTGGCGCCGGCGGAGGCTGCTGCTTGGGCACGCCGGACGCCTGAGGCCACTGCCGCTTCGCCCGAACCGGCCGCCTCTGACGGTTCCGCCGATTCTCTGGGCTCGGCTGCTACGGCCGATTCCGCTGCTCCCGTGGGCTCGGCTGTTTCCGCGGGCTCGGCTGTTTCTGCGGGCTCGGCTGTTTCTGCGGGCTCGGAGGGCTTCGTCTTCGCGGGGGATGCTCCGGCAGGCGGAGGGCAGACCATCGCGCTCGGTGTGCGAGCGGATCCGGCGGCCCGTGGGCTCGCCCGCGCCGCCATGCGGTTGGACGCACCGTCCATGCGGCACATCACCTCGGAAGCGATCACCGAGCGGGGCGTGATCCCCACCTGGAACCAAGTGATCATGCCGGTGCTGATCGGTATCGGGGAGCGGTACGAGGTCACCGAGCGCTTCATCGAGGTCGAACACCTGCTCTCGCGCACCGTCACCGAGGTCCTCGCCACGGTGCCCCGCCCACCACGGGACCGGGTCCCCCGCGTCCTGCTCGCCGCAGCCGACGAGGAGCAGCACACCCTGCCGCTCGAGGCGCTGGCCGCGGCGCTGGCCGAAGGCGGGGTACCGACCAGGCTGTTCGGGGCGCGGGTGCCGGTCCGGGCGCTGCTGGACGCGGTCGACCGTACCGGCCCGGCAGTGGTGGTGCTCTGGTCACAGCTGCCGGCCACCGGGGACGTCGGTCAGTTGGAGCGGCTGCTCCGCGTACCTCATCCCCCTCTCGTAGTCGCCGCAGCCGGTCCTGGCTGGCCCCTCCACGGACTGCCCCCCGAGGTGACCCCCCTCGCCGGTCTGGCCGACGCAGTCCGCGTGGCCACCGCCGGCGCCGCCGGATGAGCGAGTCCGCGTTTTCGCAGCTCACAGACTCGGCACCCAAAAGAGGGGTACCGATTTGGAGACCGCTCGGTGGATCACATATGCTTTGCAGGCCTCAACGGGGCGCGGTTGGGGCGAAGGCCACCAAACGTTGCCGATCACGCAGCCAGCGGGATGTGCAATGATGGCGGAGTTCTTGCCCTCATCGTCTAGTGGCCTAGGACGCCGCCCTTTCAAGGCGGTAGCACGGGTTCGAATCCCGTTGGGGGTACTGGTAAGTTAGCAGCTAGAGTTGCTGGCGAGCCGGAGTAAGGTACGACAGTTACAAGCAAGGTCCTGTGGAGCAGTTGGAGTGCTCGCCGCCCTGTCAAGGCGGAGGTCGCGGGTTCAAGTCCCGTCAGGACCGCAAGAAAGTCTCACGGCCAGGTAGCTCAGTTGGTACGAGCGTCCGACTGAAAATCGGAAGGTCGGCGGTTCGACCCCGCCCCTGGCCACCAAGCCTCTCGCCGGGCTTTGAGCGTCGTCCACCTGCTGAAAAGCACGGTGGGCGTTCTGCTTTCCGGGCCTGTTTCGCCGCCTCGACGTTAACCACACGCAAGGTTCGTTACGCCCGCATCGGACCCGTCGCGCGAAAGCGCCGATCGGTGCGCGGATGGCGTCAGCTGAAGTCGGGGATGGCGTCGCGGGAAGTGTCTGAGCGGCCCTTCGGTTCCTCCCAGTCCTCCTGGCGGCCCAGGGCCGTCATGTCCAGGAGCCCGTACGCGCCGCCGACCTGTTCGGTTCCCCGGGCGAACGTCGAATACGTGTGGAAGACCTGGTCGCCGTCCCGGAGGAAGCAACTCATGCCCGGCTGTTCCATCGGCTGCGAGTCGGAGTCGAGGATCCATGCGAAGCCGGCCTCGCGCAGCTCGTCCGGGCCGCGATAGTTGAACTGGACCGGTGTCACCGACTCGTCCAGGGTGACGTGAAAGTCGTAGTTGAAGCGTGAGCCGTACGACGAGTAGAACGGGATCGTCCAGCCGCGCTTCGCCCGGTACGCCTCCAGCTTCGGCAGCGGGGCACGGGCCACGACGGCGTACACGGTGCTGCGCGCTCGCAGGTTTCGCAGCAGGCCGTCGGAGAGTTCGTCGACGGCGGCCGTGCAGCTGCCGCAGCCGTCCTCCCACTCCGGGTTGAACATGAAGTGCTGCACGATCAGCTGGCGCCGGCCGTCGAACAGGTCCAGCAGGCTCACGGAACCGTCCGGACCCTCGAACCGGTACTCCTCGTCGACGCGCGTCATCGGCAGCCGCCGGCGCTCGGCGTTCAGCGCGTCCTTGGCGCGCACCGCCTCTTTCTCGCTGGTCAGCAGCTCTCGTCGCGCGGCCAGCCACTGCTCACGCGACACGATCTCAGGCAGATTGCTCTCCGTCATACCACTAAGGACCCACACGCCCCCGAAAAATCATCGGCCGACCCCACCACGAGCGCACACGTTGGCGTTCCGTGTGCGCGGAGAGGGCCACTGACGTGGGTGAAAGCGCACACAACGCCAACGTGTGCAGCTACCAAGGCGAAAACGCAAAGGCGGAGGCCCGGAGGCGCGGAAACGCCGAACTCAGCAGCTGAGCTCCGCCCCGTACCGGCCCCCGGCAGGCCGCATCGCGATCCACACCCGCTCCACACCGGCAAGCTCACGAATCTCCGGAACGGGACCGCAGTCGAACTCACGAGCCACCGAAATCAGGCGAAACGACTCGGACATGCTTTCCAACTGGATGCCCTCGACCCGATCCGGCTGATGCTTCCAAGTCTCCTTCACCCTGGCCAGCGCCTCGTCGCGAGTTTCCAGCCGAACAGCACCCCCGTCCGGGAACTCGTCGAGCTCCGCCCGGATGACCGCCTTGTCCTCGGCCGAGATGTCCGGCTCCAAGAAGACCGCGACTTCGAACTTCCGGTCCGGAACGTACCGATATCCGGCAAGAAGCAGCACCGAGGTGGACGCGGCAGCACCGATCACGAGCGCCGCCGCGGTCACCGCCAGCATCATTCGCAGACGTCGCGACGGCTCCGATGGTGGTGGCGCGTCGCCGTCCGGGTCCCCGTGAGTCATGATCCAAAAGCTATATCAGCGACTGGCAACGCCGGGATCCGCTTCAATGTCCGAGTTGGACGACGATCAGTCCTGAATAGAAGGCGGCCAGACCCACCAGGCCCAGCACGATGCCGCTCACCGCCATGGCACGCCCGGTCGCCGGGCCGGAGGCGCGCCGCACGCCGACAACGCCCCAGATCAGGGCACCCGCTGACGGCAGCAGCAGCGGATTCGCGACCAGGCCGGCAAGGCCGAGGATCAGCGCGAGGAAGGCGGCCGGGTTCGGCCCGGAGAAACCCCAGGTTCGGTTGCGCTCCGGCAACGGTTGCGGTGCGATCGACATACCAAAGGGCTCGGGGTACGCGGAAACCACAGCCGCCGGCAGGACATGTCCCGTCCACCGCAAGCCGTCCCACCAGCGCTGCCCTCGATTGCCCGCCGGGTCGGCGTACCAGCCGGCCGGGACTGTCGTCTCGCTCATCGTGGCGTTTGATCGGGTGCCGTCCGGCTCGGTTGAGTAAAAACGCTTCACTCGTACGCCGAAAGGGTTTTGAATGTGCCCACCCGGCAGACTGCCGTTCTGCGACAGCGCCCACCTCTTGTAGGCCGCCGCCCGGTCTATCAGAGTGTTATCGGGATCGGTCACTGGCCCGGGAATCCTTTTGACCTCTGGAAACCTTTGACCTCTGGAAATCGAGGAGGCGAGTCGTGCAGACCTTCACGAACGAGGCGGAGCAGGCGGCCTACACCCTTGGGGAGGCGCTGATGGACAAAGCGATGTTCTGCATGCGTCACGCCGAGGAGGCGGCAGATGCTTTCCGCGGCGGCCGGATTGCGATGCGCCGGCAGTTCAAGGCGCGGGGACTTTCCGAAGCGGAGGCGGACATCCGCTGGTCAGGCACCTCGCAGGCGACCCGGGCGATCGCCGACAACGGGTTCTTCATGTCGCAGGCAGTGATGTACAACAATGCCGCAGCCGCGCAGTACACGAAGGCGCTCTACCTCAAGCACCAATGACCGCTCACGAGCCGGTGACCGCGGAGCCGCCCAGATCGGCGACCTGACCCGCGCGGTAACCGCGTGTCCGGCCGCTGCCCCGCAACCGGCGCGGCGGCATCTTGGCCAATTGTGGGTAGGTGTCGTCCCGCCGGCGCTCGACGAGGTCGGTGCGATCCACCAGGACCAGTTCGGCGCCGGGGGTCTCCGCGGCGGCGGTTCGTTCGGCCGCCCACAGACGGGCGCTGACCGCCTGGCTGTAACCGACCAGCCAGGAACGCCGATAGGCAGCGGGGTGCTCGCCCGCCGGCACGGGGCTCGCCACCAGGCCGTGTGCCACTTGGACGAGCAGTGAGGTGAAGAGCAGCTCGACCCGCTCCAGGTCGGCGGCATGTCCGAAAAGGTGGCTGCGGGCGAGGCTGCGGCGTTCGAGGTGCACCACCCGGCAGCGCATCGGCGCGGCGACGGCAGCGAGCAGCCCGGCCTTGTCGCGGGAGTAGGGCGGGTCGATCGTGACGACCCGGTCCCCGACCGGGTCGGCCGCCGGGTCGAGGGCGGCGAGCATCGCCTGGTCGACGCCGTATTTCGCGATCAGGTCGGCGGCCTTCGCGGTGAACGCCTCGGCTTCGCCGGGCGTGCAGGCCGGGTCCTCGGCCATAGCGAGCAACTTACGCACGCGGGCCAGCAGGGCGTCAGACATGAGGGGGTACGCGCAAAGCCGTGTCACGCTGCCCGATGGCGCAGGGTCGCGACCGTGGAGCCGGCGAGCGCGAGCAGGCAGTCGGGGAGCCGGCCGTCGGCGATCGCGGCTCCGAAGAGCGCCTCGCCGGTGGGGAAGTCCCCGTTGACGTAGGCGCTGACGAACCGGGCGACCCAGCGCTTGTCGTAACGAGCGTCGTCGATGCCCGGGAACTCCAGCGTCCAGGCGCCGCCGGGCGGAATCTGACCGACCATGGTCGCCGCGAGGCACCAGGCAACGTCCCACGCGCCGACGACGCCGTCCCTGTCGACGACCGCGTCGAAGGTGTCGGCGACGGCGGCGCTGTCGCCGGTGAGGGCGGAGCGCAGGATCTGCGCCGCGTCTTCGAACGCGTCCTGTGGTACTTCGGTCACGTCAGAAAAGGTACGTCCAACCGTCAAGGAACGCTCACCGACGAGGGAATTCAAGCACCACGGAGTAGACAGGTGATCCGTGCGGTGCAGACCCGATCGCCGCTCTCGTCCTCGATGACCACCTCGTACGTCGCCACCGCACGCCCCCGGTGCACCGGCACTGCGATTCCGGTCACCAGACCCGATCGGGCGGCCTTGTGGTGGGTGGCGTTGATGTCGACGCCGACCGCGAACGGCCGGTCCACGGTCTGACCGTGCAGGACCGCGCCCACCGAACCGAGCGTCTCGGCGAGCACGCAGGAGGCACCGCCGTGCAGCAGCCCGTACGGCTGGGTGTTGCCCTCGACCGGCATCGTGCCGACCACCCGCTCGTCGGAGGCCTCGGTGATCACGATGCCCATCCGTTCGGCGAGCGCACCGCCACCGCTGCTGGTGAACAGGTGCTGAGTACCGTCTTCCGCGATATCCACGTCGGCGTACGTTACCGGCGCCTCGCGTCCGGACCAGCGACAACCGTCACAGCTCTATTGACTGACCGGGCGATCATTCGGGTACTGACGGACTGTCGGGCCGGATCGACCGGCCGGAGAAGGAGGCATCGTGAGCGAGCCGCAGGAGATCATCGAGACTCGCGGGTCCGACCGTGTCGACCTGGTGACCAGCGACGCGAACGGTGACGGCAAGCCGGATGTCTGGGTCTCGGACACCGACGGCGACGGCAAGCCCGACCTGTACCAGTTCGACACCGACGGCGACGGCAAGGTCGACATCACCATGGTCGACCTGGACGAGGACGGTACGCCGGACCTGATCGTCGACGGTGACGGCGGGCTGCCGCCGACCGTGTAGTTAGTTGATAAGAGATAGGGCGACCCAGAGGACGCCGATCGCCACGGCTGTCGTACCGACGGTGGAGACGGTGTGCCGCCAGGTCCGGTCGCCCTCCACCGCCTCCGGATGTCCGAGTTGTTCCAGCACGGCACGGTGCTTGCGCACCTCCGCATGGTGCCGGACCTCCGGTTCCGTGGCCCGGCTCAGTTCGACCGCGAGCCGGGCCTGTGCACGTTGCAGACGGCGTACCGCCGACCGGGCACGCCGGCCCGCCCTCGCCGCGGCATGCCGCCGGGCCGCGGCGCGGCGTGATCCCGAGCCGAGCACCAGCAGTTCGCCGTCGGTGATCAGCGCCGGGTCACGCAGCTCCGCCAGCTTCCCCACGTAGTAGGCGGCCTCCCGGTCGTGCGCCCGCCGGACCAGGTACAGGATCAGGAGCAGTGGCGGCAGGCCCTTGAAGACCAGCACCGCGAGCAGCGCGAGCGCACCGTTGCCCAAGCCGTCGCGGAAGAGCGGCGAGTTCCACAGCACGTGCGAGGCCCACGCACCGGCGAGGGCGAGCCCGGCCATCGCGATCCGGTGCCGCCGGGTGCGGTCCGGGTTGACCACGAGGTAACCGATTCCGGCGCCGGCCAGGGCACCGAAGAGGGTGTGGCTCCACACCCCGGCCAGGAAGCCGCGTACCAGGAACGTGGTGACCACCGGCTGAATCTGATCACCTCCCCCGGCCAGCGACACCGCGCCGACGGCGAAGACCACGTCCTCGACGATCTGGAAGCCGAGGCCGACGAGCGCGCCGTAGACCACGCCGTCGAGCACGCTGTTCACCTGCGGCCGGGCGATCAGCACGATGGCGATGACACCGAGCGTCTTGGCGATCTCCTCGACCGTCGGCCCGGCCAGCGCGGCACCCCACTCCGCCGCGAGATGCGGCGAACCGAGCTTCGCGATCAGGTTCTCCAGCGCGTTGCTGCCCGGAATCGACACCGAGGTGGCGACCAGGCCGCCCCAGGCGAACGCGACCACCCGCAGGCTGGCCGGCTCGCGCTCGAGGAAGTCGAGTTCCGAGACGAAGAGCCAGAAGGGTACGGCGAGCAGCGCGAAGAGCAGGATCGCGGTGATCGTGGCGAGCGGGTACACGTCGAGGAACCGGCCGGTGATCTGGGCGATACGCACGGCGCCGGCGGCCAGCAGGGCGGCCACCACCCAGAAGGCGGGCCGGCGGGTGAGCGCGGCGGGCTGGCGGACGCCGGGGCGCACCGGGTCGCTCACGGACGGCTGCCCGTCATCGGGGGCCCTCCGCTCACCGGCGGCTGATCGGTCACCGGTGGCCTTCGGGGCGGCGGGTGTCGAAGCGCAGGGTGCGGGTGCTCGCGTCGATCGCCGGCAGGGTCCGCCCGAGGTCCTGGTCGGCGCCGCTCACGATGATCTCGATGGTGAAGCCGTGCGCGACGAAGACGGTGTACCGGCCGTCACGATCGCCGGCCGTATATCCCCCCTGTAGACCGGCCAGCCCTCCCGCGGTGGCGGCGGCGAGCTGCGTACCGGTGACCTGGTGACCGGAAGTGCCGGTGATCCGCTGGCGCAGGCGTACGGCGGCCGCGGTCAGGTCACCGTCGAAGGGCTGTACGGAGATCGCGTACTGCACCGGGCCGAACCGGAACAGGGCGGTGCCCCGCTCCTTCCCCGGCCGGGTTCCGGTCAGGTCGAGCGTCGCTCCGGGCGGCGGGACGACAGTGACGCCCGCGCCCACCTCGTACGGCTCACCGGACGGCACAGCACGCTCGGCCGGCACGGACCGATCCAGCACCGGCAGGCCGAAGGCGAGACCGGCAAGGATCAGTGCGATAAGAAGCGCGACGGGCAGACCGAGAGCACTGGGGAGATCGGTGAGCTGACTCCGTGTAACCCTCCCCATCCGTCCAAGCTAACGGCGGTTCAGGGCTGCTGTCCGGAGAACCCGTCACCGCCCACAGTGGATGGTCGATCAACCTGGCAGATTACGGATTTGTCCGTTTTACCGAAATATGCGATGACGGCACGACAGTGGTCAGCCATACCCCGTTGTCGCTGCGGTGGAAGACGTGTCCCTCGTCCGCCATCACCCCCGAAGCCACCGCGAGAACGACGACATCTGTCGATCGGCGGCGGCCCACCACGAGCGCGGTCGGCACGTCGATCGAGAGGTGCACATGGTGCCGGCTCCGCGGGCGAAGACCGTCCCGCTGAATCGATGCCAGGTTCGCCCGGGGCGTCCCGTGGAAGAGCTCACGGGGCGGATCGACAGGCGGCAGGTCGAGATCGACAGCGACCCGCCGGGAGTGGCCCTGACTGGCACGGATCAGATCCGCGCCGTCCGGGGCGGTGGAAACCGCGAACCTGGCCTTGTCGTTGCCCGCCACCACGACGTCAAGCTCCGCCCGGCTGATGCCGAGGGCGGTGAGCAGCGTCGCGACGGGCGTCCAGCCGTTCGCGTCGAGCGAGAGACCGGCCACCTCGGGCCGGTGCCGCAGAACCAGGGAGAGCCGCTTGCTGAGGCGCACCTGGTCGCGGGTGAGTGGGGTCATGAGGCTGGTTTCATTCCGTTCATGGGTGGTGGGTGGGGCGGTTGGATGAGTACTCCATGACCGCAACGTAGTACGGCCGCTCTCGCTCGTCGATCGATTTCAACCGCCACGCGGTGCCCGCCACCAGGCCTTCCAGCTCGGCCACCGAACAGTTCAGGTAGTCGAACCAGTCGGTGGCGAGCTCGCGGTACCGCAGCCGCAGCCGCAGCTGCCCACCGAGCCGTCCCCGCTCCCGGTTCCGCTCGTGGTACGCCACGTGCAGCGGGTCCCGCGTGCCGTACGGATCCGCGCCCTGCGCCACCAGCCGGGCACCCGGGTTGGCGAGTCCGGCCAGGGCGGCCAGGAACACTGGTGCCCGCTCCGCGCTCTCCAGCAGGCCGAGGTTGTTGCCGAGCAGCAGGAATGTGTCGTACCGGACGCTGGCCCGGGAGAACTCGTCGACCGTGTTCAACACGGTGTCACGCAGCCCTCGCTTGCGGGAGACCTCGATCGCGCCGGCCGAGGTGTCCAGCCCGGTCACCGCGATGCCCCGCCGCTGCAGCTCGATCGCGGCGCGGCCGGCACCCACGCCGATGTCGAGCACCCGGCCCCGGCAGAGAGCGAGCGCACGGCGGTCCCACGGCTGCCAGGCGCCCGGCTCGTCCAGGTAGTGGTCGGCGGGCGCTCCGTTGATCAGCCCGTCGTCCCGCTCGATCACCTCGATCACGGGGCGGGGCAGTCGTCCGCCGGCCAATGGCCTCGGTCCGATCCCGGTGCGCACCGCGTACGCGTCCCTGATCATTTCGCCGAAGGCGTCACCGATCGCCGGATTTCCCATGGTCACTACTCTTGAGTACATGGCCGCACTGCAGCAACTCGGGTCGGAGAAGTACGTCCTGCTCACCACGTTCCGCCGGGACGGCCGTGCGGTGGCGACACCCTTGTGGGTCGTCCCCGACGGCGCCGGCCTCGCCTTCTGGACCGTCGCCGGGAGCGGAAAGCTCAAGCGGATCCGCAACAGCGGCCGGGTCACGGTGGCACCGTGCGACATGCGCGGCACCCCGTCCGGCGAGGCGATCGAGGCCACCGCCCGGATCGGCGATCACGCCGACCGGCTGCGCGTCGGCGCGGGCATCAAGAAGAAGTACGGGCTGGTCGGTCACCTGACGATGCTCGGCAGCCGTCTGCGCCGCGGTGTCGACGGCACCGTCGCCGTGCTCGTTGCCTGACCGCGTGATCCGGTCGAGCGCCCGGATGATCCTTTCGGATGCCTGCATGATCCTTTCGGATGACAAAGACGGCGCCGGGATCACCCGGCGCCGTCTTGATCGTTTCTTCGGATAGGTAGGTGGGTTCGAAACGAAGAAGGGGCGATCGCCTTCCCCAGCGCTCGCCCCTTGCAACGATATTGCGGTCGACTCGTGGTCAGTCGCCCTGGCGCTGCGTGGGGATCTGCCCCTGCAGCAGGGCGCGGACCTCCGACTCCCGGTAGCGACGGTGGCCACCCAGCGTGCGAATTGCGCTGAGCTTGCCCGCCTTCGCCCACCGAGTAACGGTCTTCGGGTCGACACGGAACATCGACGCCACCTCGGCCGGCGTTAGTAGCGGCTCAGGATCGTGCGTACGCGATGCCATCGGTCACTCCTCCACAGGTGCCTAAAAAACATCGGCCGGGGTCCCGCCGGCCGGTGCGTCTCTCATGGTCCGGCTAGTCCCCGATGTCCGACATGGGCCGAACGGACGAACGTCCCCAGATAGACGGATGAAGCATGCCCGATTTTTGCGCGTTTTCTACGCCAGATAGTGCCGCGTTTAGTCCGATTATCACCCTTCGGCCCTCGCCGATTACGAAGAGTGTTCGCTTCGGAAGCGCTCTCTCGGGCTGGGATACGTGTGTGTCTGTCCCATTTCCCCAGGTCAGTTGCTTCGCTCCAAAAGCTGGACAACACGCCACCGCGCGACCAACTTCTCGTACGCCTCGCTAGCTGACTCAGCGTCACCGCGAGAAAGTGCCGAAAGTCCGGCTGCCACCAATCCGGGGGAATCGTCCTCGGTCAGGTTGTCCTCCGGAAGGAGGTTGACGAGGCCGCCGTAGTCGAGTTCGATCACCGAACGCGGGTGGAACTCCTCCAGCCAGCGCGTTCCCTCCTCCACCGCCTCGGTGATCGGGGCGTCGCCGAGCGCCTTGCGCAGCACGGAGACGGCACGGTGGGCCCGCCGCCGGGCCTTGGAGATCTCGGTCCGGTAGCGCAGGACGCGGCGCCGGCCGGACAGGGAGATCTCCCGCTCCTCCAGGTCCACGAAGGCGAACCACCGCAGCGGCACACCCCAGGTGGAGGTCTGCTCGTGCACCCGCGGGACACCGTGCTCCAGAACCTTGGCGCCGCTGCGCCAGTCCTCCACCACGGCCTTGGCCTGACCGGCCAGCACCGGCGGGACGAAGGCGTCGGCGAGCACCGCGGGCACACCGTCGCGAGCGTTCAGGGCCGCCTCGGCGACCCGCAGGCGCAGGTTCCACGGGCAGACCAGGACGGAGTCGCCCCACTCCAGCACATACGCCTCGTCCGGCAGGTCGGGCAGCCTGGTCCAACCGGCGCCCAGGGCCTCCAGCACGGCGGTGCGCTGACGGACGGGTCCTTCGACGAGGCCCAGATCGCGGCCCTCGCTCGCGTACTGACGCCAGAAGAGCTGCCTGTCGCGGTCGAAGGCGGTCAGCGGTTCGTAAACCCGTAGGTACGACGCGAACAGTGACGGCACGGCGCGATCCTTTCACGAATTCGGCCGTGTGGAACTTCCCGCGCGGGCGTAATCGCCATGGCATTCGCGCGACTACGCTCGCAATGAAGTCTTTCAACGTGGCCAGGGTGGCAGCGCCTGACGCCGGCCCACGGCCGGCAACTCCCGGCCCGGCGCCAGGTTGAAAAGATTTCATTTGTCCGGCCCACCCCGCCGGCGTTCGCAGGCCCCACGAAGGCCACGCAAGCAGATCAGGAGAGCAACGATGGGTGTGTTCGACACCGACGGCAACGACGCCAACGGGCACGAACAGGTCGTCTTCTGCCAGGACCGGGCCACCGGTCTCAAAGCCATCATCGGCATCTACTCGACCGCGCTCGGCCCCGCCCTCGGCGGGACCCGTTTCTACCCGTACGAGAACGAGGAAGCAGCCCTCGCCGACGTGCTCAAGCTGTCCCGCGGCATGGCGTACAAGAACGCGATCGCGGGGCTTGACCTGGGCGGCGGCAAAGCGGTGATCTGGGGCGACCCGGTCCGGGACAAGAGCGAGGCGCTCCTGCGGGCGTACGGGCGGTTCGTCGAGTCGCTGAACGGCCGCTACTACACCGCCTGTGACGTCGGCACCTACGTACCGGACATGGACGTGGTGGCCCGGGAGACCCGGTACGTGACAGGCCGTAGCCGGCAGAACGGCGGAGCCGGCGACTCGTCCGAGCTGACCGCCTGGGGCGTCTTCCAGGGCATGCGCGCCGCCGCCGAGCACACCTGGGGCAGCCCGTCGCTGCGTGGCCGCACCGTCGGGATCGCGGGCCTGGGCAAGGTGGGCAAGTTCCTCGCCGGTCACCTGCTCGCCGACGGCGCCACGGTGGCCGCCACCGACGTCAGCCCGGTGGCCCTGGAGTGGGCACGCACCACCCACCCCGAGATCCACCTGGTGGCCGACACCGACACGCTGATCACTTCCGACATCGACGTGTACGCGCCGTGCGCCCTCGGTGGCGCGCTGAACGACGACACCGTGCCGGTCCTGACCGCCACGGTGGTGGCCGGCGGCGCCAACAACCAGCTCGCCCACCCCGGCATCGGCAAGCTGCTGCAGGATCGCGGCATCCTCTACGTCCCCGACTACGTGCTGAACGCCGGCGGCGTGATCCAGGTGGCCGACGAGATCCAGGGCTTCGACTTCGAGCGGGCCAAGCTGCGGGCGACGGGGATCTTCGCCACCACCGGGCGGATCCTCCACCTCGCCGGCGACGAGGGCGTGCCACCGGCGGTCGCCGCCGACCGGCTTGCCGAGCGCCGTATGGCCGAGGTCGGCCGTCTTCGGGCGATCTACCTCAACTGAGGCGGTTAAGCCGGTTTGATAGCTGCCGCGCGGCCTCGGAATGAACGAACCGCGACGCGCGGCAGTGTCACACGCAACCCGAGGTGCCGAACGCGGCCTCGTCCATGTACCGTAAGACCCACGAGAGATGCCTGACGTCATCGGGGCCCGCCTTCGGGCTGCCCCGAATTCTGTGCGAGGGGGTCGAGCCATGGGGCGCGGCCGTGCTAAGGCCAAGCAGACGAAGGTGGCCCGGGAGTTGAAGTATCACTCCCCGAACACCGACCTCACCGCCTTGCAGCGCGAACTGGCGGGTGCCGGTAAGTCCGACCATCACTTCACCGACGACAACGAAGAGTTCGTCGATGATGATGAGGACGACGACGCTGAGGACGACCAGGATTCCTGGTCGCCACCAAGGCGGCTCTGACCCGTTTCGCACAGAGCACGCGGTTTGACCCGCGTGCTCACGTGTGTCGTCGTGGTCATCAACATTCCTACGGTTGCACTGAAGCCCACGCGGCGTTGTCCGCGTGGGCTTCGACCGAGCCCCGTCTTCAGCGGGGCCGGTTGTTCCAGTTGTAGAACGTCGGGATGTTCTCGAAGTGGTTCCAGGCGCAGACCGCCGAGCCTTCGTCCTGTGGTGCCTGCTCGGCGCGTTTCTCCCTGGCCACCTCGGCCTCCGCGATGAGCGCGGCCAGTCCGGCTCGAGCACCGTGCACCCGTGCCGTCACCGGATCCGTCTCCAGGCCGTCAGACAGCCGTGGCTTCGTGATCTCGGGCATGGTCCAGCACTCCCTCCAATAGGCGAATCTTGCTGTTACGGCAGTGGTCCGTCTCGGTGACGTCGAACCGGCCGTGTTCGAAGTAGCGGTTTGCCGCGTGGGCGCCACCACAGAAGCCGAAATAGGGGCAGGTCTCGCGGCAGGCCTCGATGCCGCGCAGGAACTCGCCGATCCAGGCATTGTCCGCGGCTCCGGCCAGGATCTCCGGCAGGGGGGTGCTGAGGACGTTGCCGCTGCTGAAGTCGCCGTAGCGGGGGTCGTGGAAGCCGGCCAGCTCGGGTGAGAGCAGCACCACCGAGCCGTCGTGGGCGACGGTCGGTATCGGGTCCAGCTGCCGGGGCAGCAGCTCGTCCGCGGTGCCGTCGAGGACCGCTGCCGCGTACCGCAGGGTCCACTCGACCTCGCGCAGGTGGATCCGGGGGTCCCGCCGCCAGGCCGCGACCAGCTCGGCCCAGAACGCGCTCACCGCGGCCGGGTCGTGCCGGTTGAGCCGGGTGTTGACACCCTCCAGCTCCTCCACGTTGATACCGAGCACCTCACAACCGAGTTCGAGGAAGTACTCGTACAGCTCGGTCGCCACGCCGGGTCGCGGATCGCCCACCACGCAGAGTGTGGAGAACGGTATGCCGTGTCGTCGCAGCGCTTCGACGCCCTTCAGGATCTGGTCGTAGGCGGGCTTGCCGCCCCGGTCAACCCGGTCGCCGTTGCGCGCCCGGGGGCCGTCCACGCTGACGCTGACCCGCACGTCGTGCGCGAGGAAGAACTCGCACCAGGCGTCGTCGATGAGCGTCGCGTTCGTCTGCACATGATGCTCGACGGCGGAGCCGAACGGCGCGAAGAGCGCGGCCATGTGGGTGAGACCCGCGGCGAGCGGCTCGCCTCCGTGCCACACGACCGAGAACCTTCCGGTACGGCTGAAGCCCGCCACCCCGTCCGCGACAGCCTGGGCCACCTCCACCGGCATCTTCCGGTTCTCCCGGCGAAACGGCAGGTAGCAGTACTCGCAGGCGAGGTTGCAGAGGGTAGTGGGCTGAAGGACGACGTAGCTGGGCATCGGCGAGATGCCCCGCATCCCACTCCACGCAGTCGTCATGTCACCACACTCCCGTCCTGGTTGTGACTCAGGTCAGGCTAGGCCTCGCGGTCCACCCCGGAATGCGAAAGATCCGCATGTGCCGGACATCGACACACGCGGATCATTTCACGTGGGCTCTATCGCGAACCAGAATCACTTTTTGCCGAGCATCGGATCAGCCGCGGGTGTAGGAACCCATCATCTGAACCTCACCGGAGCCCTCGATGACCTCGCCGACCTGCCAGGCCTCGACGCCACGGCCGGTCAGGTAGGCCATGGCACGGTCGGCGTCGTCCGACGAGACGATCGCGAACATGCCGACGCCCATGTTGAACGTGGCCTCCATCTCGGAGTCCTCGATGCGGCCCTTCGCCTGGATCAGGTCGAAGATCGGCTGCGGGCGCCAGGTGGAACGGTCCACCACGGCGTCCACGTGGTCCGGCAGGATGCGGACCAGGTTGCCGGGGATACCGCCGCCGGTGACGTGCGAGAACGCCCGGACGTCGGTCTCCTCGATCAGGCCGAGGCAGTCCTTGGCGTAGATCTTGGTGGGGGTCAGCAGCTCCTCACCGAGGGTCCGCTGGGTGCCGAAGTCGTCGACAACGGTGTCCAGGCGCATCCGGCCGGCGCCGAGCAGCACGTGGCGCACCAGCGAATATCCGTTCGAGTGCAGGCCGGACGAGCGCATCGCGATCACCGCGTCGCCGACCTCGACCCGCTCGCGGCCGAGGATCTCGCTCTCCTCCACCACACCGACACCGGTGGCGGAGACGTCGTACTCGTCGGGGCGCAGGACGCCGGGGTGCTCGGCGGTCTCGCCACCGAGCAGGGCACAACCCGCGTACCGGCAGCCGTCGGCGATGCCGGCGCCGATCTCGGCGACCTTGTCCGGGACGACCTCGCCGCAGGCGATGTAGTCGAGCAGGAACAGCGGCTCGGCACCGCAGGCCACGAGGTCGTCGACGACCATGGCGACCAGGTCGATGCCGATCGTGTCGTGGATGTCGAGCTGCTGGGCGATCACCAGCTTGGTGCCGACGCCGTCGGTCGACGAGGCCAGGATCGGGCTCTTGTACTTCTGGGTGTTCAGCCGGAACAGGCCGGAGAAGCCGCCCAGGTCACCGATCACCTCGGGACGGGTGGTCTTCTTGACCTTCGACTTGAGCAGCTCGACCGCACGGTCACCGGCGTGGATCGAGACGCCCGCGTCCGCATACGTGGCGGACCGCTTGCGCGGGGCGCCACGGCCGGAACCCGCCGTCCACAGCTGGCGGTCAGCGCCTTCGGCGCCGTTGGATCCGGCACTGCTGCGCTCGGACACGTGCGTCACGGTTCTCCCCTTAGCGGTTCTTGGAACAACAAAGTCACGGGTGGTGCAGCGCCGCCGCGCCGCCGGGGCTGGCGACAAGCGGAACCGGCGTGGACCGGTCGTCGTCCGCATACTCGCGGGCCTCGTAATCGGACTCGAGCTCGGCGACCGCCGCCGTGGCCGCCTCGGCCGAGGCACCCGGCATGGCGGCACGACGGCCCACGCCCTCCAGCACGTGCTTACCGATCAGATCCCCGGCCGGCAACTCGATCGGGTACTGCCCGTCGAAGCAGGCCATGCAGAGCCGGGTCTTCGGCTGCTCCGTCGCCTGGACCAGATTGTCCAGGGAAACATAACCCAGGCTGTCGGCCCCGATCGAGCGGCGGATGCCGTCGATCTCCAGGCCGTTGGCGATCAGCTCGGCGCGGGTGGCGAAGTCGATGCCGTAGAAACACGGCCACTTCACCGGCGGCGAGGAGATCCGGACGTGGATCTCCAGGGCGCCGGCCTCACGCAGCATCCGGATCTGGGCCCGCTGGGTGTTGCCGCGGACGATCGAGTCGTCGATCACCACGATCCGCTTGCCGCGGACCACCTCGCGAAGCGGGTTCAGCTTCAGCCGGATGCCGAGCTGCCGGATCGTCTGCGACGGCTGGATGAAGGTGCGGCCGACATACGCGTTCTTCATGAAGCCGGCGCTGTAGGGGATCCCGGAGGCCTCGGCGTAACCGATGGCGGCCGGGATGCCCGACTCGGGCACACCGATCACCAGGTCGGCCTCGACGGGGTGCTCCTTGGCCAGCTTGCGGCCGACCTCGACCCGAGCGGAGTAGATGTTGCGGCCGGCGATCGTGGTGTCCGGCCGGGCGAGATACACATACTCGAAGAGGCAGCCCTTGGGCTCCGGCGCGGCGAACCGGCTGGAGCGCAGGCCGTGCTCGTCGATGGCGATGATCTCGCCGGGCTCCACCTCGCGGACGAAGCTGGCACCGGTGATGTCGAGCGCGGCGGTCTCGCTGGCGACCACCCAGCCACGCTCCATCCGGCCCAGGACGAGCGGGCGCACGCCCTGCGCGTCACGAGCCGCATAAAGCGTGTTCTCGTCCATGAAGACGAAGCTGAACGCGCCGCGCAGGGTCGGCAGCAGCTCGAGCGCGGCGGCCTCGACCGAGAGGTCGGGCCGGCTGGCGAGCAGCGTGGTGACCAGGGCGGTGTCGGAGGTCGAGTCGCCCACCTCGAGGCCGCGCTCGGCGACCTCCTTGGCCAGCTCGGCAGTGTTGACCAGATTGCCGTTGTGGGCCAGCGCGATCGTGGTGCCGGCCGGGGTGGCCCGGATCGTGGGCTGCGCATTCTCCCAGTTGGACCCACCGGTGGTGGAATACCGTGCGTGGCCGATCGCCAGGTGGCCACGAAGGCTCGCCAGCGTCGGCTCGTCGAAGACCTGGGAGACCAGGCCGATGTCCTTGTAGACCACCACGCCGGAACCGTCACTCACCGCAATACCGGCGGCCTCCTGGCCGCGGTGCTGCAGTGCGTAGAGCCCGAAGTAGGTGAGCTTGGACACCTCTTCCTCGGGGGCCCAGACTCCGAAGACACCGCAGGCGTCCTGGGGGCCACGTTCCTGGGGGTCGAGATCGTCGGTCAACCGGCCGTCGCCTCGGGGCACCTGGTTGCTCCCTCGTTGTCGGATCTGCATAAACGGCTCGAAGCGCTGATCTGCTCGAACTCGCTGGTCCGCTCCGATCGCCCAGTGTACGCGAGCCCACGGGTACCGGCCCCTGGCTCGTCATCCGCTCAGCGGCAGGTACTCGCTCAGATCGGTTCGGACACCACTCGCCCGGATGCGGCCGTCGCCGACCGCCTCGTTCCAGTCCAGGCGCCCGGTGGCCACCAGCAGCCAGGTCATCGGATCCGTTTCGACCACATTGGCCGGTGTGCCGCGGGTATGTCGCGGACCCGCAACACACTGAATCGCACCGAAAGGTGGAATACGGACCTCCACCGAACGGCCAGGCGCTCGTCGGGACAACTCGGTCAGCAGGGCTCGGACGGCGTCACGCAGCACCGGACGCTCGGGTTCGACACCCCGGTCCAGCGCGTCCAACGCCTCGGACACCGACTCGGATTTATTGTGCGCAGGGGACACGTCGGGACGATACGACCCGGTCTGCCAACAACGGCACACCGCCCTGGGTCGCGCGAAAGACGTGTGGCAAGGCATAGTGGCCGACGGTGTATCAAAGTCGCGGGATCACCGGTCGCCGAATCCGGGGACCGCGACCGGAAGGCGGTGGACGTTGACGACGCACCTACGAGCCCGGGCGACTCAGGCCGGTGCGTTCCTGGCGCTGGTCGCCGGCCTGGTGGCCGGCGTGCAGACGGCTGCCCTGGCAGCCCCACCGAACGTAGCCATCAACTCACTGTCCGCAGCCGAGGTTACCTCTGGAAATACTGTAACGGTGCAATACACCGTTAGTAACCCCGGGCCTGACGGTGGTGAGGGCGAGCAGGGCAACAACCGGGCATCCATCCGGGTCACCGGTATGCGGTGCACCGGCGGCGACTGCAGCCCGGTCCGCGAGATCCAGCAGTCGGAGAACTTCTCGGCCACGCTGACCGCGCCGGACGTGAACGCGGGCGAGAGCCGGTCGGTCACCATCACGGTGACCGCCACGCTGAACAACGAGACCGCCACGGCCACCGAGACGGTCACCGTCAAGGGCCCGGACGCGCCGCAGACGGTGCGCCAGGTCTCCGGCCGGATCAAGAGCAGCGACGGCGACCGGCTGTCCGGTGTCGACGTGGCCATGACCGACAGCGCCGGCCACCAGTACCGCACGCAGACCAACGGCGAGGGTCTCTACGCCTTCACCTCCTCGGACAACCAGCCCATCGCGCCCGGCAACATCACCGTCGGCGCGGTGAAGGACGGCTTCCAGGCGAAGACGGTGAACGTGCAGGGTTCCGCCGGCCGTTCGGCGACCGCACAGATCACGCTGAAGAAGCTCGCTTCCGAGAGCCCTTCCGCGTCACCCTCGGCTTCTGTATCGGCAAGTGCCACGCCGACTGAAGAAGAAGTGACCGACGAAGCTGAGCCCACCGACGAGGCCAGCGAGCCCGCCGGCGGGCTGGACGCGAACAACGCGGCGAGCGACGCCGAGGGCGGCACCAACTGGCTCCTGATCATCATGGGTGTCCTGCTGGTCGCGGCCGGTATCGGCGCCTTCGCACTGGTCTGGCTGCGCCGCCGCAACAGCGAGGCCGGCGGTGACGACGACGCGGCGAGCACCGGCTTCGGCGGTCCGAGCCCGATGCCCGTCGGCGGCGGTCAGTTCGACGCCACGCGGGTCGCCTCTCCGGTGGGTGCGGGCCGTGGCGGCGACGCCACGATGATCGCCCCGGCCGGCCGGATGCCCGGTGGCATCAGCGACGCTCCGACGATGATCCACCGCCCGGTCGAGGACGAGTTCCCCGACCCGTACGGTGCTCCCGCCCCCGCACAGGGCGGCTTCGCCGGTGCGAACGATCAGTGGGGCGACCAGGACGGTTACGGCGCCGGTCAGCCGCCGTACGGCGGTGTGCAGCAGGGTGGCGTGCCCCAGCAGGGCGGCTACGGCGCTCAGGGCGCCGGTTACGGCAACGACCAGCGCTACGACGAGCACACCAACCTGTACCAGCCGGAGCAACCACAGCAGCCGCAGCGCTACGACGAGCACACCAACCTCTACCAGCCCGAGCAGGGTGGTGCCGGTTACGGTGGCGCTCCGCAGGGCGGCTACGCCGACCAGGGCGGCTGGGGCGGCCAGAACGACGGGTACGGCCCGCAGGGTGGTTACGACCAGCAGGGCGGGGCGTACGGCGGGTACGACCAGCAGCAGGCGGGCTACGGCGATCAGGGCGGCTACGGCGGCGCCCCGCAGTACGGCAACGGGTACGGCGGTCAGCCGCCGGCTCAGCCGGGTCAGCCCGCGGCGCCCGGTGGCTACGACCAGCAGCAGGGCGGGGCGTACGGCGGGTACGACCAGCAGCAGCAGGGCGGTTACGGCGACCAGGACGAGTACTACGGTCCTCCGAACGGACAGCCCGGCCAGCGGCCGAACCGCAACAACTGGGACGACTGAGCCCCGACAGCACTGAGAAGGGCCCCGCGCGAAGGTTCGCGCGGGGCCCTTCTCACGTCTGGAGCTTTCGCCTGTGAGTCAGGCTCGCTTGTGAGCCAGAACTCGCCTGTGAGTCAGAGTCAGGTGGGTGGAAAGACTGAAGCCGGCCGGTGCGGACACCGGCCGGCTTCGAGAACCTGTCGATCAGGACCCGATCGGGCCACCCGGCTTCTTCGGGTCGGTCAGCTCCAGCGTCACCGAGCGGACCTCGCCGTCGGCGACAACCCCGCCCCCGGCTGCCGGTGCGTCCTGAGCTTCGGTGTCGGCGTGCCGGTTGACCAGCTCCGCCGTCCCGCCGAAGAGATCGCGCATCGTCGCCGAGAAGGCCTCACGCAGTTCGGTCAGCGCGATGGTGAACTGGCCCTCCACCTCCAGCGCCGGCTCCTCGGAGGTGACACCGATCGCGGTGCACGGGACGCCGAACTCCGCCGCGAGAGCGGTGAACGCCTTCTCGTGCCCGCGCGGCACCGCGACGAGCGCACGGCCCGCCGACTCGCTGAAGAGGTGGACGAACGGCGAGGTGCCGTCCTCCGGGAAGGTCACCTTGGCGCCGACCTCACGCCGCAGGCAGCTCTCCACCAGGACCTGGGACAGGCCGCCGTCGGAGAGGTCGTGGGCGGCGCTGACCAGACCGGCCTTCGAGGCCCGGGCCATCAGCGCGCCGAGCGCCTGCTCGGCCGCGAGGTCGACCTTGGGCGGACGACCGCCGAGGTGGCCGTGTGTCACCCAGGCCCACTCCGAACCGGACAGTTCCTGACGGGTCTCGCCGAGCAGCAGGAGCAGGTCGCCGCCGGTCGTGGCGGGCGGCGCGAAGCCCATCGGGATGCGGCGGGTCACGTCGTCGAAGATGCCGAGCACACCGACCACCGGGGTGGGGTGGATCGCCGCGGCACCTGTCTGGTTGTAGAAGCTGACGTTGCCGCCGGTCACCGGGGTGCCCAGCTGCAGGCAGCCGTCCGCGAGACCGCGCACGGCCTCGGCGAACTGCCACATCACGGCCGGGTCCTCGGGCGAGCCGAAGTTCAGGCAGTCGGTCACCGCAACCGGCTCGGCGCCGGTGACGGCCACGTTCCGGTACGCCTCCGCGAGCGCCAGCCTCGCACCCTCATACGGGTCGAGGCGGGCGAACCGGCCGTTGCCGTCGACCGAGAGCGCCACGCCGAGGTTGGTCTCCTCGTCGATCCGCAGCACACCGGCGTCCTCCGGCTGGGCCAGCACGGTGTTGCCGAGGACGTACCTGTCGTACTGCTCGGTCACCCAGGTCTTGTCGCACAGGTTCGGCGAGGCGATCATCCGCAGGACCGTGGCGCGCAGCTCGTCACCGGTCGACGGCCGCGGCAGCGTCTCCGCCCGATCGGCCTGGAGCAGGATCAGGTCACCGGGCTCGCGCAGCGGCCGGGAGTAGACCGGTCCGTCGTCGGCGAGCGACCCCGGCGGCACGTCGACCACCACGTGGTCGTTCCAGGTGATCAGCAGGCGGCCCGGGGTGCCGTCCGCGGCGGCGGGGGTGACCTCGCCGATCGCGGTGGCCCAGACGCCCCACTTCTCGGCGACGGCCAGCACCTTGTCCAGGTTCTCCGGGGTGACGATCAGGAGCATCCGCTCCTGCGACTCGCTGGCCAGGATCTCGGTGGGCGACATCGACGGCTCGCGCAGCGGAACCCGCTCCAGCCAGACCCGCATACCGGTGCCGGCGGCCGCGGCGGTCTCAGTGAGCGCGCAGGTGAGGCCGGCGCCGCCGAGGTCCTGGATGCCGGAGACGAGACCGGCGTCGTACAGCTCCAGGCAGCTCTCGATCAGCAGCTTCTCCATGAAGGGGTCGCCGACCTGCACCGACGGGCGGCGCTGTTCGGCCTCGTCGTCGAAGGTGGCCGACGCCAGCACCGAGACACCGCCGATGCCGTCCCGCCCGGTACGCGCGCCGAGCAGCACGACGACGTTGCCGACGCCTGTCGCTTCCTTCTTCTGCAGCCGCTCGACCGGCAGCACGCCGATGCTGAGCGCGTTGACCAGCGGGTTGCCCTGGTAGCACGGGTCGAAGACGATCTCGCCACCGATGTTCGGCAGGCCGAGACAGTTGCCGTACCCCCCGATGCCGGCGACGACGCCGGGCAGCACCCGGGCGGTGTCGGGGTGGTCGGCCGCACCGAAGCGCAGCGGGTCCATCACCGCGATCGGCCGGGCACCCATCGCCAGGATGTCCCGGACGATGCCACCGACACCCGTTGCCGCGCCCTGATACGGCTCGACGTAGCTGGGGTGGTTGTGCGACTCGACCTTGAAGGTCACCGCGATCTTCTCGGAGATCTGCACGACACCGGCGTTCTCACCGATGCCGGCGAGCATCCGGGTGTTCGCCGGGACCTTCTCGCCGAACTGGCGCAGGTGCACCTTGCTCGACTTGTAGGAGCAGTGCTCGCTCCACATGATCGAGTACATCGCGAGCTCGGACGCGGTCGGACGGCGGCCGAGGATCTCGCGGATCTTCGCATACTCGTCGTCCTTGAGCCCCAGGTCGGCGTGCGGCTGCAGCTCGTCCGGCGAGGACGCCGCGCGCTGCACCGTGTCCGGACCGTCCTCGAACTCATTGACCAGCACGTCGGTGGCGGCGAAGCCGCTCGGCTTGTTCGCCGGCGCGGTCCCCGCCGCCGGCGGCTGGTTGGGCACGCCCCGCGGGGACTCGGCCCCGGCGGTGGCCGTCTCCGGCTGCGTGGTCATCGCTGTTGTCCCCCTGCGAGCTGACCGTCCGCGGACGCCCCGGCCAGGGCCTGCAGGACGGAGGTGAAGAAGCCGAGGCCGTCGAGCGACGGGCCGGTCAGCGCCTCCACGGCGTGTTCCGGGTGCGGCATGATGCCGACGACGTTGCCGGCCTCGTTGGTGATCCCGGCGATGTCGCGCTGCGAACCGTTCGGGTTGCCGCGGATGTAACGGGCGATCACGCGGCCCTCGGCCTCCAGGCCGTCGAGCGTCTTCTGGTCGGCGACGAAACAACCCTCGCCGTTCTTCACCGGGATCAGGATCTCCTGGCCCGCGGTGAACCGGTTGGTCCAGGCAGTGTTCGTGGCCTCGACCCGCAGCCACTGGTCGCGGTTGCGGAAGTGCAGGTGCTGGTTACGGGTCAGTGCGCCGGGCAGCAGGTGCGCCTCGCACAGAACCTGGAAACCGTTGCAGATACCGAGCACGGGCAGGCCGCCACGTGCGGCGTCGATGATCGACTCCATCACCGGGGCGAACCGGGCGATGGCGCCGCAACGCAGATAGTCGCCGTACGAGAAGCCGCCGGGAAGGACCACGGCGTCGACCCCGTGCAGGTCCGGGTCGCCGTGCCAGAGCCGGACCGACTCCGCACCGGCGATCCGGGCAGCGCGGGCGGCGTCCCCGTCATCCAGCGAACCAGGGAAGGTGACAACACCGATCCGCATGGTCAGGCGACCTCCGCCGCGGCGTCCTCGGCGATCCGGACCTCGAAGTCCTCGATCACCGGGTTGGCGAGCAGCTTGTCGGCGATCTCGCGGGCCCGATCGAGGTCGGGTTCACCAGCGAAATCGATCTCGATCCGGCGACCGATGCGGACAGAGGAGACATCGGTGACGCCGAGCCGGGGCAGCGCGTTCGCCACCGCTTGACCCTGCGGGTCCAGGATCTCCGGCTTGAGCATGACGTCGACCACGACGCGAGCCACGGGCACTCCTGACTGATAGGTGTAAGCACGCGAAGCCTACCTGGTGGGCCCTTCCGGCAAGCCACGGCCCGGTGTCGGCAGGGTGACCCGACAGTCATTGAGCTGGGGATCTCCCCGGGATCTCGCACACCAGTGCGTTTCGGACACTCCGCATCCGATGGGGTCATCACACCGTGATAGGTGTCGATTGAGTTGTGGGCGGGACGCCGTGGATGCCCTACGTTGCATCCATCGCATTCGATTCACTAGGCGCCACCTCGTCGACCCATCCCCAGAAAGGACCCGACGTGCGGATTCGATTCCTGGCCGCCCTGGCCGGCCTCGCAGCCACCCTGGTTGCGCCGGCCGCCGCCCAAGCCGACGACGACATCACCCCCTACATCATCGGCGGAGGCACGGTCTCCTCAGCACCGTGGGCCGCAGCCGTCCTCAGCAACGGCAGCTTCACCTGCTCCGGGACGATCATCTCGGCCAACTACGTGCTGACCGCACGGCACTGCATCAGCGGCACCATGTCGGTCCGCGTCGGTAGCGTGAACCGCACCTCCGGCGGCGTGACGCGCACCGTGGCGTCCACGTCCACCCGCAACGACCTCGCCCTGATGCGCCTGAGCCAGTCGGTGAGCACCAGCTACATGCCGCTGTCCAGCGCGTACCCGCCGGTGGGCTCGACCAACTCGATCTACGGCTGGGGCATGACCTGTTACTCGGGCTGCTCGGCGTCGACAACGCTGAAGACCGCGACCGTGCAGGTCACTTCGACGAACCAGACCGATGCGTACGGCGGACGCGCGATCGGCAGCACCCGGATCAACGGCAACGCCTGGCGCGGTGACTCCGGTGGCCCGCAGGTCTACAACGGTGCCCAGGTCGGCGTCGCGTCGACGGCCGACGGCACGAGCCGCCAGTACTACGGCAGCGTGGCTTTCAACCGGGCCTGGATCACGTCAGTCGCCGGCGTCTGATCCTCGCCGTACAGCGCCCGCCCGCTTCCCTCGCACGGAACGGGCGGGCGCCACCATGTCCGGAGCTTGATCCGGGGGCTCTCAGAGGATCGGCCTTGTCCGGGGCTCTCAGAGGATCGGCCTTGTCCGGGGCTCTCAGAGGATCGGCGCGGGCGAGTAACCCGCGGCCTGCGGATGCCGGGCCACGATCTGGGCGATCCGGTCCGCCACGGCGGTGACCTGCGCGGGTGCCGCACCGACGAAGGCGGCCCGGTCGGCGACCAGCGTGTCGATCTCGGCCCGGGACAGTTGCAGCCGCCCGTCGGCCGCGAGCCGGTCGAAGAGATCGTTGACGGCCGCGCCCTTCTCCCGCATCGCGAGCGCCACGGCGACCGAGTGCTCCTTGATCACCTCGTGGGCGACCTCCCGGCCCACGCCCTTGCGCACCGAGGCGACGAGCACCTTCGTGGTGGCCAGGAACGGCAGGAAGCGGTCCAGCTCGCGGGAGATCACCGCGGGGTACGCCCCGAACTCGTCGAGCACGGTGAGGAACGTCTGGAACAGGCCGTCGGCGGCGAAGAACGCGTCCGGCAGGGCGACCCGGCGCACCACCGAGCAGGAGACGTCACCCTCGTTCCACTGGTCGCCGGCGAGCTCGCCGACCATCGACAGGTAACCCCGGACGATCACCGCGAGGCCGTTGACCCGTTCCGACGACCGGGTGTTCATCTTGTGCGGCATCGCCGACGAGCCGACCTGGCCCGGCTTGAAGCCCTCGGTCACCAGCTCCTGGCCGACCATCAGACGGATCGTGGTGGCCAGCGACGACGGGCCGGCGACGACCTGCGCCAGCGCGGAGACCACGTCGAAGTCGAGCGAGCGCGGGTAGACCTGGCCGACGCTCGTCAGCACGCGGGCGAAGCCGAGGTGCTCGGCCACCTTCGCCTCGAGCTGTGCGAGCCGCTCGAACGAGGCGTCCAGCAGGTCCAGCTGGTCGGCGGCGGTGCCGACCGGGCCCTTGATGCCGCGCAGCGGGTAGCGCCCGATCAGGTCGTCGAGCCGCTCGTACGCGATGAGCAGCTCCTCCGCGGCCGAGGCGAACCGCTTGCCCAGCGTGGTCGCCTGCGCCGCGACGTTGTGCGACCGGCCGGTCATGACGACGTCGGAGTGCTCCACGGCGAGCGCCGCGAGCCGGGCCAGCGTGGCCACCACGCGGTTGCGCACCAGCTCCAGCGAGGCCCGGATCTGGAGCTGCTCGACGTTCTCCGTCAGGTCGCGCGAGGTCATGCCTTTGTGGATCTGCTCGAACCCGGCGAGCTCGCTGAACTCCTCGATGCGCGCCTTCACGTCGTGCCGGGTGATCCGCTCACGGGCCGCGATGGACTCCAGGTCGACCCGGTCCACCACCGCCTCGTACGCCTCGACGACGCCGCCCGGCACCGCGACACCGAGATCACGCTGAGCCTTCAGGACGGCGAGCCACAGCCGCCGCTCCATCCGGATCTTCTCCTCCGGGGACCAGAGGGTGACGAGGTCGGCGGAGGCGTAACGGGAGGCAAGCACGTTCGGGATGGTCACGGCACCGATTCTTTCATGGTCCCCGTGTCGTCCTCCGGCAGCCGGTGACGCAGGGTGCCGGCTCTCCTCGCTGCTGAACGACCCGTCATTCACGGCCACCACGCGGCGGTAGCGCTTGGCGACCCCACCTCGGATCTTCTTCTCGCCGGCCGCGACGATCTGCCCGGCGGCCAGCAGGGTGCGCAGGTGATAGCTGGCATTCGCGTGGGTGATGCCGAGTGCACGGGCCACGTCGGCGGCGGTCAGGTCGGCGCCGGTGAGCAGCGACATGATCCGCAGGCGGACCGGGTGGGCGAGGGCTCGCAACGCGGCTGTGCCGCCCGGATCAGCGCCTGTCAAAGACATGCTGGGGAGCCTAGCCCGACCGTCCAACAACTGTTTGAGAGTGGCACACTGCACGAAGAAGGGGCATTCTCGCTAACGTTACCGGCGAGTAGGTTCGACGCTCATCCCGAAAGGTCCACTGATGACTGATTTCAACCCCGAGGCGCTCTCGTCGATCGGCCCGAAGGAGTTCGCTCAGCTCGTCAAGTCCACGCCAGACTCGAAGATTGCTGAAGTCATGGCGTCGGACTCGCGGACGAAGATCCTCGACGAGGTCTTCAACCGGATGCCCTCGCTCTTCCGCGCGGACCGGGCCGGCAACACCTCGGCCGTCATCCACTGGATCATCACGGGTGGCGCCGGCGGCGCGAGCGACACGTACGAGACCGTCATCGAGAACGGCGCCTGCACGGTCACCAACCAGCCGGCCCGCGAGCCGAAGCTGGCCATGACCATGGACGCGGTCACGTTCCTCAAGACCGTCGCCGGCGACGGAAACCCGATGATGCTGTTCATGACCGGCAAGATCAAGGCGAAGGGCGACCTCTCCCTCGCCGCGAGCATCGCCAAGCTCTTCGACATCCCGAAGTCCTGACGCGCACCCCCGAAGTCTGAAACGCCTGGCCCTGCTGCGGAACTCAACAGCTCACAGCGGGGCCAGGCGTGGACGCGGGTGGCGTGAGCGGCGCGCCCACCGCAACCGCTGCCGGCCCACCGGCGCGCCCACCGCAACCGCTGCCGGCCCACCGGCGCGCCCACCGCAACCGCTGCCGGCCCACCGGCGCCCCCACCGCTACCGCTGCCGGCGTACCGGCCCGGCAGCGGATCTACGGCCGGGAGTGGGCAACCGGATCTCGGACCGAACGGCGGGGACCCGTGATCACGGCGGAGATGCCGTCCCGCGTACAAGAAACGCCTGTGGATCTTGATCTTGCCCTGGATCTAGATTTTGATCTTCCCCTCGACGGCTCGCAGGGCGATGTCCGTGCGGTATTGGGCACCGTCCAGGCGCACGTCTTTGACCAGCGCATATGCGGCCTCGCGGGCACCCGGAAGATCCGCGCCGGTGGCGGTCACGCTCAGCACGCGCCCACCCGCCGAGATCAGCGCACCATCGGGGTTGCGGGCCGTGCCCGCGTGGATCACGCCCGGACGCTCGGCGCCCTCGATGACGTCGCCGGTACGCGGAACGCCGGGATAGTTGTGGCTAGCCATCACGATCGTGATCGCTGAGCCGTCCTTCCAGGTCAGCGCAGGGTGCGAGGCGAGCGTGCCGGTGGCCGCGGCGTTCAGGAGACCGGCCAGTGGCGTGTCCAGCAGGGCCAGCACGACCTGGGTCTCGGGGTCGCCGAAGCGGGCGTTGAACTCGATGACCTTGGGGCCGTCCGGGGTGAGCGCGAGACCGACGTAGAGCAGACCCGCGAACGGGGTCCCACGCCGGCGCATCTCGGCGAGAGTGGGCTCGACGGTCTCCCGCAGCACGCGCTCGACCAGGTCGCCGGGCGCCCAGTCCAGCGGCGCGTAGGCGCCCATGCCGCCGGTGTTCGGACCCTCGTCGCCGTCCGAGAGGCGCTTGAAGTCCTGGGCCGGCATCAGCGGGGCGGCGGCGGTGCCGTCGGTGACGACGAAGAGCGAGACCTCGGGGCCGGACAGGTATTCCTCGATGACGACCGAACCGCACGCCTCGGCGTGGATCAGGGCCTCCTCGAGATCGTCGGTGACGACGACGCCCTTACCGGCGGCCAGGCCGTCGTTCTTGACCACGTAGGGCGTGCCCAGCTCGTCGAGCGCGGAGCGGACGGCGGCCATGTCGGTGCAGGCGAAGGAGCGGGCGGTCGGCACCCCGGCGGCCGACATGACCTCCTTGGCGAACGCCTTGGAGCCCTCCAGCTTGGCGGCGGCCGCGCTGGGACCGAAGCAGGCGATGCCCTTGGCGCGCACGGCGTCGGCGACGCCCGCCACGAGCGGGGCCTCCGGGCCCACCACCACCAGGTCGGCGCTCAGCTCGACGGCAAGCGCCGCGACCGCGGCGGGATCGGTGACCTTGACCTCGTGCAGCTCGGCGACCTGGGCAATGCCCGGGTTACCGGGCGCGGCGGCCAGGAAGTCGACGGACGGGTCGGCGGAGAGGCCGACGGCAAGCGCGTGCTCGCGCCCACCGGAGCCGATCAGAAGTACGCGCACGACGGCCCATCCTACCTGCGGTGCAGTCGCGTAAACTTCGGCAGTACCCGGACTCCTCCAGGTACGACCCGTTCGGGAAAGGCATTACCGAAGTGCCGGTGATCGTGTTGGTCGGCGCCCAGTGGGGCGACGAGGGCAAGGGCAAGGCCACGGACCTGCTGGGTGACCGGCTGGACTACGTGGTCAAGTTCAACGGCGGCAACAACGCGGGGCACACCGTCGTCATCGACGGTGAGAAGTACGCGTTGCACCTCCTTCCGAGTGGAATTCTCTCCCCCGGTGTCGTGCCGGTGATCGGCAACGGTGTGGTCGTCGACCTCAACGTGCTGTTCCAGGAGATCGACGGTCTTGAGGCGCGCGGCATCGACACGTCGCGCCTGCGGATCAGTGCGAACGCGCACGTCATCGCGGCCTACAACCGATCGCTGGACAAGGTGAGCGAGCGGTTCCTGGGCGCGCGGCGGATCGGTACGACCGGTCGCGGCATCGGCCCGACCTACGCGGACAAGATGAACCGGATCGGCATCCGGGTCCAGGACCTGTTCGACGAGTCGATCCTGCGGCAGAAGGTGACGGCGGCGCTGGCCTTCAAGAACCAGGTGCTGTCGAAGATCTACAACCGCAGCGCGGTGAAGGGCGAGGAGGTCGTTCAGGAGCTGCTCTCCTACGTCGACCGGCTCCGGCCCTATGTGGCGGACACCGCCCTGGAGCTCTCCCAGGCCATCGACAACGGCAAGGTGGTGCTCTGCGAGGCCGGCCAGGCCACCCTGCTCGACGTGGACCACGGCACCTACCCGTTCGTGACCAGCTCGAACGCGACGTCCGGTGGCGCCTGCACCGGCGCCGGCATCCCGCCGACCCGCATCGACCGGGTGGTCGCGGTGCTCAAGGCGTTCACCTCGCGCGTCGGTGAGGGACCGTTCCCGACCGAGCTGCACGACAAGTACGGCGACTACCTGCGCGAGGTCGGCCACGAGTACGGGACGACCACCGGCCGCCCCCGCCGCATCGGCTGGCTCGACCTGGTGATCGGGCGGTACGCGCAGCGCATCAACGGCGTCACCGACTTCGCGCTGACCAAACTGGACAACTACGACGGTCTCGACGAGATCCCGGTCTGCGTGGCGTATGACGTGAACGGCGTCCGCCACGACGAGATGCCGATCAACCAGACCGATTTCCACCACGCGACACCGGTCTACGAGACCCTGCCCGGCTGGAAGGAAGACATCTCCGGCTGCCGCAAGTTCGAGGACCTGCCGAAGGACGCACAGAACTTCGTCGAGTTCGTCGAGCAGCGGATCGGCGCCCGCGTCTCGATCGTCGGCGTCGGACCGGGCCGCGAGGCGGTCATCGAGCGCCACTCGGTGCTCGGCGGGGCCTGACCGTGGTCGACGTCGTGCTCCTCAGCCTGGCCGAGGGGTCGGGCGACTCGTGCGGCTCCGGCTGCGGCGGGTGCAACACCGCGTGCACCCCGCGCACCCCGGTTCTGGCCTGCGCCGACGCGCTGCGTGCCGCCGGTGCGCAGGTGGAGACGGTGATGGCCGCTTCCGATCAGGAGATCGACGCGGCCCTGGCCAGGTTCGACGGCCCGCCCCGGCCGGACGGCCTGACCTGGCCGTCCCTGCGGGAGGACACCAGGCTGGTGGTGGCGACGGCCACCGACGGTCAGTTGCGCGCCGTCGTGCGCCGGCTGGTCCGCCGGTACGCGCCACCGCCCAGCAAACGTCCCGCCGACCTCGCCGCCAGCCGGACCGTGCCCGACCTGCCACCACTCGCGATCCTGCCGCTGGACCCGGGCAACACGGCGGACCTGGCCGCTCAGCTGGGCCTCCCGCGCACTCCCGCCGACGTGGCCGCGGCTGTGATGAACGGCACGGTCCGCCGCCTCGACCTGCTGCGCAACGACGGCGGTTCGGTCACCCTCGACGGCGCGCTGCTGGGCGGCGCCAACGACGAGGGCCAGGCGGTGCCGTGGCGCGGCCGGGTCGAGGTCGACAACGCGCTGCTGTCCGACGGCGAGGAGCCGATCCTGGCCTGCGTGGTGGGCAACGCGGCCGGTTACGCCGAGTTCGACGGCCTGCGGCTGCTCGCCGACGGCGATCCCACCGACGGGCGGGTCGAGGTCGCGGTCGCGGTCCCGGTCGTGGTCAAGCAGCGTTTCAAGGGCACGAGGGTACGGGTGGAAGTGCGCCGCGCCCGCGGACGTGCGGTGTCGGTGTTGCCCCGCGAGGCCGAGTTGCAGTTCCTCGACGACGGAGTGGCGGGTTCCACCAGCCGTAAGCGAAGCTGGTGGACCGAGCAGGGGGCTTGGGCGGTGTACGCCGGCTGAGCCGCTGTGCAACTCTGGATTGGCTGTCTGATTTTTTGTCGATCCGTTTGCTCATGATCCGTTGCTGATGAGAGGTCGCATCCTTGGCATCCGTGGAGGACGAGAACGCTGATGGCGTCCACGTCCCGAAGGCCGATTCCGGACCGGTAAGGGATGTGGAGCCGTTCTGGGCTGAGGATGAGCCTGCGGTGCATGGGCGGCCTGTGCAGCTTCCGCCTTCGGTTCCGGCGCCGTTCCCGCCTTCCGTTCCGCCCTCGGTTCCGGGTCCGCCGCCGTCGGTTTCGCCGGTGCAGGTCGAGCCGGGGGTGTTCCGGAATCCTGGTCATGGGTTGCCGCCGGGTGTCCATGTTCCGGCACAGGCTGCTCCTGTTGCGCCTCCCGCGCCCGTGTCTCCTGAGCCGGTTGCGCTCGAGGCGCCTACGCAGGCCTGGCCCGTTGTTGAGCAAGGTCAGCCTTCCGGGTACACCGCGGCTGATTCGCCGTGGGCGCAGCCGTTGCGGCGGCCGCCTTCTCCTGCTCCCGTTCCCGTCGCGCCGCCTGTTGCTCCTTTTCCTCCGGTTCCTTCCGATCCGCCCACTGCTGAGCAGCCGATTCCGGCCGGCGGCACGGAGGACCCGTTCAAGGAGCTGGACTGGATCGCTGACGGCACCCCGACGGCCGAGGAGTTCGCTCGGCGCCGGCTGGCCCGTCCCGCCCAGCAGAACGCCACCATGGGCGCACGGGCGATCCTGAAGAAGAGCACCCTCGGCCTGGTCAAGCTCGCGCCCGGCAAACGCGAACTGGAGTACAAGCAGGACGTCGAGATGGTCCGCCGCAACTTCGGCGGCCTGCGCCAGGTGACCGTAGTCAACCCCAAGGGCGGCGCGGGCAAGACCGTCGCCGTGCTGCTGCTCGCGATGACGTTCGGCCAGAAGCGCGGCGGCTACGTGCTGGCCTGGGACAACAACGAGACCCAGGGCACCCTCGGGATGCGCGCCCAGCAGGACTTCCACGCCCGCACGGTCCGCGACATGATGCGCGACCTGCACCTCTTCCAGGGCGCGCAGGGCCGCGTCGGCGATCTCTCCCAATACGTACGCGCACAGGGCGAAGGCATGTTCGACGTCCTCGCCTCGGACGAGTCCGCCACCGCCGGCGAGATGCTCACCGCCGGAGCGTTCGCCGAGATCCGCGACGTGGTGAGCCGCTTCTACAAGCTCATCTTCGTCGACACCGGCAACAACGTCCGCGCCGAGAACTGGCAGGCCGCCATGGACGCCACCGACCAACTGGTGATCACCATGTCGGCACGCAACGACTCCGCCGAACCCGCCGCCCGCATGCTCGACCACCTGGAACAGTCCGGCCGCCGCCGCCTGGTCCGCGAAGCCGTCACGGTGGTGACCATCCCACCGACCCGCAAGGACATCGACCTGCCGGCGATCGAGCAGCACTTCGCCGCGCGCACCCGGGCCGTGCTCCTCGCCCCGTACGAGAAGCTGATCGACTCGGGCGAACCCATCCGCTACGGCGAGCTCTCCACCAATACCAAGGACGCCTGGCTCAAGATCGCCGCCGCGGTGGCCGAGGGACTCTGACCCTCACCGGGTCCGACGTGTGATTCCGGCGCGCGGTCCGACTCCACGCGATGACGAATGCATGCCGGCGCGTGGAGTCGGGTCAGGCGGGCACGTGGTGTGCGCTCAGGGTGCGGTCGTTCGCTTCGGCTTGAGCGTTGCGCTCGGCTTGAGCGTTGCGCTCAGCTCAGGGCGTCGGCGGCGGCCGGGTCGCTGTCGCGCAGGAACTGCGTGCACCGGGCGGCCTCGTCGGCCTCACCGATCGCCGCGGCCGCCAGGGCCAGGGCGTGCAGGCAGCGGAGGAACCCCCGGTTGGGCTCGTGGGCCCACGGGACCGGGCCGTGTCCCTTCCAGCCGTTGCGGCGCAGTGCGTCCAGGCCGCGGTGGTACCCGGTGCGGGCGTAGGCGTACGCGGTGACCGGCTCACCCGTGGCCAGAGCGTCGGTGGCCAGAGGCGCCCAGACCGCGCTGTACGACGGGTAGTCGGCGGCCACAGCCTTGACGGCCTCGATCGTGGTGGCCTCGGCGAGCGCCTTGTCCGCTCCGGCGTCGGCGGGCAGGAGGGTGGCCGGTGGCTCGGGAAGGAGGTTCTGCATGCCCCCATTCAACCCGCCCACCCGACGTTCATTCCGATTGGCCCGCCCTTTCGCCCGTTCTCGCCTCCCACCCCTCGACCTTGTGACCCTGTGGTGCACCGCTGACCCTCAACTCCTCAAGATCGCGGAGTGGGGGCAGGAGGAGCGCCGCCAAGCTCAACCCCACCCGCGACCTTGAGGAGTTCGGGCACACCGCTGCCGAACAACTTCACAAGATCGCGGCGGGGCGCAGCGGGCAGGGCGCGGCGGGGGGGCGCGGCGGGGCGAGGCGCAGCGGGGGGCGGGGCGGGG
>NZ_JBHTDO010000057.1:0-44843 GCF_042666575.1 Actinoplanes sp. GCM10030250 | reverse complement strand
CGAGGGCGGGGGCGGGGACGGGGACGGGGGCGGGGACGAAACCTGGGGCGTGCGGATCGGGCCGAGGCCGTCGAGCAGGGCGCGCATGGCGGTCAGGGCGTCACGGCCGGCTTCCACGACGCCGGGCAGGTCGCCGGCGTCGGCGGCGCGGGGGACCCGGGCGGCATGTTCCAGGACAGCCGCGTGCAGGCCGGCGGCCACCCGGGCGCGTTCGTCGCGGGTGTGTAGCTCGGCCTCGGCGGTCACCGCGAGGACCGCGCCCTCCTCACGGTCGAGGAGTCGGCGGCGGCGGCGCCGGGTGGCGTGGCCGGCCAGCCAGGCGGCGATCACCGGCACGCAGAGGATCACCGCGGAGAAGACGGTGAGGGCGCCCACCAGGATCAGCGACATCAGCGGGCCGGGTTCCGGTTCGCCGTCGACCGGCGGGCTCATGACGACCAGCAGGGCGATGGTGAGGGCGGTGCAGGCCAGCGTGGCGAGCGGCGCCAGCCAGGTCAGCCCGGGGCGAGCGCCGCGGGAGGCCACGGCGTAGACGGCAGCCAGGTCGGCGCCGATGCTGAACAGAAACAGCCAGCTGTCCTCGGGGCGCACCGTGTTCGTGAGCAGGAGCAGCGGGCCCAGCCAGGTGGTGAGGGTGACGGCCGCGAACACGGACCAGGGATACCGGCGCCGCCACAGCAGCGGCGCGGCGTGGGCAAGAACGGCCAGCAACAGCAGCGCGGTCGCGCCCGGAGCAGCACCGGTCTCCTCGGCGAAAGTCGCCACGCCGGTCAGCGGCAGGGCCAGCGTGAGCAGGGCAAGGGCGCCGTCGAGGACGGCCTGACTGCGCAACAGCGAGACCTTGCGGGGCGGAGCCGAGGTCAAAGGCAACTTCGCGTGTACGCGCCAGCCGCCCCCCTCCCGCGGACCTGTCTCGATGGTCCCGCCCACCGCCGCGGCCCGCTCCCTCATCCCCGCCAGCCCACGGCCGCCACCCAGCCCCTGAACCTCGGCAGCCGCCGGGCCGTCGTCCTCGATCAACAGCTCGGTGCCGGCCGGACCGGACGAGAGCCGGATCAGAACGGTCGAGCCCGGCGCATAGCGCAGCGTGTTGGTGAGCGCCTCCCGGGTGATGCCATGAACCGCCCCCGGATCGGCCTGGCCGGAGTCGGATTCGAGGACGACCACCTGCCCGAGCTGCCGGAAGTCATCGGCAAGATCGGCCAGCGACGGAACCGCCTCGGGCACGCCGTCGCTGTGCGGCAGAACCGAGACCAGCCGCCGCAGATCGGCGAGAGCCTCACGGCCGGTGCGGGCGGCGAACGCCAGCGCCTCCACGCGCAGGTCCGGACGCTGATCGCCCAGGAACTGCGCCGCCGAAGCCTGAACGACAACCGACGTCAAATGGTGGGCGGTCACGTCGTGTAGCTCCCGGGCGAGTCTCCGCCGTTCCGTATCCGCAGCCTCCAACCGGGCCTGTTCAGCCTCGGCGAGGCGGCGGGCCGCGGCGGCCCGGTCGGCGAGCCATCGCTGGCGGATACGACCGGAGGCGGCCACGATGCCGTACGCCGCGGCACCCGCGAGGATGTCGAGCGGATCGGAACCGGTGACGACGATGTGGACGACCTGCCAGAGGACCAGTCCGGCGACGGCCAGGGCGGTCGTGCGCCGCGAGCACAGCACCGCGACCGAGAACAGCGCCACCAGGTCGGCGAGCGAGACGACCAGCAGCGTGTCGCCGGGCACGAGAAACAGCTGTTCCGGTGCCAGCCACCCGCCGAGCGTGATCAGGGCGGTGACCACTGCCAGCACGACGACCGGGCGGTGCCGTCGCAGGCACAGAGCGGCCGTGATCGCTATGACGATGGCGAGAAGTGCGATCACCCGTACCGGAGAAAAGGGGTCGAGAGTGACCCGCGCGCCTGGCCAGACCACCATCTGGGCCGCCGCGAGCAGCGCGGGAACCAGCCAGATCCTCCAGCGAGCCATGATCGGCACAGCTTACGGTGCGTCCCGGGCCGGGTCGATCTATGCCTCAGGGCAGGGGCCGGTATCCGGCTGTGGCCGGATCCGCCGAGCGGTTCCAGCGGTCAGACTTCACCGCATGCTGATTTCGCCGCCGCCGTCCACCCCCTATCACCGGCTCGCCCGCACCGCCGCGCATCGCTGGTGGCGACCGGTCGTGGGCACGCTGGTCCTGACCGTGACCGTCGTGGTCGTGACCCTCGGCTTCTACCTGGTCGTGGGGCTCGCGGGGCTTGTCACGGGGCAACCCGAGGTGGATGGCATCCCCTCCTTCGGGCCACTCGCCGACCTGGCGGTGGGGTTCGTCAGCCTCGGCATCCTGCTGCCGGTGGTGCTGCTGACGGCGCGCTGGATTCAGCGGCGGCCGGCCGGGACGCTGTCGTCGGTGACGGGCCGCTTGAGGTGGCGCTGGTTGATGGCTTGCCTCCCGGTGGCGTTCGTGGCGATCGTGCTGTTCCTCGGTGGCGGGCTCGGCCTCGCGGCGGCGACCGGTGAGGACACCGGTCTCGGTGACCCGCTGGCCGGATGGGGCCCCTTCCTGGTGTCGATGCTGGTGCTGATGCTGGTGGTGCCGTTCCAGGCGGCCGCGGAGGAATACCTGACGCGGGGCTGGCTGCTCCAGGCGCTCGGTGTGTGGTTCGCGAGGCCGTGGCTGCCGATTCTCTTTCAGGCATTGGTCTTCGCGGCGCTGCACGGCTGGGGCACACCGTGGGGCTTCGTTGACCTGCTGCTGTTCGGGGTGGTCACCGGCTGGCTGACCGTGCGGACCGGCGGGCTCGAGGCGGCGATCGCGCTGCACGTGATGAACAACCTGGTCAGCAGCGTGGTAGCGGCGGCGTTCAACGATCTCGGCATGGACGAGACGGCGGCCGACATGTCCTGGCAGATGGCGGTGGTGGATCTGCCGGTGCTGCTCGGCTACGCCGCGATGATCGTGTGGCTGGCCCGCCGCCGCCGCATCGCAACGGTGTCAGACAGTGCTGCGGCGCAGGATGTCGACTATGGCGTCGGCGGCGGCGACCAGGTCGAAGCTGCGATCGGTCAGGGATTCGCCGACCACCCCGTCGATGGCGCCGCCGAGCACGATCGCCAGCGTGCGTGAGTCCAGGCCGGCACGATAGGTGCCGGTTTGGATCGCTCCGTCGATCAGAGTGGCGAGCGGCTGCCAGCGGGCCGGGGAGGCCGGCCGGTCCGCGATGCCGGTGTCGTGCTCGTCGTCGAGCGCCTCGACGATCACCCGGACGTGGTCCGGGTGGGCGGACAGATAACCGATCAGACCACGGACGTACGCCTCCACCGCCTCCGCCGGCCCCGGCGCAGCCTCCACCAGCCCACCGACGTGCTCGGCCAACCCCCCGATGACCTGCCCATAGGCGGCCCGGACCAGGGCGGCCTTCGACGCGAAGTGATAGAGCACAGCGGCCTTGGTGACACCGGCCGCATCGGCGATGCGCTGCAGCGAGCATCCCGCGTACCCGTGCTCCGCGATCAGCCGGATCGTCACGTCGACGAGCTGGGCACGCCGCGCCTGCTCGGTGAACGTCAACGGCCGCCCGGCGGCACGCGGTGAGCTCGGCATACGGCTCCTAGGACGTGGCGGTCAGGAACGCGGCCACGTCGGCCGCGATCCGATCCGGCTGTTCACCGTTGACAGCGTGTGAGGCGCCGTCATAGGTCAGTACCGTACGGTGCCGCAGCTCCGCCGACGCCGTGCGGGCCGCCTCCGCGGAGTCGTGCATGACCGATTCACCGGCAAGGATGACCAGCACCGGAACGGTGATCCCGCCCAGTTGCTCCGCGCTGAACCGCGCCGGAGCCGGGCGCTGAATGGCGTAGTTCCGCATCCCCGACTCCACCAGGTCGGCCAGCGGGCTGTCCTCGACCGGTGCGCCGCCCGCCGTCCAACTGTTGAAGCCGTCCCGCCACGACTTCGGCAGCCACCGCACCGAGGCCGGAAGTGATCGGACGATGACCTCCAGCGGCAGGTCCGCGAAGGTCACCGCCGGGTCGATCAGAATCAGTCCGGCAACCTTCTCCGGCCGGTGCACGACCAGGTTCGTCGCGGTCCAGCCACCGAACGACATACCCACCAGGTGGATCTGCGGCTCCGGCAGCGCCGCGATGATCTGATGCAGCCAGTCAGCCTGATCCGCGTGGCTCTCGATCGGCCGATCCTGGATGCTCCCGCCCGGCTCGCCGAGCAGATCAACGGTGTAGACGGTGCGCAGCCGCAGCAGCGACGGCAGATTGTCGGCCCACATCGGCGAGGACGCCGCCCACCCGGGCAGCAGCATCAGCGGCGCCGCGCCGGGATTCGCGCCCGGCTTCACGCCTGGCTTCGCGCCGGCGAACCGGTAGACCCGGACCAGACCGTAGGTGGTGCGCAGGTCGAGGGTCGCCGCCGGCTGGGGGAGGGCGACAAAGGCTTTCTGGTACGCGGAGGCGAAGTGATCACGACCGGCCGCCGAGGTGAAGTGACCGACCGGTGAGCTGCCACGGGCGATGTATCCGCCGGTGAACAGCAGGAGCGCGACGACGACGATCCCGATGAACCTCAGTTTCTTGTGCACGGTAGCTCCTGGCTGTGAGGGTGCCTGACTTACCGTTCGGTTAGTAGTCTAACCGCTCGGTAGAAGAAGCGCCTTAGCCTGGTCTTAGCGTTGGCACAGCGTGCCGATATCCGTCCCCGGGCGATCGTGTGGTGGTCAGATCAACTGGGAGGTCGGAGAACAATGAACACGAAGACGCGTACCGGGGTTGTCGTAGCGGTCGGCGCTCTGTCCGTGCTGGGAATCGCCGGGACGGCCCTCGCGGTGGACACGCCCAGCCCGTCGGTTTCGGTCTCGACCTCGGGCTCGGTGGTGGCGCCGGCGCCGTCCGGTTCGGCGACCACCCCGTCAGGAGCGGCTTCGGGGGCAGCGACCGCGCCGGCCGGCACCGCGGTTGACGAGGCTCAGGCCAAGGAGATCGCGCTGAAGGCCGCCGGCAGCGGGCAGGTCGAGGACGTGGAGCGGGAGACCGAGCACGGCCGTGAGGTCTGGGACGTCGAGATCCAGGCCGGCGCCGTGGAGCACGAGATCGACGTGGCCGCCGCGACCGGCGAGGTGCTGCGCCACGAGCAGGAGAACGACAACGACGACGACAAGAACGACGACAGCGACGACCGGGATGACGACGGCGACGACGACTGATCGCTGAGAAAGGGCGCACCCCTCGGGGTGCGCCCTTTGTCGTCAGGCGACCGGGACCAGGCCGATGTCGACGATGGCCTCGCCGGCGTCGGTCACCTCCACCACGGCGCTCCAGCCCCGGTTGTAGTAGTCACCGGTGCTGCCGATGACGTCCGAATCGCCTGCGTCGTCGCCCGCGTCCGGCACCGTGAACGTGTACGGCGACCCACCCATCAGGTAGACGTTCGCCACGTAGCGGCCCGGCTTCAGCCGGGTGGAGTAGGCGCCTTGCTCGTCGAGGTGCCCGCGGGGGACGTCCCAGTCCGGTTCCGTGCCCTCCAGCACGAACTCGATCTTGCCCACCTTCCCGTAGGCGCTCGGCTCGTCCGCGTCCCGCAAACCGTCGCGGTCGTTGTCCAGCCAGGCGTGGCCGCTCATCGTGCCCTCGGCGTAGTAGACCGTGCCGCCGCTGGCGGTGTTGTTCTCGGTGCTCTCCTCCGGGCTGGTCGTGGCGGCGGTGGCGGTGAAGACCAGCGGCCCGTCCGGGGTACCCGGTCCGGCGACCAGCCGGAGCCGCAACAGGTTGTACAGCTGGGTCACGTCGTACGCGCCGTCGCGGGAGCACTCGACGGCCCGCTCGGCATCCGCACCGGCCAGGGCGCAGCTCCACCCGGGGTACTCGGGGTCGAGCGACGCCGCCCGCACGGCCGGGGGCAGCGGAACCCGCACCGTCACGTCGTGAGCCGGGCTCCCCCCGGCGTTGTCCACCTCGACGTGGACGTCGAACTGCTCGTTCGCCTTGACCTGGTGAGCGGGAACGACGGAGACGCTGTTGACCGTGATGTCGGCGGGGCGCGGTACGACGTACCGGAATGTCGTCTCTCCGCTGTTGTTGCTCAGCGAGCGCTCGGGCGTGGTGGTGGACACCGACCCCCTCATCGTGACCGTGTCACCCACCGTCCCGGCGGGGAGCAGGACCGTCAGGTTCAGGCCCTCGAACTCGCCGGCTCCGACGGTCCGCCCGTTGGTGCAGGCCCACGTCGCGGTCGAGGTGTCGCAGGTCCAGCCGAACTGTTCGTTCTCGGCGGGATCCATCGTGCTGCCAGGCGGCGGGGTGAAGTGGAACGTCACCCGGGCTGCGGCTCGCGTGCCGACATTGGTGGCGACCGCCTGCACGAACGCCCGTGCACCCATGCCGCCCAGATACGAGACGTCGGTGGACTCCGGGCGCCATGCGAACTCGAGGTCCGCCCGAGCCGGGGCTGGTCCGGCCACCACGCCGGCCGGCCCGGAGGCGGCCGCCGCGGGAGTGGCGAGGACCGCCGCCGGTGAGAGCGCCACCGCCAGGGCCGGCAGCGACGCCAGTAACGTTCGCACGGATACCGATAGTTTGATCATGATCTCCCCGTTGAAGCCGGTGCGTCAGTGCATGCCACGCCTGCCGCCCACCCTCTACTTAGGTCGGTCAGGCGATCACGGCATCGTAGGCCCTCGATCAGTCACGGTGGGGACAGCTGCCGTCGGCCACCATGCCTCCTGGCCACCGGCGGTGACGTGGCGGCGCAGGCTCGGCAGCATGACCGTCGGGTGGCCGATGCTCCAGGCCGCGCCGGCGCAGATGAACTCCTTGATCCGGGCGGCTGCCCGGCCGGTGACCACGGACGAGGTGGGACGGTCGCCCGCTGTCACGATCTGCAGGATGCCGTCGTGGCGGCCGAGGCTGATGCACTGGGAGACGTATCGCAGCGGGATCATCGGGGTCTTGCGGCCGGTCAGGCGGGCCGCGATGGCGTCGGCTGCCTGCCAGGCCATCGGGATGCCGGAGGCGCAGGACATCCGCAGGGGTTTGCCGCCCTCGCCATCGGTGATTCCGGCGTCGCCCACCGCGTACACGCCGGGGTGGGAAACCGAGCGGGTGGTCCGGTCGACCAGGATCTGCCCGGTGCCGGTGACCTCGAAGCCCGCGGCAGCGGCGATCGGGTGCGCGGCGAAGCCCGCCGCCCACACGGTGACATCCGCCGAGATCTCCCGGCCGTCGGCGGTGACCACGCCGGTTTCCCTGACGCGTACGACGTCGGACTGCTCGTGGACCGTGATGCCGAGCCGGTCGAAGACTCGGCGCAGGTGCTGCTGGGCTTTGTCGCTGAGCCAGTCGCCGGCACCGCCGCGGGCCGCGAGCGCGACGTTCAGATCCGGGCGGGACCCAGCGATCTCGGTGGTCGCCTCGATGCTGGTCAGACCGCCACCGACGACGAGAACGGTGCCACCCGCGGCGAGGTCGCGCAGACGCTCACGCAATCGCAGCGCGCCCTGCTCACCCGAGACGTGGTGAGCGTGCTCGGCGACTCCGGGCACACCGTGGTCGGCGGCGGTGCTGCCGAGCGCGTACACGAGGGTGTCGTAGTTGATCTGACCGTCGGCCAGCTCGACAATGCGGTGTCCGGGGTCGACCGAGGTCACCCTGCCAGGTCGTACCGTGATGCCGGTGCCCGCGAAGACGTCGGTCAACGGTCGGCGCCGCAGGTGCTGGCCGGTCGCGAGCTGGTGCATCCGGAGCCTCTGAACGAAGTCCGGCTCCGCGTTGACCACGGTGATCCGGGTGTCGCCGGGGTGCAACCGCCGGGCGAGGCGACCCGCGGCGTGGGCGCCGGCATATCCGGCGCCGAGGACGACGATGCGGTGCTGCATGGTGTCGCTCCTGTCTTCGAAGGCTTGATGCCTTCTGAACCGGATGGCGACCCGGTCCCTGACAGGTACCGGCTATGACCTGGATCACCGCTCACCGGCGGTTGTCCGCTGGCGGGACAGGCGGTTCAGCTTGCCGGGGTTGGCCTGGATGTGCAGGGCGCTGATGCCGTCGGCGGTGAGCTCGAGGGAGATCACTCCGATGACCCGGTCACCGAGAACGCCCACCACCGCGGGCCCGCCGTTGACCACTGCCGCGTGCAGCGTGTAGTCGCCGCCGGCGATGGCCCGCTTCGCCGGGGTCGGTTTCAGGCCGCCGCGCAGGAACCGGGCGATCTCGACCGCCCCGACCATCGGCACGCTACGGGCCGGAACCTCGCCACCGCCATCGGTCAGGCCCGCCGCGTCGCCGGTCAGCATCCGGATCAGCGGCTCGGTGCGGCCGCTCAGCGCCGCCGCGAGGAACTCCGCGGCGATCTTCTCCGCATCGGCGGCGTCCACCTCGCGACGAGCACGGCCGGTGGCCACGTGCTGCCGGGCGCGGTGATAGACCTGCTGGCAGTTCGACTCGCTGAGTTCGACCATGCCCGCGATCTCGGCGTGCGAGTAACCGAAGGCCTCCCGCAGCACGTACACCACCCGCTCCTTGGGCGACAGCCGCTCCATCAGCGTGAGCACCGCGATCGAGACCGATTCACGCTGCTCAGCGGTCTCCGCCGGGCCGAGCATCCGATCCCCGGCGAGCAGCGGCTCCGGAAGCCACGGCCCCACATAGGTCTCGCGCCGGGACCGCGCGGAGGTGAGCTGGTTGAGGCACACGTTGGTCAGCGCCTTGGTCAGCCATGCCTCGGGTGTCTCGACATACCCGCGATCGGCGGCCTGCCAGCGCAGGAACGTGTCCTGCACAGCGTCCTCGGCGTCGCTCGCCGAGCCCAGCATGCGGTAGGCGATCGCCTCCAGGCGGCCCCGGAAGCGCTCGAACAGATCGACTTCACGCGCGCTGAGCGACACGGGCGCCAGCGTAGCGCGGCCGTGCCGGTGCGGGTCTGCCCTGAGGCACCCGCGCCTGCTCACCCGGCCACAACCCTGACGGCGGTGGTGTTCCTCCCCGAGTGCTGCCCGCTCTCGACCCTGGGATCGGCTCCGGGCCGGGTCGTCCTCGGGCATGGTTCGATCGGCGTCGATGCGGAGCAGGATCTGCAGACAGCCGCGCGCCCGATGCGCGGACATCGAGAAGGGAATCGTGTGCGTATCCTTCGGATCTGCTCCGTGCTCACCCTCACCGCGCTGTCGCTCGCCGTGGCGGCACCGGCCACGGCAGCGTCACCATCGAGCGTCGCTTCAACGGGACACAGCGAATTGCGCAAAGACCTCAACGCGATCGTCGCCGCCGGCGCGAACGCCGCGCTGGCCGAGGTGGCCGACCGATCCGGCGTCCGGCGCGCGGCCGCCGGGGTCGCCCGGCTCGACCGGCCGGGCCCCGCTGTGGCCGCCGGACGATTCCGGATCGGCAGCGTCAGCAAGACATTCCTCTCCACGGTGATCCTGCAGCTCGCCGCGGAGCGGCGGCTGGGCTTGGACGATCCGGTGGAGCGGTGGCTGCCGGGTACGGTGCCGAGCGGGGACGGGATCACCCTGCGGCAGCTGCTCAACCACACCAGCGGCCTGTACAACTACACCGACGCCCTGGACCTGTCGCCGGAGGGCTGGCTGCCGCAGCGGTTCCGCTCCTGGCACCCGGCGGAACTGGTCGCCGAGGCGACCGCACACCCTCCGCTGTTCGCCCCCGGCACCGACTGGTCCTACTCGAATACCAACTACGTGCTGCTCGGCATGGTCGTCGAAGCGGTGGCCGGGCACACCTACGCCGATGAGATCCGGCGGCGGATCATCCGCCCGCTGGGCCTGCGCCAGACCGAGTCACCCGGAGATCGGGCCCGCATCACCGGCCCGCACGCGCACGGTTACCTGCCGACCGGGCCGGAGAACAACCCGAAGCCGGTCGACGTGACGCTGATGAACCCCAGCATCGCGAGTGCGGCCGGAGACGTGATCTCCAGCACGGCGGACCTCAACACGTTCTTCGGCGCCCTGCTGACCGGCCGGCTCCTGCCGCCCGCCCAGCTCACCGCGATGACCACCATGGTCGAGGGCCACGACTACGGGCTGGGCCTGGAACGCACCACGCTGTCCTGCGGAGTGATCCTTTACGGGCACGGCGGCGGCATCTTCGGCTACAACACCGGCAGTTACCACACCCGGGACGGCAGCCGGCGGCTCAGCATGTCGATCAACCCGTACCAGGGCGACACCAACGAGGCCATCGAGACGCTGTTCAACCACGTGTTCTGCCCGCGCAGCTGACAGAGACGATCGGGCGGCGAGCCTCCGAAGCCGGTGATCTCCAGGATCGCGCCGCCGCCCCGCCGCTATGAGGAGATTGGCCGAGGGTCAGTGCCGGTTGTCGTGGACAGCGCGGCGGTGCCGCCGGTGGTGGCTTGCCGTGCCGGTCGACGGCGGAGCACGGCTGTGGCGGCCACGAGGCAGATCAGGGCGGCGGCGGCCATGGCGGGGCGGCCGCCGAGGTGTACGGCGGCGGCACCGAGGGGGACGGCCACGGCGATGGGGCTGAACATGACGGTGTTGGCGGTGGCGGCTACGCGGCCCAACGCCGCTGCCGGCGCATGCGTCTGGACGGCGGTGACCGCTGCGACGACGGTCCAGGGCAGGCCGATGCCGGCGATGACGGAGGCGGCGATGGTGGCCGACGGCCATGGCAGGCAGCGGATCAGGCAACCGGCGGCGAACAGGGCTGTGCCGGCGATGCCGACGGTGAGCGGGCCGCGCCGCGCGATCAGGTGGCCGACGACCAGGCCACCGACGATGGAGCCGGCGCCCTGGGCGCTCATCACCACGCCGAGGAACGTCGCCGGTAGACGCAGGTCGGTGGTGACGATCGTGTACAGAGCCGCGGTGGTGAAGCCGGACATGGCGATCGCGGTGGCGGCGAGGCCCACGGTGAGACGGATGGTGGGATCCGCGCGCAAAATGGCCAGTCCGGAGCGCCGGGTGGGCTGGTCGTGCGCCGGTCCGGGGGCGACGCGGCTCAGGCGCAGGGCCGCGTACAGGCCGGCGACGAGGATCGGCATCAGGGCGCTGACCGCGGCGACGATGTGGCCACCGTGCCAGGCGTACAGGGCGGCACCGGCCAGCGGGGCCACCAGCTTGGTGCCTTCCTGGGCGCTGGACCGCCAGCCGTTGACGTCGGCGAGCTGTGCCGGCTGGAGGGCCTGGGGCAGCAGGGCCGTTTCCCCCGCGTCGATGAGCACGTAGCTGACCCCGTAGGCGAGGGTGACCAGGAAGATCAACCACAGGTGATCGGCGGTGCGCACCGCGAACAGGCTGACGAGCGCGGCGGCGAGCATCAGGTTGACCGCGATCACGGTCGGCCGCCTCGGCAGCCGGTCGAGCACGGCGCCCAGCCACGGTCCGGCCAGCTGCGGAGCGTAGACGCAGAGGCCGGCGAGGGCGGCCCAGCTGCTGGACCCGGTGAGGTCCAGGATCCAGATACCGGCGACCAGGGACATGGTGGTGCTTCCGAAGCCGGACAGCAGCGAGATCAGCACGAACAGCACGGCATTACGCCGAAGTTGAGCCGTCATGGCTCACATCTTTTGAGTTGAGTCGTTGCGAATCAATGCCTGGAGCATCTGTCAACGCTTGGTTGACAGGGACTCTCGCAGGGCGGCCGCTTCCATCTGGACCGGTGCGGGAAGGCGTTGCAGGCCGGATTCGGCCAGGTCGGTGAGCGCGTGCTGGGCCAGGGCGTAGAGAGCTCCGGGTGCTGCCTGCAGAGCGGTGGCCACGGTGACGTGCGTCAGCGCCGCTCGCGGGAACCGGGAATCCCAGTGCCGGTCCAGCAGGATCCAGCGGTGCAGATTACTCATCGCGGCGCGGATGGCAGCGATGTCGGGTCCCCACGCACGATCGGCCTCCCTGCACCGGGCTTCCACGGCGGCTGCCAGGCGCCGGCGGCGCTGTTCGGCGGCTTGCCGGCTGGCCAGCCCCAAGGCGGCGCCGACCTGGGACCATGTCGCTCCGGCGTAGCGCGCCCGTTCGATCAGGGCCAACTCCTGCTCGTCCAACCGGGAGCGAGCCGCGCGGATCTCTGCCAGCTGGTCCAGTTCCTCTGCCACGTCAACACTGTATTGACGATGCGCGTCAGGTCAGGCCCCGATGATTTCCAGCCGGACCTGTGCCCCTCCCGCCTGGGTCGCGCCGATCTCGAAGGTGGTTGCCACCTGCCGGGCGATGTCCAGGCCGAGGCCGGTCGAGCCGCCGCCTGAAGCGCCGCGGCGAGCCTCCGAAGCAGCGAACCCCGGGCCCTCGTCGGTGATCTCCAGGATCGCGCCGCCGCCCGGCCGCCCGGTGAGGGTGACCGAGAGTGGTGTGCCGTCCGGGGTGTGGGCGAACACGTTACCGAGCAGCGCGTCCAGCGCCGCTGCAAGATCATCTGCGGAGACCGCTACCGGAAGGGGCGCCTCCGGGAGGTTCCGGCGCAGGTCACGGCCGGTGTCCTCGGCCAGCACCGCCCAGAACGCGACCCGGTCCCGCACGACCGCCGCGGCGTCGCAGGTCGCCACGGCGGGCGGGGCATCACGGCGGCGGGTCTGCTGGATCACCGCGGTGACCGCCCTGGTCAGCTGATCAGTAGCGGACGCGATCCGGGCCGACTCCTCCGGGTCGCGCAGCGATTCCGCCTCCAGGCGCAGCGCGGTCAGCGGTGTTCGCAAGCGATGCGACAGATCGGCGAGCTGCTCCCGCTCGGCCGCGAGCAACTCCTGGATGCGGCCGGCGAGATGGTTCAGCGCACCGGCCACCTCACGCAGCTCGCGCGGGCCGGCCGGGGAGGCGCGGGCGGTCAGCTCGGCGTTGGCCAGGCGATGCGACACCTCGGAGAGTTCGGTGATGGGTCTGGTGATGGCGCGGGCCAGGCGGTCGGCGACCAGCAGGCCGAGCAGCACCAGGGTCAGGCCGAGGGCGCCCAGGATGGACCAGGCCCGGGTCACGCCGCGGGTCAGCTCGGCGTCAGTGACCAGCGTGCGCACCACCGTCGTGCCGCCGGCACCGATCACCGGGACCGCCAGTTCCTGACCATCATCGGTCACAACGGTCAGGGCGCGGTTGGTGGCGGCGGCCAGGCGGACGCCGGGGGTGCGCTCGCTGGGCGCGCCGATCACGCTCCGGTCGGGAAGAAAGACCGTCACCGGTACGGGCTGTGCCGTCACCGTCAGCCGCAGAGCGGTCAGATCCCCCGACCCGGCCACCGGCACGATCGTCTGCACCACGTCGTCGGCACGGCTCAGCGCCCGGTCCTCGGCCACCTGGCGTAGCAGCACCGCGAGGGGAACCAGGAAAGCGAGCAGTACGAGCAGCGTCGTCCCCGCCACCAGCAAAGTCAGGCGGCTCCTCACGCCGGCTCGCTCAGCTTCACGCCGACACCGCGCACGGTGTGCAGATAGCGGGGCTCCAGGGCGGTCTCACCGAGCTTGCGCCGCAGCCACGACAGGTGCACGTCGACCGTCTTGTCCGCCCCGCCGTACGGAACCTGCCACACCTCGCTGAGCAGCTCCCGCTTGGTGACCACCTGTCCGGGCCGCTGCGCGAGGTGGTGCAGCAGGTCGAACTCGCGCGGGCTGAGCTCCACCTCGGTTCCGTCCAGGGTGACCGTACGAGCACCCGGGTCTATGCGCAGACCGCCCACCGTGAGTTCCGGGGTGGCTTCGGCGGCCTCGCCGCCGCGGCGCAACACCGCCCGGATGCGCGCGTCCAGCTGCGCCGCGGTGAAGGGCTTGACCACGTAGTCGTCGGCGCCGGCGTCCAGCAGCCGGACCATCTCGGTCTCCTCGTCCCGGGCGGTCGCCACGATCACCGGGACCCGGCTCACCGCCCGCAGCATCCGCAGCAGCTCCCGGCCGTCCAGATCGGGCAGGCCCAGGTCCAGCACGATCAGGTCGGGGCGCTCCGCCAGGGCGGTCTGCAGCCCCTCCATCGCAGCACCGGCAGCCGCCACCGCGTGCCCGCGCTCACGCAGGGCGCGCAGCAGGGTGTTCCGGATCGCCGGGTCGTCCTCGATCAACAGCAGTCGGGCCACGGCTGCACGTTATCCGGGGTCAGGGCCTGATCGGCAAGGTCTTAACCCTCCCTTATCCGTGGCGCGTGCTCGCCTTATCGCCGCCGGGCGGATAGTGGCCAGGTGCGAATCTTCGACCGCCGTCCCCTGCTGATCGTCGCCGGCTGGCTCCTGGCGGTGGTGCTCGCCGTCGTGGTCGGTGTCGTCGGCATCGGACTGGTCGGTGCGGGCCTGACCTCCCGGCAGGGCGCGCCGGTCAGTGAGGATCAGGTGGAGCGGGAGCTGCGGACGCTGCGCTCGTCCTTCCCGGCGCCCGCACCGTCGGGATCGGCCGCGACCCCGTTGCCCGCCGTCTCCGGCCTCTCGTTCCCGACCAGGGGCGGAACCGTGGTGGCCGACTGCGACCGGATCGTGTCGATGGCACCGGCCCAGGGGTGGGCGGTGCACGAACAGGACTACGACGAGGGCGAGTTCCGTTCGGTCGGCGACCCGGCCGACCGGGTCGAGGTCGATCTGGAGTGTGTTGCCGGAGTCCCGGACATTCAGATCAGCGCGGGCGACTGAGGCGGGACCTCGCATAGCCTGGCGTCATGAGAATCGTGGTCGTCGGCGGCAGCGGGCACATCGGCACGTTCCTGATCCCGAGGCTGGTCCGCGCCGGCCATGACGTGGTCAACATCAGCCGCGGGCAGCGATCCAGCTATGCCGGCGACCCGGCCTGGCAGCAGGTGCGCCAGGTGAGCGCCGACCGGGAAGCCGAGGACCGTGAGGGCACCTTCGGCGACCGCGTCGCCGGCCTTCAACCCGACGCCGTCATCGACCTCATCTGCTTCACCGCCGATTCCGCGACCGCGCTCGTCGAGCGGCTGCGCGGCGCGACCGGGCACCTGCTGCACTGCGGCTCGATCTGGCGTGCCGGTCCGAGCGACAGATCCCCGCTCACCGAGGACAACGCGCCCCCGCCCGTCGGTGAGTACGGCATCGCCAAGGCCGCCATCGCCGAGATGCTGCGGGAGGAGACCCGCTCAGGCGGGCTGGTCACCACGTCGCTGCACCCCGGCCACATCGTCGGCCCCGGCTGGCACCCGATCGGCCCGCTCGGCAACCTCGACCCCGCGGTCTGGCGCAAGCTCTCCGCCGGCGAGCCGATCGAGGTGCCGGGGATCGGCGCCGAATTCATGCACCACGTCCACGCCGATGACGTGGCCCAGGCGTTTGAGGCGGCCGTCGACCATCGCGACGCGGCCGCCGGTGAGGACTTCAGCGTCGTCGCTCCGTCCGCATTGAACGTTCGCGGCTATGCCCGGATCGGCGCGTCCTGGTTCGGCCGGACCGCGGAGCTGCGCACGGTGACCTGGGACCAGTTCCGCGCCGGCACCGACGACGAGGCCGGGCAGAGCAGCTGGGAACACCTGGTCCGCAACCACAGCTTCAGCATCGACAAGGCCCGCACGCTGATCGAATACCGCCCGCGCTACCAGCCCGAGGAAGCCGTCCTGGAATCGCTGCGCTGGCTGATCGGCCACGGCCGGATCGACGTCGCCGGTCCGCTGACGGTGTGATCACGCACCCCGTACTGGTCAAAGGGGAGACCTATGGTTAGCCTGTCCTAACTAAGGCTACCTATGATGATCGGACCCCATAGAAATGCGCGCTTTGCGTACGGCAATGGCCGTTTCGGCGCTCAGTATCCTGCTCGCCGGATGTGGTTCCAGCGACTCCTCCGAGGACACCGCCGCCGCAGCATCCGAAGGCTGGTCGTTCCCCGACGGGTCCGGCACGGTGGTCAAGGCGGACAAGGTCCCGACCCGGATCATCGCGCACGCCGGTGAGGCCGCCGCGCTGATGTCCTTCGGCATCAAGCCGGTCGGCATCTACGCCGACGAGGCCGTCAAGACCGACCCCAACCTCAAGAGCCTCGACCTCACCGGCATCGAGATCCTCGGTGAGGAGTGGGGCAAGATCGACGTCGAGAAGGCGGCCGCGCTGCGCCCCGACCTGATCGTCGGTGACTGGTGGCCCGCGGAGAAGGCGCACAGCGGCCTCGAGGAGGGCGTCGACGAGAAGAGCAAGAAGCTCGCCGACCTCGCCCCGGTCGTCGGCGTCACCCAGGGCAAGTCGATCGTCGCGCTCGCCGAAGGCTACGAGGACCTCGCCGAGAGCCTGGGCGCCAAGGTGGACGATCCGAAGATCGCCGAGACCAAGAAGCGGTTCGAGACGTCCGTCGCCACGTTCAAGGAAGCGGTCGCGGCCAAGCCCGGCCTGACCGTCGGGGCGATGTCGCCGGCCGACGACAAGGTCTACTTCGCCAACCCGGAGTACGCCCCGGAGCTGCTGGACTTCCAGAACTTCGGCATGAAGGTGATCAACCCGGACAGCCCCGACAAGGCGTTCCCGTACTGGGAGAACCTCAGCTGGGAGAACGCCGACAAGTACCAGCCCGACCTGATCATGTGGGACGGCCGCGCGTACACGCCCACCTCCAACGCCGAGTGGGGCAAGAAGCAGCCGACCTGGTTCAAGATCAAGGCTGCCAAGGCGGGCGCGGTGGTTGCCTGGCCGGCGTACTGGCTGCACACCTACGGCGACTTCGCCACCGAGCTCGACAAGCTGACCGAAGCCGTGAAGGCAGCCGACGAGAACATCGGCTCCTAGCCCGTACCGATGAATGTCTCTCTTCAAACGACACGACGAGCCACGGCCCTGGCGCCGGGGCTCGTCGTTCTCGGAGCGGCACTGGCCCTGGCCGCCTTCCTCAGCGTCACCCAGGGCTCCCGGTCGATCGGCCTGTCCGAAGTCCTGCACGCCCTGGGCAGCTGGAACGACGACGGGTCGATCGGCAGCACCGTGACGCTGGAGATGCGGGTGCCCCGGACCCTGCTGGGCATCCTCGTCGGCGCCGCCCTCGGCGTCGCCGGCGCCATCCTGCAGGGCGTCACCCGCAACCCGCTCGCCGACGCCGGCATCATGGGCATCAACTCGGGCGCCGCCGTCTTCGTCGTCTCCGCCGTCACCGTGCTCGGTGTGAGCGGCGTCGAGGTCTACATCTGGTTCGCCTTCGCCGGGGCGATCGGCGCGCTGGTGCTCGTGTACGCCGTCGCGTCCCTCGGCCGCGAAGGCGCCACCCCGGTGAAACTCGCACTGGCCGGCGCGGCCGTCACCGCCGGCCTCGGCTCGCTGACCACCGGCATCGTCATGACCAACGTGGACGCCCTCAACGAACTCCGGTTCTGGCAGGTCGGCTCGCTCGCCGGACGGTACGCCCCGATCCTCACCGCCGTCGCACCGTTCCTTCTCCTCGGGCTGCTCGCCTCGCTCGCCTTCGGCCGCACCCTCAACGGGCTCGCTCTCGGCGAAGACGTCGCCCGGGGCCTCGGACAGCGCGTCGGCCTCACCCGGGCAGCCGCGTTCGGCGTCGTCGCGCTGCTCGCCGGAGCCTCCACCGCGGCATGCGGGCCCATCATCTTCGTCGGGCTGGTCGTGCCGCACGTCGCGCGGTTCCTCTGCGGGCCCGACTACCGGTGGATCATTCCCTACTCGATGCTGCTGTCACCGATCGTCCTGCTGCTCGCCGACGTGGTCGGCCGGGTAATCGTCGCCCCCGACGAACTCCAGGTCGGCGTCGTCCTCGGGCTGATCGGGGCACCGGTCTTCGTCGGCATCGTCCGATACGGCCGGCTGTCGGAAAAGTGAGGACACCATGACAGCGATCACCGCCGACGCGCTCAGCCTCACCCGGCGCCGCCGCGTCGCCCGTTCCGTGCTGGTCACCTCGGCGCTGGCCGGCGCCGTGGCCGTGCTCTTCGTACTCACCATGATGGTCGGCAGCTTCCGCCTGACCGCCACCGAGGTCATCAGCTCCGTGCTGCATCTGCGCGACGACCCCAGCGTGGACTTCGTCGTACGTGGCCTGCGGTTGCCCACCGCCTCCTCGGCCCTCGCGGTCGGCCTCGCCCTCGGCGCCTCCGGAACGATCTTCCAGCAGCTGCTGCGCAACCCGCTCGCCTCACCCGACTTCGTCGGCATCACCTCCGGAGCGAGCCTCGCCGCCGTCTTCGGCATCGTCCTGCTCCAGGTCGGCGGGCTGGCCGTCAGCGGCCTCGCCCTCGGCGGCGCCCTGCTCGCCGCCACCCTCATGTACGTGCTCGCCTGGCGCGACGGCGTCAGCGGCTACCGGTTCATCCTCATCGGCATCGGCGTCGCCGTGTTCTTCGAGGGCTGCACCGGTTACCTGCTCACCCACGCCGAGCTCTTCGAGGCCCGCCAGGCGATGCACTGGCTGACCGGCTCGGTCGGCCAGGCCAGCACCGGCGAACTGCGGCTGCTGCTGATCTCACTGGTCGTCCTGCTGCCCACAGCCGTCCTGCTGCAACGGCAACTCCGGGCACTGGAACTCGGCGACGACACGGCCCGGGCGCTCGGAGCGCGTACCGAACTCAGCCGCGCCGGCCTGCTAGCCGTCGCCGTCATCCTGGTCGCCCTCGCCGTCGCCGTGGCCGGCCCGATCATCTTCGTCGCACTGGTCGCCGGCCCGATCGCCAACCGCCTCCTCGGCCCGGCCGGCGGCGGCATCCTGGCAGCCGGCCTCGCCGGAGCCGCGCTGCTGCTCACCGCCGACCTGGTCGCCGTCCACCTGATGCCCACCCCACTGCCCACCGGCGTGGTCACCGGCGCGGTCGGCGCGCCGTACCTGCTGTGGCTGCTGGCCACCACGAACAGGCAAGGAGCGGGCGGATGACCCGACTGCGGGCCGACGGCCTCACCCTCGGCTACGACGACAAGACCGTCGTGGCCAACCTCGACGTCACCGTCCTCGACGGCAGGGTGACCGCCATCGTCGGCGCCAACGCCTGCGGCAAGTCCACCCTCCTGCGAGGCCTGGCCCGGCTGCTGCCCCCGCGTGCCGGGACGGTCTACCTGGACGACACGTCCATCACCGATCTGAGCACCCTCGACGTCGCCAAGGTGCTCGGCCTGCTCCCGCAGAGCCCGGTCGCCCCGGACGGCATCACCGTAGCCGACCTGGTCTCCCGTGGCCGTTACCCGCACCAGGGCTGGTTCCGCCGCTGGACCGGGCGCGATCACGACGCCGTGACCCGGGCGCTCGACGCGACCGGCACCGCTGACCTGGTCAACCGGCCTATCCGGGAGCTGTCCGGTGGGCAGCGGCAACGCGTGTGGGTGGCGATGGCGCTGGCCCAGGAGACCGATTTGCTGCTGCTGGACGAGCCGACCACGTTCCTCGACATCGCGCATCAGGTCGACCTGCTGCGGCTCCTGCGGAAACTGAACGCTGAGTCCGGCAAGACGGTCGTGGTGGTCCTGCACGATTTGAACCTGGCCTGCCGCTTCTGCGACCACATCATCGCGATGGCCGACGGGGCGATCGTTGCTGAGGGGCCGCCCACCGAGGTGGTCACGGCGGAGCTGGTGGAGAAAGTCTTCGGCCTGACCTGCGTCGTCGTCCCGGACCCGGTCGCCGGCACCCCGATGGTGGTCCCGGCCGACGACTGATCGGCTCGGCTGTCGGATCACGTGCAGTGCGGGCTCGTGGTTCGCGGGCGGTTTTATGCTCCGGGGAACGCATAGATTTCGGGTGGCCCGCGATGAGCATGAACAACTTCGGGCGCGACGCGGCGAGGGAAGTAGTCCAAGAGAACGAACCTGGCGCTGGGAAAAGCAGCAGGTGGGCCGGGTTCGCGGGGATCGCTGTCGCCCTGGCCACCGTGATCACCGGGATAGCGGCCGTGCCGGTTCTCTGGCCGGATCCGGACATCGAGGACAGCGCCAAGTTCATATCGGTGCGGTTCGTCAAGAACATCGCGCTGAGTGAGTACCGGCAGCGGGTCTCGCCGCCGCGTGCTGCCGCTATGACTCGGCCGCGGGTGGCCGCATACCTGGTTGAGCCCAGCGACGAGCCGGAGCCGACCGATCCGCCGGACGACGATGGCGGCGCCAGCGAGCCCGCCGAGCCTTCCCTCGAGCCGCCCGTCGAGCCTTCTTCGGAGGGGCCTGTCAGGGAACCTGCCAGGTCGCCCTCCGCCGGCGGCGTGACGAGCCAGATCGAGAACGAGTGCTTCGAACAGCTGGCGGCGGCCGACTGCACGGGATACGTCACCACTGTCGCCGCGCTGATGATGCTGGAGAACACCGCCCCGAACGGTGTGCCGCTGCCGCCGGACCAGGCGGCGGCCGAGGTGGCGACGGTGGTGAAGAGCGCGCGGAAGGCGGCCCGGAAACCGGGCAAGGGCAAGCGCCGGGAGACCCTCGGCGTGGTGGTCACGGCGGAGGTGGAACTCGGCGGGCTGCGGAAGCGGCAGGCGCTGGTCTCGTGGTCGATGTGGCAGCAGGACGGGGGTACGCCACTCAACGACCGCTGGCGGCGAAGTAACGCCGTGGTCCAGTTGACGGCCGGCTCCAACCGGGACACCGCATCCTTCGACTTCTGGGTGCCGCTGCCGAAGGCCCGAGGCGAGTACTTCATCCGGTCCGCCATCAGCGTCGGCGGGTCCGTTCTGGCCAGCGCGGACACCACCACGTTCGCCTGAAGCGCAGCTCGGACAGGGTTCGTGCCAACTCATAGGCGCGCCGGACGGGATTCGGGAAGACTTCGACCTCGCTGTGGACGCCGAGTGACGAGGTGCTGACGATGACCGATGAACCTGTCCGCCCGAACGAGACGATCGTGCCGCTGCTGCCCTGCGTGTCGCCGGAGGAGACGCTGGCGTTCTGGCGGGCCCTGGGGTTCAAGGTGACGTGGGAGCAGCACAGGCCGTACGTGTATCTGGCATTTCGGTGGAGTGGGTTCGATCTGCATTACGGGCGCGCACCGGAAGGGCTCGACCCGGCGCAGGAGCGGAGTGGTGGGTGCCTGGTGATGGTGGACGCGGTTGCGCCGTATCACGCGACTTTCAGTGAGGCGATGCGCCGGGCGTACGGGAAGGTCCTCTCCAAAGGTCTGCCGCGGATCACGCGGTTCCGGGCCGGTGCTTCGCGGTTCACGATCATGGATCCGTCCGGAAATTCGATCGTCTTCATCCGCCGGGACGAGCCCGAGGAGCTGGAGTACGGCGGGTCCAAGCAGCTTGCCGGGCTCGCCAAGGTGCTCGACAACGCGCGGATCCTGCGCGAGTTCAAGAGCGACGACCTGGCCGCCTTCCGGGCCCTGAACTCGGGCCTGCGCCGGCACGGTGAGAAGGCGCCGGTTGTCGAGCAGGCGATGGCGCTGGCGGCGCTCGTCGAGCTGTCGACGGTGCTCGGCGAGCCGGAGCGGGTGCCGGAGTGGGGTGAGCGGCTCCGGCTGCTCCCGCTCAGCGCGCCGGATCGTGACCGGGTCTCCGGGTTCGTCGCCGATCCTTCGTTGCTCGAGCCGTGGCTGCCCGGGTGATGTCGTATCCGGGCCGTGCCGTTCGTAGCAACGGTGACAGGCTGCCGTCACAACCACAGGAGGCTCCGGCGATGTCACACCCACGGGTCATGGTTCACCGCATGTTCGAGCTCGTCGAGCCGATCGCCACCGTCACCTTCTCCGCGGTGCCGAACGAGGCGTTCCTGGCCCTCGGGATGCGCAATTACTGGGACGGATACTTCGCGGGCCGGGCCGCACCGCTGGGATTGGCGCCGGCCGGCGTGGTGCACGCGGTCTTCTACAACTTCGCCGACGGCGAGGTGGCGCGGCACATTCCGTGGGTGTGGGGCAAGACCACACCACAAGAGGCCATTATCGTACGGGAGCGAGCCAGCGCCGCCACGCTGCGCCAGGTGATCGGGGATCTCGCCGACTCCCCGGGTCTGGTGCGGGTCGCCCACCTCGCCACCCGGGCAGCGGTCAGCGCGCCGATCGAGGGCCGGGTCCTGTATGCCGCGCTTCGAGGTCTCGACGTGCCCGAGGAACCGGTCGCCCGGCTGTGGCACGCGGCGACGCTGCTGCGGGAGCACCGCGGGGACGGTCACAACGCCGCCCTCGTTGCGCACGGCATCGGCGGCACCGAGGCCCACGTCCTGCTCGCCCTCTCCCTTGGCATGCGGCCGGAGGAGTTCGGCCGGGTTCACCACCTGCCCGTGGCGCAGTTGACCGCTGTCGTCGACGGGCTGCGCGGCCGCGGTCTGGTGGACGCCCGCGGCGGGTTCACCGACGCCGGCCGCGACATCAAGGACCGGATCGAGGCGCTGACCGACGAGCTGGCGGCGCCGGCGTACGGGGTGCTCAGCCCGGACGAGCTCGACGAACTTGCCGCCGGACTCGAGCCGATCGCCGCCGCGGCGAGGGCCATCGACGACTGAACCTTTTCACTGCGGCGAGGGCCTCGGTCGCCGGCGCCGGACAACGGCCCGGTTGGTCAGCCGAGCCCGAGGTGCCTGGCGAGGATGGCCACCTGGCCGGCGAACCGTTCGAGGAACCCCGAGCCCGTTCCAGGCCAGCAGGCGAACCCCGTCCGGATTGCGCAATGCCTCCAGCGCGTAGCGGCGCAGCTGCTCCGGCAACGGTCTCGGCGGCCTTGAGGCAGCACCGGGCGTCGGCGGCGGTGATCCGGCTGGTGGTGAGGGTTGCTTTTCGGCCGTTGAGGCGGCCCTGGGAGCCAGCTGGATGCCGGGGCGGGCCGACGGTGAACGGGGACCGCAGCGGACCTCCGTCGGGAAAGCTGTCCTGCTCGTCGTCCCAGCGGACAGCGGGCTTCCGCGCGCGCCGCGGCCGTCCCGCGAACTCCGGCGCCGCCGGATCAGTGAAGCGGGGATGCGTTCCGGGCGCCGGTGACGCCGCTCGTTCAACCGTAGCGACCCGGCGTCACGCATCCGGACAACGACTCGTCCCCCGACACCCATCAAACAGTTCGCGCCGGCGCCGGTGCAGGCCGGTTGTGGTCGCGTGTGGCTCGTCGTGGTCGCTTCGGAGCCATTCGTAGGAGTGATGGTGTTCGAGCACCCTGTTATATCTGGTGGTAGCTCAACGTATCGGGATGGTGACTGTGATTGATCTTGGCGAATTGTCGCCGGCCGGATGAGCGTTCACGACAGCCGCGGCGTTCAGCTGGGCGACCACAACGTCCAGATCAACAACTTCGGTGCCGGTGGTGTCGTCCTACCGCCGGAGGCGCTGCTCGAGCACGTCCGTGAGCTGGCACCGGCGACTTTGGAGGATCGTGCCGCCGAGCTGGCCGAGCTGCACGCGTTCTGCTTCGGCGACGAGTCCTACGTGTGGTGGCAGGGCGAACCTTGGTCGGGTAAGACAGCGCTGCTCGCGACTTTCGTGCTCGAGCCGCCGGCCGGCGTCGACATGCTGCACTTCTTCGTCCGGGCGGGCCAGTCCTACTGGAACGACAGCGCGGCGTTCGAACTGACCCTGCACGCCCAACTGACCACTCACCTGGAGTCCACTGCGTCCGGCGTACGGGATCCAGCGCTCTTGCATTTGGAACGGGCCGAACTCCTGAGGCGGGCGCTCGATCAGGCGCACGCGAAAGGGCGCCGGATGGTGCTGGTGGTCGACGGCATCGACGAGGATCAGAGCCGCAACCGGGCCACGCTGCTGCCGAGCATTCTCACGCTGCTGCCGGCCGAGCCGCATCCGGCGCTGCGGGTGGTGCTGGCCGGTCGTCACCAGCTCGACCTCCCGGTCGACGTCACCGACCATCCGGCGCTGACGTGCCGAGTGCGCCGGTTGCCCGGTTCGGCGCGGGCCGCGAGGCTTCACCGCGAGGCGCGGCTGGAACTCGACACGCTGCTGCGCAGCGATTCTCTCGCGCAGGACGTGCTGGGTTTCGCGGTCGCGTCGGAGGGCGGCATCAGCATCGACGAGGTTGCCGAGCTCACCGGAAAAACCGCTCACATCGTCCGCGAAACCGTCGTGAATGTCGGTGGCCGGACGCTTGTGGTGACGCCGTTCCCGGACGGCGGCGCCGGCTTCGTCTTCGGTCACGAGTCGCTCCGGGAACAGGCCAGCGAGGCCCTGGGTGGCGCGATGATCGGCAGCTACCGAACGCGAATCGACCGGTGGTCGGCGCGCTACGGCGCGCGTCGCTGGCCGGCGGACACCCCGTTCTTCCTGCTCGCCCGTTACGGCAAGCTGCTGGCCGACAACGGCGAGACCACCCTGCTGACCACCCTCGCGCTCGATCCGGACCGCCACGCCCGGATGCGGCAGCGCCTCGGCGGCGACGGGCCGGCGCTGGGGGAGATCACCGCCGCTCAGGTGCGCTGGACCCGGGAGAAGGAGCCCGATCTCGCCGCCGCCGCCCAGCTGGCGAAACTGCGCTGGGAGCTGACCGCGCCCAACCTGCACATGCCACCGGCGCTGCCGGCCGTGTGGGTCATGCTGGGATCGCCGGAGCGGGCCTTCGCCCTGGTCGGCGCGCTCGAGCCGAGTCCGCAGCGCACCGCCCTTCAGCAGTCGATCGTCTCCGCCCTGCTTTCCGTGCACCGCGTTGATGTGGCGTCCTTCATGGCCGTGCAGATGGAGGAGCCGCAGCGCGGCGCTGCGCTGCTGGCGGTGGCCGTGAAGACCCTCGAGCAGGGTTACCCGGAGGAGGCCGACGACATCGTCGGCTTCGCGCTCAGCGAGTCCGAGGACGGCATCGACGTGCTGCTGGCGTACGTCCGGGAGCGGGGTCTCGCGTTCGCCCGCTCGATCGGGAATCCGGCTCTGCGCGACGCCGCACTGTGCGAAGTCGCCGGCACGCTGGCCCATGCGGGCCGGATGACCGAGGCCGAGGTGGCGGTCACCGCTATCGGTGACGAGGGCGGTCGTGCGTTCGGCCGGCTTGCTGTCGCCGACGCGGGCGGCCGCCCGCTGAGTGCGCTGGACGAGCGCCTTCTGCTGGCGCTGGCTGACGACGAACCCCGGGTGAACGGGAGCGTTTCGGCGACACTGGCCCGGTGCCGTGCCCGCACCGGCCGGTACGGCGACGCCGAGCACATGCTCCTGCGCATGGACGACCCGGCCGCCGGGGCCCGCCCGGTCCTGGAGATCTACGTCGGCAACCGGGCGTACGACCAGGCGGTACGACTGGGCACCCGGCTGAACCAGCTGGAGACGGTCTGCGACCTCATGGCTGCCGCCGGCGAACCCGTCAAAGCCATGGAGATCGCCAGGAACCTGCCCGCGGTCGCCCGGGTGCGTACGATCGCCCGGATCGGGGCGGACCGGGTGGCTGCCGGCGACCACAGCGGCCTTGACCTGATCAAGCTGGCCGAGGACCTCGCCGTCCAGGCCGGTCCGAAAGCGTCCGTCCCGCTCGCGATCGTCGTGGCACGCACCGGCGATCGCGCCCTCGTCCAGCGCCGCCTGCGCCGGGTGCCGAAGGACCAGCTGATCGCGGTGGTCCACGCCATCGCCCGCGGCGGGTGGGAGGACGCCACCATGGACGCCATCAATCTGCTCGACGACCCGGTCGAACAGGCCGAGGCCGCCCTCACGCTGGGCGAAACCGTCGTCGGGCAGGACCGGCCGCAGGCCGCCCGGCGAGCGGCGCGGTTCGCGGTGACCCGGCGGCTGACCGGCACCGAGTTCGATGTGGACGAGCCCGACTTCGACCCCGACCAGGCCGACCCGTTCGATCTCGACCAGGCGGGTGAGATCCTCGCCCGCGCGGCCGGAATTCTCGTCGCGGCCGGCGATCTCGACGAGGCCGCCCGGGTCGCGGCGATGGCCGAGACCTCGTCGCGGTCGACAATCGATCCCGACCGTGAGAACGCGGATCTGGAACTGGTCGCGGTCACCTACGCCGAGCTCGGCGACTTCGCGGAGGCGGAGAAGCTGGCCCGGCGCATAGGCGACGACGAGACCCGTGGCGACACCCTGGGCAGCATCGCGGTCCTGGCCGCGCCGAAGGGCAACGAGCCGGCGGCGCGGCTGGCCGAGGAGGTGCAGGGTGAGGCACTGCAGGAGGTCACCCGCATCTTCGCCGCTGACCGTGCCACTCTGGCGCCGGCCACCCGTACGGCGAGCCGGGCGGCCGAGCCCGACGAACGCGCCGCCGCTCTGGCATTGGTTGCCGAGGGCTATCGGAGGGCGGGCGACGACAGCTTTGCCGTCGAGCTGATCGAGGCTGCCGTGGCCATGCTCCCGCGGGCTGAGCATGTCCAGCTCGCCGAGACCGCGGCCGCGCTGGCCGCCGCGGCGGTAGCGACGTCCCGGCCCTCGACGGTCGCGGTGCTGGAGCGCCGATTGCCGCGGCCGTGGCAGCGAGCCGTCTTCCACGCCGAGTTGGCGGCGCGCGCCATCGACAACGGGGCGTTCACTCCGGCGACCAGCGCCGGTCACGCACGAACCGGCGAGAGCATCGGCAGCTCGCTGACCCACCCGTGGGAAGCGTGCATGGTGTACAGCCGGTTGATCACCGCGTGGGCCGCGATCGGTGATCCGGCCATGGTCGCCCGGATGGTCGAGGCCGCGCTGGACGTGGCGCGGTCCGGCGGTGACGACTCCGCGTTCATGTGGCCCGAGCCGGTGGTGCTCGGCATCGACGCCTACCTGCGGCTCGGCCTGCCCGACCGGGCCGAGTGGCTGGTGAACGAGGACACCGAGCCGCCGCCCGGCGTGCTTGCCTACCTCGCCCAGCGGCTGGCCGAGGCCGGCGACCGCGACGCCGCGCTGCGGGTCGCCGGCGCGATCGCGCTGCACGACCCGTCCCGCGCCCGCTGGAACGTTCTGATGCGGGGTGCGTCCGCTGACCGGGACGACGCGCTGGCCCGGGTGGTCGCGGTGATGGCGGGGGACGGCGGGCGCCCCGACAACGCGCTGACGGTCGTCGACCGGATCACCAGCCCCGTGAGCAAGGCTCAGGCCCTGACCGACCTGGCAATCGGCCTGGCCCGCGGCAAGCGGCCGATCCGCGCGCGGCAGATCCTGGCGGAGGCCTTCGCGCTGGGCGAGTGGACAGTCCCGCTGCACGGGCTGGTCGAGGTGGCCCCCGACATTGCGCGAGCCGTCATCAGGGAGCCGGACGCCTGAGCCGGAGGCCGGGGATCCAGCTGGTCGCTAGGGTTGCTTCGGCGGGCGTGAGGCAACCCCAGGAGCCAGCCGCGGTGATCCAGCTGGGCGTCAGGGTTGTCTCGGCGGCCGTGGAGCAGCGCTGGGAGCCGGCTCGAGGCCGGGCAGCCTGCGAGCGACCCTGCCCGTCCGGCCGCGGCGGATGATCCATTCGGCGGCGAGAATGTTGATGAGCCAGCCGGCGGTCAGGGTGACGACCTTGCCCGCCGGCGTCAGCGTACCGATCAGGATCAGCCACGGTGCCTGGGTGAAGGCCTGCGTGCCCGCACCCAGGCCGATCGCGTAGCCGCGGATCATCCAGGCGCGGTGCCGGGTGAACTCGCGGCGCCGTACGGCACGGTAGCCGAGGACCAGGAACGTCACCATGGCAGCGGCCACCGCCACCCGGATGACCGCGAGCAGTGCGCTGTCGGCCGGTGAGCGGGGTAGGAAGAGGGTCAGCCACAGGCCGCTGAGGGCAGCGACGATGCCGCAGGGGAGCACGACACGGCCCGCGGCGCGATGCCATCCGCGGCGGCGCCGGCGGAAGCTGGGGGCGAACTGGAACGCGCCGAGGATGCTGAAGACGGTGACGCTGATGATGTGTATCGCCACCGGGACCGGCAGCGAGGTGATGCGGTCGCTGTCCGGCAGCGTCGATGCGCCGCCGGCCAGCTCGGTCAGGCGCAGGCTGCCGGCCACCACCGGGATGGCGCTGAGCAGGAGCAGTCCGGCGGGGATGAGGTTCTGTCTGGCCACCAGGAAATCGTCGCGGCCGGACCGGCGGAAATCATCGGAGCGCGGGCTGGTGCGGCACGGTCGATGGTCGGAACCGGGAACCGTACTTCTGGCCGATGCGAGTCGAGCGCGGGTCACCAGCTGTGCATGGTGCCGTCCTGGAGGCGGTTCACCGGCAGCGACGCCGGGCGATAGGGGTATCGCGCGGCCAGCTCCTCGTTGATGTCCACGCCCAGGCCGGGACCCTCGCCCGGATGCAGGTAGCCGTCGGCGAAGCGGTAGGTGTGGGGGAAGACGGCGTCGGTTTCGGGGGTGTGGCGCATGTATTCCTGGAGGCCGAAGTTGGGGATGGAGATGTCGACGTGCAGGGCGGCGGCCATGCAGACCGGGGAGAGGTCGGTGGCGCCGTGGGAGCCGCTGCGTACGTGGTAGAGCGCCGCCAGGTCGAAGATGCGCCGCAGGTGGGTGATGCCGCCGGCGTGTACGACGGTGGCGCGGATGTAGTCGATCAGCTGGGAGGTGATCAGTTCCTGGCAGTCCCAGATGGTGTTGAAGACCTCGCCGACCGCGATCGGGGTGGTGGTGTGCTGCCGGATCAGGCGGAAGCCCTCCTGGAGTTCGGCGGGGACCGGGTCCTCGATCCAGGTCAGGTGATAGGGCTCCAGGCTCTTGCCGAGCCGGGCGGCCTCGATCGGGGTGAGCCGGTGGTGCACGTCGTGGAGCAGGCGCAGGGTGGGGCCGAACTCGTCGCGGACGCGGGCGAAGATCTGGGGGACGTGGTCGAGGTAGTGCTCGGTGGACCAGGCGTTCTCGGTGGGCAGGGCGGCGTCGGCCGGTTCGTAGACCGTCTGGTCGCCGCCTACGCCGTAGGTCGATGCGAGGCCGGGGATGCCGGTCTGGACCCGGACCGCTCGGTAGCCCAGGGAGACGTAGTGCGAGATCTCGGTCAGGACGGCGTCGATGTCGACCGCGTTGGCGTGACCATAAACGGTCACGCCGGAGCGGGATCGGCCGCCCAGCAGCTGGTAGACCGGTAGGCCGGCGACCTTGCCCTTGATGTCCCACAGGGCGGTGTCGACGGCGGCGATCGCTGACATCGTCACCGGGCCGCGCCGCCAGTAGGCGCCGCGGTAGAGGTATTGCCAGGTGTCCTCGATGCGGGCCGGGTCGCGGCCGATCAGGGCGGGTACGACGTGTTCGGTGAGGTAGGCGGCCACCGCGAGCTCACGGCCGTTGAGGGTGGCGTCGCCGACACCGGTCACGCCCTCGTCGGTGACGATCTTGAGCGTCACGAAGTTGCGACCGGGACACGTGACGATGACTCGAGCGTCGGCGATCTTCACTCGGGGTCTTCTTTGACTCGGGCCACCAACTGGGTCGGGTTGACGAAGCGCAGAGCCACGACCAGCAACGTAAGCATCATCACGCAGTAGATGACGGCCATCGCGTCGACCGACTGCTGTGCCCGGATCCCGGCCGCCGACATCGAGTAGAACAGCGCCACCACCAGGGTCTGCGAGTCGGGCCCGGCGGTCAGGAACGTCAGCTCGAACATGCCGACCGTGCGGACCACCACGAGGATCACCGAGGCGAGGATGCCGGGGATGAGCAGCGGCGCGAGGATGCGGGAGAAGACGTGACGGGTACGGGCTCCGTGCACCCGGGCCGCACGCTCGATGGCCGGGTCGATCTGTTCGATGAAGGGCGTCATGGTGAGGATGACGAACGGGATCGACGGTACGAGGTTGGCGAGCACCACGCCGGAGAGGTGACCGGCGAGGCCGTACTTGTAGAGCACTGTCGCCAGCGGGATGCCGTAGGTGATCGGCGGCATCAGGATCGGGAGCAGGAACAGCAGGTAGAGCAGCCGGCTGCCGGGAAAGGCGCGGCGGGCCAGGACGTAGGCGGCGGGTACGCCGACGGCCACCGAGATCCCGGCGACCAGCACGCAGACGATCAGGGTCACGGTGAGGACGGGGAGCAGGGTGAACTCGTCCCAGGCCTGCCCGTACCACTGGGTGGTGTAAGCCTCGGGCAGCCACGAGTCGAACCAGCGCAGCCCGAATGAGTTGACCACTACCGACCCGATGACGCCGGCCAGGCCGATGAAGAAGACGACGACGGCGCCCCAGACGAGCCAGGCGGCGGGGCTCGCCACGATCATGCGGCGCGACCTCATCCTTTGCCTCCCGCGGTGGAGCCGGTGTAGAGCAGGCTGCGCAGGCCCAGGACGACGGCGATCACGAGCAGCTCGACGAGACCCATGATGATCGCGGTGGCGGACGCGGCGGCGTAGTCGTAGCGGACGTAGGCGGCCTCGTAGGCGGCGATCGAGATGACCCGGGTGCTGCCGGTGGGGTCGCCGACCAGGATCGCCGACGGGAAGACGCTGAACGCGAGCACGAAGGTGAGGCAGAACGTGGTGGCCAGGCCGGGTGCGAGCAGGGGCAGGGTGATCCGGAAGAACCGTTGCCGCCAGCCGGCGCCGAGGGTCGCGGCGGCCCGTTCCAGGCTGGGGTCGATGCCGGACAGGTAGGAGAGCACGAGCAGGAACGCGAACGGGAAACCGGTGATGACCAGGGAGAAGAAGACACCCCAGAAGTTGTTGGTGAGGCGTACCGGTGCGTCGGTGAGACCGGTGGTGAGCAGGAGGCGGTTGAGCCAGCCGGCCGGGCCGAGGAAGTTCAGCAGGCCCTCGGCGGTGAGCACGGTGCCGAGCGTGATGGGCACGACCAGCACGGTGGTCAAGATCCGCTTACCGCGGAAACGACCACGCATCCGGTACGCGATCGGCACCGAGGCGAGCACGTTGAGCAGGGCCGCCGGAAGGGCGATCCGCAGCGTGGTCATGATCGTGTCCCGCTGGTAGGCGTCGGTGAAGAACGCCTGGTACGCCGAGAGCATGCCGCCCTCGCGCGGTTGCAGGGAGACGGCGAGCCCGTAGCCGAACGGGTAGATGAACAGGGCCACCACGAAGATCGTCGCGGGTACGAGCAGCAGCATCTGGGTGTCCACGCCGCGCTCGGCCAGGCGGTGCCGCAGCGCGACGGTCGTGGCGGTCACGGAGAGTCCTCCGGGAAGATCAGCAGCCGGTCGGCGGGGAAGTCGACGAGGACCTTGTCGCCGGGAGCGAGCCGCTGCTCGGTGCGCAGGTGCAGCACGAGCCCGCCGGGAGTCCGGGCCTCGGCCGCGATCTCCCGGCCCTGATATTCGACGACCTCGACGGTCACCTCGGAGCCCGAACCGACCCGGATGTCCTCGGGACGGATCGCTGCGATGACCGCCTCTCCATCGGCAACCGCACTGACAGTGGTGCCCGTCACGCGTACATCCAAGCCTTTGATCGTGAAAGCCGCGCCCACCGCGCGACCCGGCAGCAGATTACGAAAGCCCATGAAATCGGCGACATGCCGGTTTGCCGGCCTGGTGTGCACCTCCTCGGGGCTGCCGATCTGCTGAACGCTGCCATCGCGCAGCACCACCAGGCGGTCGGCCAGCGACAACGCCTCCTCCTGGTCGTGGGTGACATAGACGGTGGTGAGTCCGAGGGACTGGTGCAGGCGGCGGATCTCGGTGCGCATCTCGAGGCGCAGTTTGGCGTCGAGGTTGGAGAGCGGCTCGTCCATCAGCACCAGCGACGGCTCGACGACGATCGCGCGGGCGATCGCCACCCGCTGCTGCTGCCCGCCGGACAGCTGGCCGGGCAGCTTGCGCGCGTGCTCCTCCAGGTGGACGAGACGGATCGCCTCGGTGGTCCGGCGGCGTGCCTCGGCGCGAGGCACGTTGCGCATCTGAAGACCAAAGGCGACGTTCTTCTGTACGGACATGTGCGGGAACAGCGCGTAGTTCTGGAACACCATGCCGAACCCGCGTTTCTCCGGTGGCAGCGTGTCCAGCCGCGTGTCGTCGCGCCAGATGCTGCCCTCGGTGAGCGGCAGCAGCCCGGCCAGGCAGTTCAGGGCGGTGGACTTGCCGCAGCCGGACGGGCCCAGCAGGGCGATGAACTCGCCCCGCCGGATCTCCAGGTTCACATCGGTCAGGGCGTTCGCGCCGGTGAACCGGCGGGTGACGTTCCTGAGATGGAGCCGATCGAAATCCGTCACTTCTTCACCTTCGAGCCGCCGATCTCCCGGTCCCAGCGGTCGAACGCCGTGACCAGGGCCTTCGCGTCGAGCGGCACCTCCAGCGGATGGTCGGCGATGAGCTTGGTGTACTCGGGCCGGCCGTACTCGCTGATCGCCTGCTGGCTCTCGGCGGGTGCCATCGACAGCGGGACGTCCTTGATCGCCGGTCCGGGGTAGAAGTAGCCCTTGTCGTACGCCTTCGCCTGCTGTTCCGGGGTGAGCATCCAGTTGAGCAGCGAGAGCACCGCGGCCTGCTTGTCCGCCGAGGTGCCGTTCGGTACGACGCCGTAGTGCGCGTCGGTGACCCAGTGGAAGCCCTCCAGGGTTCCGACCTGCGCCTCCTTCGGCACGGTGCCCAGCACCCGCGGGTTGATGTCCCAGCCGGTCGTCGACGCGATGATCTTCGCGGAGCCGTTGGCCAGGTTCTTCATCGTCTCGCTGGTGCTGGACGGGTAGAGGGTGATGAAACCGTCAAGCTCCTTGAGGTACGCCCAGGTCTTGGACCAGCCGTTGACCGGGTCCTTCGGGTCGGAGTCGCCGAGCAGGTAGGGCAGGCCCATCAGCAGCGTGCGCCCGGGGCCGGAGTTGGACGGGCGGGCGTACTGGACCGTGCCGGGGTTGGCCTTGGCGTAGTCGAGCAGCGCCTGCGCAGTCTTCGGCGGTGTCGCCACCTTCGACGGCAGGTACTCGATCAGCGGGCCGGACGGGTAGTAGGTGACGGTGACGCCGTGGTCGCCGGCGAGTTTCTGCATGGCGGCGGCGCCGGGCAGGTAGTTCTGCATGCCGGTGAGCCGGGCCGCGTGCACCGGGAGCAGCGCGGTCCACAGTCCCTGGTCGATGCCGGCGGCCAGCCCGTCGACGCCGGTGAGCACCAGGTCGATGTCGACCCGGCCGGCGTCCTGCTGCGCCTTGACCTTGCCGACGAGTTCCGGTGCGGTGGCCTTGGTGTAGGTGACCTTGCTGATCACATCGGTGTTTCTCGCGGCGAAGTCGTCGATCATGCCCTGGGTGAGCTGGAGGTTGCCGGCGACGTCGAGGACGTTGAGCGTCACCGCCTGGGCGGGCTTGTCCGGGACCGGGCCGCTGGTCGTGGTGGTGCCCCCGGATTCCGGCGGGCTGCACGCCACCATCAGCGGGGCGGTGACCGTGACGGCACTGAGAGTGAGGAATTGGCGTCTGCTGGGGGAAGGCATGGTGGGCTCCTAGGGGATGTCAGCGCGGGCCGGTGGAGCCGCGCACGACGAGCTGAGTGGGCATCACCCGGCGAGTGGGCCGTTCGTCGCCGTGGCCGTTGGTCATGAGGTCGAGCAGCAGGTCCACGCCGGCGCGGCCGATCTGCTCCTTGGCGATGGCGACAGTGGTCAGCCCCGGGCTGACCAGGCCGGCGAGCAGGATGTCGTCGAAGCCGACCACGCTGATCCGCTCCGGCACGGCGGCGCCGCGGGCGGTGCAGCGGTTGATCAGCCCCAGCGCGACCAGGTCGTTGTAGGCCACCACGGCGGTGGCGGGGGAGGCGAGGACCAGGTCGGCGGCCGCGATGCCGCCGTCGACGGTCGGCGCCGTGTTGCCGATCTCGATCAGTTCCAGGCCGGTCGAGGCGGCGGCGGCACGCAGGCCCCGGAGCCGGTCCCGGTTGGACCAGGAGTTGCGCGGCCCGCCCACGTACGCCACTCGGCGGTGCCCGAGCGCCTGCAGATGGGCGATCGCCTGGCGCATCCCGTCGGCGTTGTCGGCGGTGACCGACGGGAACGGGGTGACCCGCCGGTTCAGCACCACCATCGGCGTCTGCCTGGCGAAGGCCTTCAGCTCGTCGTCGCCGGCCCGGGGTGAGCAGAGCAGGAACCCGTCGACCTGCTTGGCGAGTGCCTTGATCAGGGGCACCTCCACCGAGGACTCCTCGTCGGTGTCGCTGAGGAACACCGCGTAGTCGAACAGGCGGGCCTGCGTCTGGATCGCCTTGACCACGGTGGGGAAGAACGGGTTGGCCAGATCCGGCAGGACCACGCCGATGTTGCCGGTGCGGCCGGTGATCAGGCTGCGGGCGGCCCGGTTCGGGTAGTAACCGAGGTTGCGCGCGGCCGTCTCCACCCGCTCACGGGTCTCCGGCCGGACCTGGTCGGGATCGGCCAGCGCCCGGCACACCGAGGACTGCGAAACCCCGGCCAGCCGTGCCACATCCTTGATCGTCACCGCCATGGCGGCACACCCCGATCTTTCGATGGATGTCGATCGATTGCGGCAAGTCTGGAATCGTTTCCGGAATATTGTCAAGCGATGTTGATCTATGGGCTGCGTTTGCCCGGGTTCGGCCGGCATGCTGGGCGCAGTCGGTGGCGTGTTCCTCGGGTGCGTTCCGGGGCGATGCGTTCGCCGGGCGCGCCCTCAGCCGGTCTGTCGCGGCGTCACCCTCACGTGGCCCCGCCGGCGTCTGTTCACGGTGAGGCCCGGAATCCCGATGTGAATGTTGTGCGCGACTGTCCTGGTCGTCGGTATGTCGCCGGTGCGTCAGACGGCCAGTGTTTGGATGTCGTACTTCGCGATCTCCGCGTCTCGAGTGACCAGCGTCAGCTGCTCTACCTGAGCTTGGGCGATGAGCATCCGATCGAACGGATCTCTATGGATGAGCGGAAGCCGACCGGCGACGATGCCGTGCTCGGCAGTGATGTTCAGATGCCGGAAGCCGCTGTCGCTGATGCGCTCAGGTAGATCGGCCGGTTTCTCGAGCTTGCCGATCGACTGCTTGATGGCTACTTCCCAAATCGTCGCAGGGCTGACGTAGACGTCCGGTTCGTGGTCGAGTCTTTCCTTGATCTCGGCTGCGAGCGTGGGGTCGTCCGCCAGCCACCACAGCACGACGTGAGTGTCGAGGAGCAGGCTCATGCGAGGCCGAAGTCTCGTGCGATGAGTTCATTCACCTCAGGGGAGTCCCAGTCCTCGGCCATGACGAGCTGGCCGGCGAGGGAGCCGCGACCAACTCTGTCGACCCTGCGGTTCAGTGGGATCACCTTCGCGACCGGGGTGCCGGCTCGACTGATGATGATCTCCTCACCATGCTCAACGCGTTCGATGATCCGCGAGAGATTCGTCTTTGCGTCATGAATATTGAACTGTGCGGATGTCTCGGGCATGGTGTCCCTCCTTAGCCAAGAGGTTAGCCCGGAGTTGAAGCGCGAGGGGGACCGGATCAGCGCAGTTCGCCAATACGCGCCCTGGTGCTCAACGCACGGGGGTGGGCGAGTGACTCACCCTGGGGCGAAGCCCGGGTGCACCGGCGCACAGTAGGGCCACCGAACGACATGAGGAGCTGATTTCGGTGGACTTCAAGATCGAGGTAGTGGTTCTGCCGGTTGCCGACGTGGAGCGCGCCAAGGAGTTCTACACGCGGATCGGCTTCCGGGAGGACGTGGACTACTCGGGCCCCGGCGGGTTCCGGGTGGTCCACTTCACCCCGCCCGGCTCGTCGGCGTCGATCCTCGTCGGGTCCGGCGTCACCGACGCGGAACCGGGGTCGTCGAAGGGCGTCCACCTCGTCGTGGACGACATCGTCGCGGCCCGCGCGGAGCTGGCCGCCGCCGGTGTCGAGGTGAGCGAGGTCTTCCACGACGCCGGTGGGGTCTTCCACCACGCCGGCACCGAGGCCCGCGTGCCCGGCCCGCACCCGCAGCGCCAGACGTACGGCTCGTTCCTCTCCTTCACCGACCCCGACGGCAACCTGTTCTACCTGCAGGAGGTCACCAAGCGGCTGGCCGGGCGGATCGACCACGTCGTCTACGGCTCGGTCGCCGAGGTGGAGCAGGCACTGCGGGACGCCGCGACCGCACACGGCGTCTACGAGAAGGAGGAGCTCGGCGGCGTCCCCGACGAGGAGTGGCCCGCCTGGTACGCCGACCACATGGCCAAGGCCGCCGGCCTCGGCGCCTGACCTCTTCGCTCGCCGGCCTCCCGCCGCTTTTCGCCCCTGGCCTCCCGCCACGCGCGGGAGGCCAGGGGTATGTCTGCGCCCGTTACGGGTACACGCGACCCGGGAGGCGAAATGACACGTGTGGATGAGAAGGCCACGAGCACCGACATCGCGTTGCCGGGGATCCTGCTCGGCGTCGGGCTCGGCGGTTTCCTCGACGGCATCCTGCTGCACCAGGTCCTGCAGTGGCACCACCTGGTGACCGGGCGCTACTCGCCGGACACCGTGCCGGGCCTGCGCACGAACACCCTGTGGGACGGGCTGTTCCACACCTTCACCTGGCTGTCCGTCCTGATCGGTCTCGGCCTGCTCTACTCGCGGGTGGTCAACGGCCGGACCCGGATGTGGCGGTCCCGCGCCCTGTGGGGCTGGATCCTGACCGGCTGGGGCATCTTCAACGTCGTCGAGGGCATCATCGACCACCACATCCTCGGCATTCACCACGTCCGCAGCGGGCCCGGCCAGATCTGGTGGGATCTCGGCTTCCTCGCCCTGGGCGCGGCCCTGATCGCGGCCGGCTGGCTGCTGCAGCGCGGCGCCACCGTCGTGGGGTCTGCCGACCGGCGGTGAACCACGTCCACTCCGCCGGCGGCGGCCTGCTGCCACTGCTGATCTTCGGCGTGGCGGTGGTCTACGAGGCCGCCGCCACGCTCGGCCGCAGGGCCTGGCCGTGGTCGCGGGCCATGCTGTTCCTGACCGGCTGCGGGTTGCTGCTCGCCGGTTTCACGCCGCAGGCCTCGCCGTGGCCGGCCGGTGACTTCCGCACCCACATGCTGCAGCACCTGGTCATCGGGATGTTCGCGCCGCTCGCGCTCGTGCTCGGGGCCCCGGTCACGCTCGCCCTGCGCAGCCTGCCGGTGGGTGCGGCCCGTGTCGTCGGCCGCCTTCTGCGCCACCCGGCCGTCCACGCCGTGGCGAACCCGTACGTGGCGCTGGTGCTCAACGTGGGCGGGATGGCGGTGCTGTTCCTGACCCCGCTCTATGCGGCGACGTTGCGGGATCCGGATCTGCATCTGCTCGTACACATGCATTTCCTGCTGTCCGGATACCTGTTCGCATGGGTGATCGCCGGGCCCGATCCGGCGCCGCGGCGGCCGTCGGTGCCGGTCCGGCTCGTGGTTCTGGGCGTGGCGATCGCGTTCCACTCGGTGCTGGCGCAGCTGATGTTCGCTGGTGTGTTCGTGGAGCTGCCGGTGCCGGTTGCCGAGCGGCGGGGTGGTGCCGATCTCATGTACTACGGCGGGGACATCGCGGAGTTGCTGCTCGCCGGTGCGCTGGTCGCGGGGTGGCGCCGCCGGCCGGCCACTCAAACGGGCCGTCTCGCCTGTTCCCGCCAGTAGCCGGCGTCCTCCCGGGTGGAACGGGTGTCGGGGTGCTCGGCTCCCAGCACTCTGAGCCGGTCGGCGAGCAGTTCCTCGTACGCCGAAGCGGCACCCGCGGCGTCGCCCGCCTCCCCTCGCCAGCGCGCGAGAAGGCCCCTGGTGTTCAGCGTGTGCGGATGGTCCGGCCCGAGGACGCGCAGCCGGTCGGCCAGCAGCTGGTCGAGTGCCGCGGCGGCCCCGGCCGGATCACCGGCCCGGCCTCGCCAGTGTGCGAGGTTGTTGCGGGTGCTCAGCGTGCTGGGATGGTCGGGCCCGAGCACGCGCAGCCGGTCGGTGAGCAGCTGTTCGAGGGCGGCCGCCGCACCGGCCGGGTCGCCGGCCACACCCCGCCAGAACGCTACGTTGTGCCGGGTGCTCAGCGTGCTGGGATGGTCCGGCCCGGCGAGCCGCAGCCGGTCGGTGAGCAGCTGTTCGAGGGCGGCGGCCGCGCCGGCCGGGTCGCCGGCCGTACCCCGCCAGCGGGCCAGGTTGCTGCGGGTGGTGAGGGTGTGCGGGTGGTCCGGCCCGAGCAGGCGCAGGCGGTCGGTGAGCAGGTGCTCGAACTCGGCGGCCGCACGGGCGGGATCGCCGGCCTCGCCGCGGCAGCGGGCCAGGTTGCCGCGGGTGCTCAGCGTGTAGGGGTGGTCCGGCCCGAGAACGCGCAGCGCGTCGGCGAGCAGCTGCTCGTACGCGGTGACCGCGCCGGCCGCGTCGCCGGCCTCGCCCCGCCAGCGTGCGACGTTGTGCCGGATCGCGAGTGTCTCCCGGTGATCCGCGCCGAGCTGTGCGTCCGCGACCGCCCGCATCGCGGTGAAGTAGTCACGGGCAGCGGCCACCAGGCCGATCTCGCCGAGGCTGTGACCGGCCTTGAACAGCACGGTGTGCACGCCGTCGGTACCGTGCCAGAGCAGCGGCCCGGTGTGCTCGGCCAGGGCCGCGGTGCCGGCCCGCAGCCGCTGCCCCAGCCGGCTGGTCGCCGGGTCGCGTTCGATGTCCGGCCACAGGTTCGCCATCGCGTCGGCGGCCGTGAACGCCAGCCGCTGCCGGTCCGGTTCCGCCGTCGTGTCGCGGGTGACGCGCTGGACGAGGGCGTGCACGCGGAGGGTGTGTGCGTCGACGTCGGCGAGGCTCAGCCGGTGCAGGACCCGCAACGTGTCGTGTACCCGGTCCCGCTCCACCCGCTGCCGCAGGCCCGCCGCGCAGTGGTCGAGGACCGTCCGGGTGGTGAACAGCTCGACCGGGATGCCGTTGGGATCGAGGATCGCGGCAAGCTGAAGGAGGACCGGTGCCAGGCCGCCGGTGGTGGCACCGGCTGCCTCGATGGACAGCGTCCAGGCGCGCGCGACGGGCCGGCTCTGCTGATCCGGCAGGGCTTCGGGGCGTAGCCGGACCAGCGGCCGGCGGCGCAGCCGGTCCCGGTAGGCGGCGCAGGTGAGATCCTGGTCGATCATGTACGCGGCGGCCTGCGCCAGTGCCAGGGGCAGGTGGCCGAGCTCGGTGGCCAGCTCCCCGGCCTCGCCGAGCCGCACCGGGTCGTCGCCGAGCAGCCGGGTCAGGTACGCGGTGGCCTGTTCCGGTGTGAACACTCCTACGTCGACCAGCTGACGGCCCGCCAGCAGGGCGGCGTCGCGGCGCCGGGTGGTGACGACGGTGCGCCCGGCCGGCCGGTCCGGTGGCCAGAGCCCGGTCAGATCGGCGGGATCGGTCAGGTCGTCGAGCACGATCAGCCACCGCCGGCCGGTGCGGGCCAGCCACGACAGCAGACGGACGGCCGCCTGCTGCGGATCGGGGTCGTCGAACCCGGCGACCTCACCGGCGGCCAGCGCGTAGGCCGACAGGATGCTGGTACGCGACGACGCGGTCACCCAGAGCAGCAGATCGACCGCCTGCTCGGCCCAGAGACGTTCGGCCAGATTCGCCGCGAGCTGAGTCTTGCCGACCCCGCCCAGCCCGGCCACCACCTGGCAGACCACCGCCGTCCCGCCGGAGCCCGCATCGGCGAGGTCCTGGTCGGCGGGCCGGGACTGCCGCCCGTGTGCGGAGCGTGGCACCACACCGACCCGTTGTGGCCAGGTCACCGGCCGTCGCCGGCCGAAGTAGTTGTGCTGCGTGTTCCCGTCGCCGATCTGAACACCCTCGGCGTGCTGCGGGCTCAGCCTGTCCGGGGTGCTCGCTGCGGGGTCGGGCGACGCGGCCATCAACTCCCGAGGTTATCGGGGCATTGCGAGGTAGGGTGAGTGGCATGGCAGGTGACGACGACATTTCCGGGTGAGTTTCCCCGGCACGTCGTTCGTCAAAATCCCTCGTTTCGTCGTACCCCTTCTTTATTCTTTTGGGATCTGTCATGTCTTTTATCGTTTGCACCAGTCTGTCGTTTTCCTGGCCGGATGACACCCCGGTCTTCCAGGATCTGAGCGTTTCCATGCCCGCCGGGCGCACCGGCCTGGTGGCCGCCAACGGCGCCGGCAAATCGACGCTGCTCAAGCTGATTGCCGGCGAGCTGAGCCCGGCTTCAGGGACCGTCACGATCGGCGGTGTTCTCGGCTATCTGCCGCAGCACCTGCCGCTGGACGCCGGCCTGACCGTGGGCCAGGTGCTCGGCGTCGACAGGATCGTTGCCGCGCTGTATGCGATCGAGTCCGGTGACGTCGCCGAGGAGCATTTCACGGTCGTCGGCAACGACTGGGACGTCGAGGAGCGCAGCCGTGCCGAGCTCGACCGGCTCGGCCTCGCCGACGTCGCCCTCGACCGGCGGCTCGGCACCCTGAGCGGCGGTCAGGCGGTCTCCCTCGGCCTCGCCGCGCAGCTGCTCAAACGGCCCGGCGTGCTGCTGCTCGACGAGCCGACGAACAACCTCGACCGTGACGCCCGCGACCGGCTGATCGCCGTGCTGCGCTCGTGGAACGGCTGCCTGCTGGTGGTCAGCCACGACCGGGAGCTGCTCGACGAGATGGACCGCATCGCCGCCCTCGACCACGGCGAGATCCGGTGGTACGGCGGGAACTTCACCGAGTACGAACAGGCCGTCCACGCCGAGCAGGAGAACGCCGAGCAGCGCCTGCGTACCGCTGAACAGGACCTGAAACGGCAGAAGCGGGAGATGCAGCAGGCCCGCGAACGCGCCGCCCGGCGATCCTCGACCGCCACCCGCAACCTGGCCGACGCGGGACTGGCCCGCATCCACGCCGGCAACCTCAAACGCAACGCGCAGGTGTCGGCGGCCCGGACCGCGGACACCCACGCCGGCCGGGTGCAGGACGCGCAGGTGCGCGCCGACGAGGCCGGCTGGGCCGCCCGGCAGGACGACCGGATCGTGCTCGAGTTGCCCGCCACCCGGGTGCCCGCCGGGCGGACCGTGTTCCAGGGATCGCACCTGCAGGCGCACTACGACGGGCGGGCGGTGTTCGCCGGCGACGGCGTCGAGCTGACCATCCGGGGACCGGAACGGATCGCGCTGACCGGGCCGAACGGTGCCGGCAAGTCGACACTGCTGCGGCTGATCCTGCGGGCGGGCAACGCGGCCTACCTCTCCCAGCGCCTCGACCTGCTCGACGACGATCGCACTGTCGCGGAGAACCTGGCCGCGTTCGCACCGAACCTGCCCGACGCCGAGCGGATGAACCTGCTCGCCAGGTTCCTGTTCCGGGGACCGCGCGCCCATTTGCCGGCCGCCGCGTTGTCCGGCGGCGAGCGACTGCGGGCCACCCTGGCCTGCGTGCTCTACGCCGAACCGGCACCGCACCTGCTGCTGCTCGACGAGCCGACGAACAACCTCGATCTGGTCAGTATCGGACAGCTGGAGAGTGCCCTCACCGCGTACCAGGGTGCTTTCGTGGTCGTCAGCCACGACGAGCGGTTCCTGTCCGCGATCGGCGCCGAACGGCGGCTGCGTCTCGCCGGCGGCACCCTGCAGCCCGTGTAACGTCCCGGAGTCGTGAGGATCGAGCTGCGGGGGCGCCGGCGCGAGCGGGACACGCTCGACCGGCTGATGCGTGACGTACGGGCGGGGCAGAGCCGGGTGCTGGTCCTGCGCGGAGAGCCCGGAACGGGCAAGACCGCACTGCTGGACTACGCCGCGGAACACGCACCGGCGGGCCGGGTCGTCCGGGCCGCCGGTGTGGAACCGGAGACCGAGCTGGCGTACTCGGCGCTCCAGCAGCTCTGCGCCCCGCTGCTCGACCACCTCGGCCGCCTCCCCGAACCGCAGCGCGACGCGCTCGCCACCGCGTTCGGGCTCAGCTCCGGCCGCCCGCCGGAAGCCCTGATCGTCGGCCTGGCCGTCCTCGGCCTGCTCGCCGAGGCGGCCTCGGAGAAACCGCTGGTCTGCGTGGTAGACGACGCCCAGTGGCTGGACCGGATGTCCGAGGTCATCCTCACCTTCGTCGCCCGTCGGCTCGACGCCGAATCAGTCGCGCTGATCTTCGGAGCCCGCGGCATCAACGAGGACCTCCTCGGCGGCCTGCCGGAACTGCGCGTCGAAGGCCTGCCCGACGGTGACGCCCGCGCCCTGCTCGACTCGGTGCTGCCGGGCCTGGTCGACGACCGCGTCCGGGACCGGATCGTCGCCGAGACCCGCGGCAACCCCCTGGCCCTGCTCGAACTGCCCCGCGACCTGAGCCCCGCCGAACTGGCCTTCGGCGCCGGCACCCCGTCCGCTACACCCGTCGCCGGGCGCGTCGAAGAGGGCTTCCGGCGCAGGATCGCGGGACTGCCTGACGACAGCCGGCTGCTGCTGCTCACCGCCGCGGTCGAGCCGGTCGGCGACGTACCCCTGCTCTGGCGCGCCGCCGGACGGCTCGGCATCGCACCCGACGCTGCCGTGGCCGCCGAAGCCGCGGGGCTGATCGAGGTCGGTGCCCGGGTGCGTTTCCGGCACCCCCTCGTGCGGTCGGCCGCCCTGCACGCCGCCGATCCCGCGCGGCTGCGGGAGGTCCATCGGGCCCTCGCCGACGTCACGGACGCCGGTCAGGACCCCGACCGCCGGGCCTGGCACCGGGGCCACGCCGCCGTCGGCCCGGACGAGGACGTCGCCGCCGAACTCGAACAGTCCGCCGGGCGCGCCCTGGCCCGTGGCGGACGGGCCGCGGCAGCCGCCTTCCTCGAACGGGCCGCCGAGCTCACCCTCGACTCGCGTACCCGCTCCGCCCGGCTCCTCGCCGCCGCCCACGCCCGCTTCGCCGCCGGCGCCGCCGATCGGGTCCCCGGCCTGCTGGCCGCCGCCGAGATCGGCCCGCTGGACGCCGTGCAGCGCGCCGCCGCTCAGCGCCTGCGCGCCCGCGCCGCCTTCGCCACCAGCTCCGGCCGCGCCGCGGTCCCGCCGCTGCTCGACGCCGCACGCCAACTGGAGGAACTGGACCCGGCCGCCGCCCGCGAAACCTACCTGTCAGCGATCGGCGCGGCCCTCAACGCCGGCCGGCTCGGCACCGAAGACCTCCAGCAGGCCGTCACGGCAGCGGCGTCGGTCCCGCCCGGGGACGAGCCGGCCGGCCGGCTGCTGGGCAGCCTGATCGTCTGGCAGCGCGACGGGTACAAGGCCGCGGTGCCGCTGTTCGCCGAAGCGCTGGCGGTCACCACCGACCGCGACGCCGACCTGCTGTGGCTTTCCGGGCTGCTCCTGCACGAGACCTGGGACGACGAGAGGTTCCTGGCGCGGACCGAGCGGGCCGTGACCTACGCCCGGGAGAGCGGAACACTGTCGCTGCTGCCGGTGGCGCTGACCTGCCGCGCGACCGCGCTCGTCTACGCGGGACAGTTCGCCGACGCCGCCGGGCTCGTCGACGAGGCGACCGCACTGGCGTCCGCGACCGGCCCGTCCCTGCATCCGGCCAGTGAGATCATCCTGGCCGCCTTCCGGGGCATCCAGGACGACGCCCTCCGGCTGATCGGCGAACTGGTCGCGGACGCCGAGGCCGCCGGCCTGGGCTGGCTGCTCAGCGTCGCCGGTTACAGCAAGGCGGTGCTGTTCAACGGCCTCGGCAACTATCACGCCGCGCTCGAGGCGGCACAGTCCGCGGCTGCGCACGACGATCTCGCCGTTTCCCAGTGGGCGCTCGGCGAACTCGTCGAGGCAGCCGCCCGCTCCGGCGAGACCGCGATCGCGGCCGGCGCCCGGGACCGGCTGGTCGCGCGGGCCGGTGCGGCCGGCACGGCGTGGGCGCGGGGGACAGCATCGCTGGCGGCGGCCCTCGTCGCCTCCGGCGAGGCCGATTACCAGCACGCGATCGCGCAGCTGGCGCAGACCAGGCTGGCGTTGCCACTGGCCCGGGCCCGGTTGCTCTACGGGGAGTGGTTGCGCCGGGAGAACCGCCGCGGCGACGCGCGGGACCAGCTGCGTGCCGCGCATGACGCTTTCACGACGATGGGGGCGCGGGGGTACGCGGAACGCGCCGGCCGGGAACTGACGGCGACCGGCGAGACAGTGCGAAAGCGCAGTTCAGGGGTACGACAGGAGCAGTTGACGGCGCAGGAAAGTCAGATCGCCCGGCTGGCGGCGGCGGGCCGGACTAACCCGGAGATCGGGGCGGTGCTGTTCCTGAGCCCCCGCACGGTCGAGTGGCACCTGCGCAAGGTCTTCGCCAAGCTCGGCATGACCTCCCGCCGGGAGCTGACCGGATTCGATCTCGCCTAGCCGGGCGCGTAGAGCTCCGCCATCGCCGCGGCACTCGTCCGCATCAGCTCGCGCAGCTCGGCCGGCTCCAGGACCTCGACGTCGGCGCCGAGACGCAGGAACTCGGCATGGGCGTGCCGGACCGACTCGATCGGCAGGGTCACCGTGGTCCAGCCGTCCGCCTCCGGCGGGCCGAGGCGGTCGTCGACGTTGCGCGCCATCGCCCGGGTCATCAGGTAGGGGATGCGGTCCAGCGCCGCCGGTGCGAGCCGGACCGTCGCCACGTCACGGTGCAGGCGGCGCTCGAAGTCGGCGGCCCACTGCGCCCAGGTGGCGGCCAGGTCGAAGTCGCCGGGCCGGTCGAAGGTCTCGTCCAGCACGTCCAGGTCGAGGATCGTGGCCACCCGGTAGGTGCGCAGGTCCTCCTCGACCCGGGCCACGAAATACCAGACGCCGGCCTTGAGGACGATGCCGAGCGGGTCGATCAGCCGGTCCACCTCGCGCGGAACCCGCCACCGCTGATACCGCATCCGGCAGCGGCGGCGGTTCCAGACGGCACCGGCCAGGGCGGCCAGGTGCGGGTGGGTCTCGGTCTCCCGGAACCAGCCCGCCGCGTCGAGGTGGAAACGGTCGCGGATCTCGTCCACGTGCCGGTTGAGGCGGGCCGGGAGGGCGGCGCGAAGCTTCAGTTCGGCGGTGGTGAGGACGGCGCCGAGACCCAGCTCGGCGGCCGCGTCGGGGACACCGGCCAGGAAGATCGAGCCGGCCTCCTGCGGGGTGAGGCCGGTCAGCCGGGTGCGGTAGCCGTCGAGCAGCTGGTAGCCGCCGCCGGCGCCCAGCTCGGCGTAGACCGGGACGCCCGAGGCGGCCAGGGCCTCGACGTCGCGGTAGACGGTGCGGACGGAGACCTCGAGCTCACCGGCGAGCTGCTGGGCGGTGAGCCGGCCGCGGTCCTGCAACAGCAGCAGGAGCGAGATGAGGCGGCTGGCACGCATGCCGGAAGACTGCCACAGATGACTGAGCCTTTTTCAACGTGGCGAGGGCCCCGGTCGCCGGCGCCGGACAACGGCCCGGCAGCCTCAGGCCCGATGCC
>NZ_JBHTDO010000056.1:0-45163 GCF_042666575.1 Actinoplanes sp. GCM10030250 | reverse complement strand
CGACTCCACCAACTCGGCGTCACCACCACCCGCCTCGCCACCGGATAACCCCAAACAGTGGCCCCCAGGGCCGCTCCACGGCCCCGCGGGCCACCCACCCCACCCAACCAAATCCCCAACCGCTGCCTAACAACTGAGCCAAACCAAAAAGCAACAGGCTCCCTGACGGGGGTGGACGCGCACAAAACTCCAACGTGTGCGTCCATCCGGGGAGCGCGGGAATGACCTTGCCGGTGTGGTTGACGGGCGCCGGCGGGTCTCGCGCCTAGTGTTAGGGCGCTATGACTGCGCCAGAATCCGAATCCGAGACCCGCCCCTGCGGCCACTGCGGACGCCCCGTGCCGCAGCGCGCTTCCGCGGGACGCCCCTTCCGCTACTGCCGTGACAACGACGGCGAGTGCCAGCGCGCCTCCCGCAACGTGCGGATGCGGCACCGCTCCTCCCCCGGTCTGGCCGGTTCGGTAGCGCGGACCTGGGAGGTTGTCGACCGCCTCGACACCCTGATGGGCACGCTGACCGAGGCCCTGCACTCGGAGATGTCCCCGGCGGGCGTGGAGCGCCAGGTCGCCGAGGTCCGCGCGGAGACGTCCCGCCAGGTAGCTGCCGCCCACGCCGAACGTGACGACGCCCGCCGTGACGCCGAGCAGGCCGCGGACGCGACGGCGGCGGCGCAGCAGGTCGCCGCGGCAGCTACCGCGGAACGCGATGAGGCCCGTCAACGCGCCGCGGACGCCGAGAGAGTCGCCGAGGCCGCCGGCAAGCGGGCCCAGGAGGCGGACACAGCGCGTGACGAGGCGGGCCGCGCGGCCACGGCAGCGGTAGCGCTGCGCGAGCGAGCCGAGGCCGAGCGCGACACCGCGGCCGCGGAACTGAACGAGGCGCGCCGCGATCTCACCGAGCTGCGCGGGCAGCGCGACACCGCTGAGCGAGACCTGGCAGCGGCCCTCAAGGACATTCAAGAACTTCGCCGTACGACCGAAGCCGCCCAACAACGCTCCGACAGCGAGTTGACGGCTGCCGGGGAACAGATCGCCTCCCTCGAAGCAGCCGTCACCCAGGTCACCCGTCGTGCCGAAGCCGCCGAACAGGCTCGCGACGAGTCGGCAGCCGAGGCACAGCGGTCCGCGGCATCGGTGACCGCCACCCGCCAGGAGCTCACCGAGGTCGTGGCGGAGAGGGATGCTCTACGCCGTACCGTGGAAGCTCTTGAACGCGCCGCCCACGAACGCACCGACCTCGAGCGCCGCCTGGTCGCAGCCCGCGCCGACGCCGAGGCCGCCCAGCAACGCGCCGCGCAACTGACCTCCCAGGTCAGCGACCTCGCCTCGGCCCTCGCTTCCCTGGGCACCCGCCCCGCCCCACCCCAACCGCCGCCCGCGCAGCCGCCGGCACCCACCCAGCCATCCGCACCCGCACAGTCCACCGCGCCCAGCGCCAGCTGACCACGGCGCCGCACCCACCGCCCCACCCACGGCCCGCCGGGCGCATGCGGCGCGTGCGGGCGGCGGCACGTGCGGGGCCTGCGGGGCGCGGTCGCGTGCGGGGCCTGCGGGGCGCGGCGCGTGCGGGGCCTGCGGGGCGCGGCGCGTGCGGGGCCTGCGGGGCGCGGCGCGTGCGGGGCGCGGTCGCGTGCGGGGCCTGCGGGGCGCGGCGCGTGCGGGCGCGGCTCATTGCGCGCCGGGCAGCCCTACCGGGGAGGCTGCGTGTGGCCGAGTTGTCGCCTGCGGGTGGGGGCGGCATCGTGCGAGTGGTGAGTCTGACTCTCGACAGGGCGAGATTTCTCACGTATATGAGCGGTGCACACACGGGCAATACCGGCGGATGGGGCGGGTTCTGCTACCAGATCGCTACCGTCGGCTGACCGGCTGCTAACCCAGGTGCGGGTTAATTACAGGTGAATCAGAGTGAGTGACCGACATCGCACCACCCGTACATGAGGCAAACGGTCGTAAAGTGGACCAAGGTCCACTCGAACGCCGGTTCGGTTTGCGGGGTAACGGGTGCGGCCGGTTACGCTCATAGCGTTAACACCGCCGATACAGGCGGTTCCGACAGACAACTCGGCGGGCGCCGGATCCACGTTGGTAGCAGGAATCCAGCGGCCGCCCCTTTCGTTACACCAACGAGAGCAGCACCACGAGCGAGGGGAAAGCCGATCATGGGCGAACGCATGCTGCGCGGCAGCCGTCTTGGCGCAGTCAGCTACGAGTCCGACCGTAACACCGAGCTGGCGCCCCGACAGACCCGTGAGTACCTGTGCGTCAAGGGTCACCAGTTCGAGGTTCCGTTCGCCGTCGACGCCGAGGTGCCGGTCACCTGGGAGTGCAAGTTCGACGGCAGCGTGGCCCGTCTGGTCGACGGCAACGAGCCGGAGCAGAAGAAGGCCAAGCCGCCGCGCACCCACTGGGACATGCTGCTCGAGCGGCGTTCGATCGCCGAGCTCGAGGACATCCTCAACGAGCGGCTGCAGGAGGTTCGTACCCGCCGCGGCCGCTGACCGCAGTACTGATCGAAGGGCCGCCCCGGACTCCCGAGGCGGCCCTTTCGCATGATGATTCTCGGACAAGCCCCGGAACACCCCACGCACCGCGGGGCGCGCTGCCGGACTCAGCGGCCGGCCGATTGACACTTCCGGGTCATCCGGAAAACGCATTCGGATTCCGGTAAGCGCACCGACCTACGCACCGACCTACGCACCGACGTCCGGCACGGACCTGCGGCACCCGGCCGCGTGCCGACCGTGGGGACATCGGCGGTGAGGGCGCAGATCAGCCCGGCGGGCGCGCTGCGGCCTGGACGGCGCAGGTGGGTCGCGGTGTAGCTCGGGGACACGTAGTTGGTTTTGAGAGCCCCGTGGGTCGTACGTCAAAAAGACCGGGAGAAAGACACCGCGGCTACGGCAGACGCGCAGCGTGCAAAGCCCGCCAGCGCGAGACGCCCGCCGAAACGAGACGCCCACAGCCCTGCGGGAGGACCATGCAGGGCGGCCTGGTCAGCGGATGATTTCGCCTTCGATGGCGGCGGCGGGTGGGCGGGGGTCGTCGTCGGGGACGACGACCGTGACGGGCGCGCCTGGGTGGACTTTGACGCGGCGCGGGCCGAAGAGGTTGCCGGTTACGGCGCTGCCGAGGTTGCGCTGGGCGAATCGCTCGACGCCACGGCGGGCGAGGGTGCGGCCGGGCGGGAGGAGAAGGAGCAGGCCCAGGACGCCGGTGATGTAGCCGGGGATGGCCAGCAGCAGGGCGCCGGCGAGGCCGATCAGGGAGCTGGAGACCTCGGTGCCGGGCGGGCGGCCGGCGTTGGCGGCGTCCTGGAAGGCGTGCCAGCCGCGGATGCCCTCGCGGCGCAGCAGCGCGAAGCCGGCGAGGGTGGCGACGACCAGGATGAGGACCGCCCAGCCGGTGCCGATGGCGTGGGCCACCAGCAGGAAGGTCATGATTTCCGCGAACGCCAGCAGCGGGAACGCGATCGGTAGATAGGCCAGTCTGCTTCGCCGCATGGTTCGTCCTCCGGATCCGGGCCCGCGAAACGTGAACGGGCCCGGGTCAAGCATGCCACCTCACGGCCAGGTGGAGCCCTGCCGAGGTTTGCGGTTGAGGAGGCTCAGGAGGCTCTCCTTGCGGGCCTGCGCACCCCACAGGGTGACCCTGAGCAGCTGTTCCTTGAAGATGTTGCCGCTCATCTTGCTGACGCCGTGTTCGCGCTCGGTGAACGTGATGGGCACCTCGACGATGCGATATCCCTGGCGGTACGACCGCCAGGCCATCTCCACCTGGAACGAATAGCCGGTGGAGGCGATCGTTGCGACGTCGATCTTGTCCAGGACGCCGATGCGGTACGCCCGGTAGCCGCCGGTCGCGTCCTTGAACGGCATGCCGAGGGCCATCCGGATGTAGATGTTGCCGCCGCGGGAGAGCAGCAGCCGGTGGACCGGCCAGTTGTGGACGCTGCCGCCGGGGATGTAGCGGGTGCCGAGCACCACGTCGTGGTCCCTGAGGGCGTCGAGCAGTGCCGACAGCTCCTCGGGGGCGTGCGAGCCGTCCGCGTCCATTTCGACGACGGCGTCGTACCCCTTGTCCTTGGCCCAGGCGAAGCCCGCCTTGTACGCCGCGCCGAGCCCCTCCTTGCCGGCCCGGTGCAGCACGAAGATGTGGTCGTCCTGGACGGCCAGCTCGTCGGCGATCGCGCCGGTGCCGTCGGGCGAGTTGTCGTCGGTGACGAGGATGTCCACGTCGGGCACCGCCTTGCGGGTCCGCTCGGTGATCTGCCGGACGTTGTCCGCCTCGTTGTACGTCGGGATGATCACGAGGACACGTCCCACTCCCGGGTAGCCTTCCGCCGCGCTCACCGTTCCTCCGTAGCCTGCTCGCCGTTACTGCTTCCGCTCTCGCGCCGACGGCGCAGGGGCAGCACGGCGGCGAGGGCGGCGACCGTCAGGAGGACAGCCGCCACCTCGGGCCAGATGCCCGAACGAGTCGCCAGCGTACGCGGTCCACCTAGGTGGATGTCACGGACCACCACCGCACCGGTGTTGAAACCGGTCGAACCATGTACATGTCCTTCGGCATCCACGAAACCGGACACTCCGACAGTGGAGACCATCAGGCCGTTGCGGCCGTGCTCCACGGCCCGCAGCCGCACCATGGCGAGCTGCTGGAGGGCCTCCGCCTCGTTGAAGGTGGCGTTGTTGGTCTGCACGGCGAGCAGTTGCGCCCCGCCGTTCACCGTGTCGCGGACGATGCCGTCGTAGGCGACCTCGAAGCAGATGACGTCGCCGACGATCCCGCCGCCGGTGTCCACCACTCCGGGCTTGTCACCCGGGAGCATGTTGCGGACCAGGTCGACCTTGTCGGTCACGAGGCGGGCGATCGAGCGGAGCGGCATGTACTCGGCGAATGGGACGGGGTGGCGTTTCTCGTACTGCTGGGGGTGGTCGGGGCCGGTGCCGGGGCGCCACAGGATGGCGACGTTGTAGATGTCGCCGGGCACCTCGGTGCGCTGCAGGGTGCCGACCAGGATGGGCGCGCCGATCGCGTCGGCGGCCGAGGAGATGGCGTCGGCGGCGTCCTGGTTGCGCAGCGGGTCGATGTCGCTGGAGTTCTCCGGCCAGACGACCAGGTCGGGCTGTTTCTGCCGGCCGGCGGCGACGTCCGCGGCGAGCTGCCGGGTGGCGTTGACGTGGTTGTCGAGCACGGCCCGGCGCTGGGCGTTGAAGTCGAGGCCGAGGCGGGGCACGTTGCCCTGCACGAGGGCGATGGTGCTGGTCTCGCCGGCGGGCTGGGTGAGCGGAACGGCGGCCGGTGCGGCCATCAAAGCGACCGCCACGGCGATCATCGGAAGCACGTGCCTCTTGAAGAGCACGGCAACCAGCGCCCCGCCCGCGGCGGCGACCACGAACGTCACGAGCGGCGCGCCGCCCCACACCGCGAGCCGCAGCGAGGGCGCGTCACCCTGGCTGAACGCGAGCCGCCCCCACGGGAACCCACCGAACGGGGCGCGGTCGCGCAGCGCCTCCTGGCTGGTCCAGAGCAGGCCGGTGACCAGCGGCCACAGCGCCGGCCATCGGTCGGCGAGCGGCGACACCCAGGCCGTGGCGAGGCCGAGCAGACCCAGCGACACGGCCTGGGAGATGGACAGGATGATCCACGGCAGCCAGCCGGCGCCGATGGTGGTCCACTCGAGCAGCGGCACGAACAGGACGAGCCCGGCGAGCATGCCGAGGCCGAACCCGGCCCGCAGGCGGCGCCGGTGCACCGCGGCCGCGAGCAGAGCGACACCGGCCGGGGCGAGCCACCACAGATCCCACGGCGGGAGCGCGGCCAGCACCGCGAGACCGGCGGCCACCGCCAGCGCCACGGCGACCGGCAGGCGCAGCGGCCGCCGCGCGGGGGCGGCGGAGGCACCGGGGTCGGCGAGGGCGGGCGGCGGCATCGTCATTTCCACGGGTCGCAACGCTACCCGCCCGTGGCCTGCGACGACGGAGGGGCGCGGCCACGTTTCGGCCACGCCCCTCGGTGCTTCCGTCTGTTCCCGGCCGGTGGGCCCGGTTATCTCGCCATGACCTTCGGACCGACCCGCCGCGAGCCGGCTGCTCGCTTCGTGCCGTTGTCTACTGGCCATCGCCCGATAACCGGAGGAACCACCTGTACGCGGCCCGGTCCGCGCCGCCCGCGCACCCCCACCCCCTGGACCTGGCTGAACGCGCGACCCCTGCGAGGACTGCGGCCAGTTGGCGGAGGAGCGAAGCGGATCACGACCGCTATCCGTTAACTCGACCTGAAGACGATAGGTCCGGGCCCCGGCCACCTGTCAACAGCGAGTTCCGCGTCCCGGCGTGTCGCGTACATCGGCGTGTCTCGGTATCTACCGGAACGAGTGACCGAGCAGCCCCGCCGCGACCTGCGGATGATCGACTGCGAGGAGCCCGGCGGCGGCGAGGACGTACTGCTCGTCGACGAGAGCTTTGGCACGTTCGGGTGGCACCCAGCCGCCCCCGATGTCGCCGAGGACCGCGTCGAGGACCCGGGTGCCGCCGCCGTGCCGCAGGACGCCGCCGGAGCCGACAACGAGGCGTACGTCACGCAGGTCCCGTCCCCCGGTGCGCGGCTGCCCCGGCCCGGCGGAGTGCCCCCGCGCGTGCCGCCGCAGCGCGATCACCGCCGCGGCCACGGCCAGCTCCCGGTCGTCCCCCGGAGCCGGCAGCTTCTCGGCAGCGGCGGCCGTCCTGGTCGAGGGCGCGCCCACCGCAACGCCCAGATCGCCCTCCACCGTCCGCGCCCGCCACAACGTCCCGGCCACGTCCCGCCGCGGCCCGGTCTCGGCCTCCGCGTCCGGCACCAGCGCCGAGTACACGTCGGTGGTGGCTCCGCCGACGTCCACGACGAGGACACCGGAGCCGGTCAGGTCGGCGAGCAGCTCCACCCCGGCCAGCACCGCGTCCGGGGTGGCCGCCCGCACCAGCGACGGGAAGCGGGGGCCGCGCGACAGCCGCTTGCCGCCGATGACGTGCCGCAGGAACACCTCGCGGATGGCCGCGCGGGCCGGTAGCGGGTCGAGCACACCGATGCGCGGCAGCACGTTGGCGGTGGCCGTGGCCCGGCCCCGCAGGATCTCCTCGGCGTCGGCGCGCGCGTCGGCGTTGCCGGCCAGCACGATCGGAATCCGGATCCGGGCATTGGCGAGCCGCCGGGCGTTGTGCAGCAGCACCTCGCTGTCCCCGCCGTCGGTTCCGCCGACGAGCAGCACCACGTCCGGCCGGGCGGCGCGCAACGCGGTCACGTCCGGCCCGCTCATCGGCCCGGCGGCCACGTGCACCACCTGCGCACCCGCGGAGAGACCCACCCGGTGCCCGGCCTCAGCGGTCACCAGCGCCTCGTAGCCCACCACGGCGAGCCTCAGGCCACCGCCGGCGGAGGAGCAGACGTAGAGCTGGTCCGCGCCGCCCACCGCGGCCACAGCGGCGTCCAGGCCGTGCAGGACGTCCGTTCCGGACGTGGTGGGAACCTCGGCCCGGCGGACCAGTCGCGCTCCGTCCAGGTCGATCCGGGCGGCTTTGGTGTACGTGGAACCGACGTCCACGCAGACCGCGAAGCTCACTTGGACGGCACCACCACGGTTCCGACCGCCGTGACCGCGGTGATCGGCTCGTCCAGCACCGCCGCCGCCGACCCACCGGTGCCGCGGCACACGACCCGGCTCTCGAAGTTGATCTTCCTCGACCGGGTGCCCATCCGCACCACCGTCGCCGTGATCTCCAGGACGTCGCCGGCCTGCACCGGGGCCTTGAACTGCACGTCGTCGTACGACGCGAACAGCCCCTCGTCACCGTCCAGCTGGATGCAGACCTCGGTGGCCACGTCGCCGAAGAGGCCGAGCGAGTACGCCCCGTCGACCAGGTTCCCGGCGTAGTGGGCGTGCGAGTAGGGGACGTACCGGCGGTGCGTGACAGTGATCATGAGTTGCTCCCGATCAGGGCGTGTACGAGGTAGGAGGCGACTTCCCGGGGTGTGGTGCCGCGGCTGAAGATCCGGTCGACGCCCAGCTCACCGGCCATCAGCTCGTCGAACCGGGGCCCGCCGACGATCAGCAGCGGCCGTTTCCCGGCCGGCAGCGCCTCGCGGAACGCCGCCGACATGGCCCGGGTGTTCTGCAGGTGGGCGTCGCGCTGGGTGACCACCTGCGAGACCAGTACGGCGTCGGCCTTGCGCTCACGGGCCGTCTCGACCAGCTCGGGCACCGACACCTGCGCGCCCATGTTGGTCACCGACAGCTCGGAGTAGTACTCCAGGCCCTTCTCCCCCGCGATGCCCTTGAGGTTGAGGATCGCGTCGATGCCGACGGTGTGCGCGTCGGTCCCGATGCACGCACCGACCACGTTGAGCCGCCGCCGAAGCCCGCGCTTGACGGCCGCGTTCACCTCTTTCGCGCTGAGCAGCGGGAAGTCACGGTCGACGACCTGCACCTTGTCGGTGTCGACGAGGTGGCTGACCTTGCCGTAGACGACGAAGAAGGTGTAGCCGTCGCCCATCGGCTTGGCGTGCACAAGCAGCGCTGGGTCCATGCCCATCCTGTTCGCGAGCTGAACAGCGGCACCCTCGGCGCGCTTGTCATGCGAGATCGGCAGGGTGAACGACAGCTGCACCATCCCGTCCCCGGTGGTGTCTCCATAGGGCCGGACGATGGTCATGCGGAGCCCTCCAGGAACGAAGAGACGGGGTTGAAGTAGTCGGGCGACTGCTTGGCGACGCCGTCCAAGCCCTTGCCGCGGTCCGCTGGCCGCTTCATGATGCCGAAGGTCCCGTCGGCGATCGCGTCGAGCAGGGTGTCGTCGACGATGCGTTCCAGCAGGGTGATGGCCTCGTTCAGCACCTGGTTCGCCCGGCCGCGGATGAACGGGCCCGGCACGAAGTCCTCGTGGAGGTTGCCCGCGCCGTTCAGCACGTAGCGCACGTTCTGCAGGGCGATGTCCCGGTCGGACAGCCACGGCGTCACGACGGCCTCGGTCATCATGCCGACCAGCAGGATGCCCTGGCCGGTCAGCGCGCCGGCCAGGTTGAAGAAGCCGTCCAGGAGGTTGCCGCGGAACACGTCCCCGGTCATGTGCTTGGTGGGCGGCATCCACTTCAGCGGCGCCTCCGGGAACAGCTCGCGGGCCAGCAGCGCATGCGCCAGCTCCAGGCGGAACGAGTCCGGCAGGTCGGGGTTGATCTCGAAGGCGTGTCCCAGGCCGAGCTGCCAGTCCTCGAGGCCCGCCTCATGGGCGAAGTACTCGTTGAGCAGCTGCGAGACCGTCACCGTGTGAGCCGCGTCGACCGCGTCCGCGGTGGTCAGGTAGTTGTCCTCGCCGGTGTTGATGACGATCCCGGCGCGGGCGTGCACCTGGCGGGAGAACCGCTGGTCGACGAAGGTGCGGATCGGGTTGATGTCGCGGAACAGGATGCCGTACATCGAGTCGTTGAGCATCATGTCGAGGCGTTCCATGCCGGCCAGCGCGGCGATCTCCGGCATGCACAGCCCGGAGGCGTAGTTGGTGAGCCGGATGTAGCGGCCCAGCTCCCTGGACGTCTCGTCGAGCGCCGCCCGCATCAGCCGGAAGTTCTCCTGCGTGGCGTAGGTGCCGGCGAACCCCTCCCGGGTGGCGCCCTCCGGCACGTAGTCCAGCAGCGACTGCCCGGTGGAGCGGATCACCGCGATGATGTCCGCTCCTGCCCGGGCCGCCGCCTGCGCCTGCGGGATGTCCTCGTAGATGTCGCCGGTGGCAACGATCAGGTAGATCCACGGGCGCTGCTTCGGGTCGCCGTACCTCTTGATCAGCCGGTCGCGCTCGGCCCGGCGCCGGTCGACGAGCTTGAGGCCGGCCCGCGCCGCCCGGGAGGCCGCCCGGCGGGCCGCCGTGAGCTCGCCCTTCCGGGACGGCACCGAGAACCGGACCGCGCCGGCCGCCGCCTTCTGGGCCAGCACTGTCACGTCCTCGACGCCCGACTCGGCGAGGGCGTGGAACACCGGGACCGCCACCCCGTGCCCCAGGCCGACATCCGCCCGCACGGCGTCGACCAGGCGGTTCACCCAGGGGATGCCGTCGGTGTCGGCGCCGTGCACGCCGGCCAGGCGCAGCACCGCACGCTCCACCGAGACGGTGGTGTGCGAGCGCGCCAGGTCGACGACGGGCTGCCCGGCCCGTGCCGCGAGCGAACGCGCCCGCGCCACGAGCTGCGGATCAAGGTCTAGCTTCCCGGCCACTATCTCTCCTACTCCTGATGAATCGTCTCGCCGTGCAGCACGGTGCGACGGCAGACCGGCGGGGCCGGTGTCACGCCGTCGATGTCCGGCAGCAGGGCGGGCAGCCCGTCGACCAGCCCGCCCGGTGTCTCCCACGCCGCGAACGTCGCCGAGTGACCCGGTGCCAGCACGCCGATCCGCTCGTTGATGCCGGCCGCACGCCAGCCGCCCCGGCTGCTCGCCGCGAACGCCGACCGCACGCTCATCCGGAACCGCGGGTTGCGCGGTGCCGCCGCCGCGACGACCATCGCCCACGGGTCCAGGGCGGTCACCGGCGAGTCCGAGCCGAACGCCAGGGCCACCCCGGTCGCGTGCATCGCCCCGATCGGGTTGCTGGCCAGGGCGCGGTCGGCGCCGAGGCGCTGCGCGTACATCCGGTCGGTGCCGCCCCACAGCGCGTCGAAGACCGGCTGCACCGAGGCCACCACACCGAACTCGACCATCCGGGCGATCATCGCCTTGTCGATCAGCTCGACGTGCTCGATCCGGTGCCGGCCCTCGCGCAACCGGTCCACGCCCACGGTCTTGGCCGCGATCGCGAAACCCTCCAGGACAGTCTCGATCGCCGCGTCACCGATGGCGTGGAAGCCGCCCTGGAAGCCGACCCGGATGCAGTCCAGGAGGTGGTCGGCAGCCTGGTCGGCGGTCAGGAACGCCTCACCGCAGCCGTGGTCGCCGTCCAGGTAGGGCGAGCGCACCGACGCGGTCCGGGATCCGAGGGCCCCGTCCGCGTACAGGTCGCCGGCGGCGCCGTGCGCGCCCAGCTCACGGGCCCGGTCGGCACCGCCCAGCTCGCCCCAGTAGCCGAAGACCTTCGGCAGCCCCTGCTCGGACAACCGCAGCACCGAGTGGAAGTCCTCCTCGCTGGACGTGCCGGGCCCGGCGCACTCGTGCACCGCGGCGATACCCATCGCCGCCGCCCGGCGCAGCGCGGTGGTCTGCGCGGCAGTCCGCTGCGCGGGGGTCAGCGCGCCGAGCGCCACCGCGCGCACCGCATGGTGGGCCTGCTCGCGCACCCAGCCGGACTCGTCGTAGCCGTCGACTCCCTCAGCCGCCGGCAGCAGCGACGACGACACCAGCGCGGAGTGCACCGACGCCTGTGACAGGTAGACCCGGCGCCCGCCACCGGCGCGTTCCAGCTCGGCCGCGAGCGGTGGTACCTGATCCGCCCAGGTGGACTCGTCCCAGCCGTGCCCGTGCACCACACCGTCCGCCGGGCGGGTCGCCGCGAACGCCGCCACCTGGTCGAGCAGCTCGCCCGGCGAGCGCACCGCTGACAGGTCGAGGCCGTCGAAGGCCAGGCCGGTGTCGGTGGCGTGCAGGTGCGAGTCGACGAACGCCGGGGTCACCAGCGCGCCGTCCAGGTCGACGGTGCGGTCGGCCGCGGGGGCCTCCGTGTCAGCGCCGAGCCACTCGATGGTGCCGCCCCGGACCAGCATCGCGGTGGCGCGCGGGTCAGCGGGCGAGTAGATACGACCGTTCAGGTAACGGACCAGGGGAATCTGAGTCATGCGCGTCAGTCTGCCGCGATCCGGGCTTCGAACAAGGCACGCACCGCGGGCACCTCGCGCAGCAGTCCGACCGCGAACTCGGCGTGGCCCGGCACATACCCGTTGCCGACCAGCATCGTCACGTCCGCGGCGAGGCCCTCGGCGCCGAGGGCGGCGGCCGGGAAGCTGGTCGCCATCGAGAAGAAGATCACGGTGCCGCCGGGTGCCGTCGCCAGGATCGCACCGTGCTCGCAGCCGGGCACGTCCACGCACACCACGGTCACGTCCGCCGGTTCGCCGACGGCCTCGGCGACAGCGACCGGGTCCCGGGCGTCAGCGATCGCGATCCGGTCGGCCAGGCCGGCTTTCTGCAGCGTGGCCCGCTCCGTTTCGGAGACGACCACAGCGACTGTACGGGCATTCGCGCGCTTCGCCGCCGCCAGCGACAGGGACCCGCTCTTGCCGGCCCCGCCGAGCACCACCACTGTCGGCCGGTCGTATCCGCGCACGATCCGGTCGGTGAGCGCCGGAGCACCACACACGTCGTAGACCGCCAGGGCCAGCTCCGGCGGAAGATCATCCGGCAGCACGCCGACCACCGAGCGGCCGAACAGGATCGCCGTACCCTCGGCCGGGACCTGCTCGCTCAGCCCGTCCCAGCCGGCCAGCCCGTCGGTGATCCGCAGCGGAGTGAGGGTCAGCGACACCAGGGTGGCGACCCGATCGCCCGGTTTGACCGGCAGCGGCGACTCCGGCCCGACCTCCTCGACGACACCGATCAGCATTCCGCCGGATCCGGTGACCGGGTTGTGCATCTTCCCGCGGGTCTCGACGATGCCGAGCACCTCGGCGCGGATCGCGGCACCGTCACCCGCATGCTTCTCCGCCAGCTGCCGATAGCTGGCGGCGTCGAGGTTGAGCCGCCGCACCCGGATGCGGACCTCGTCCGGGCCGATCTCGGGTGACGCGTCGAGTCGCCAGGCCGCTTGTGGCAGCACACCGGCCGGCTCGAGCACCCTCGCCAGCCCCACAGATCCGGACATCCCCACCTCCACTGCCGAAACATCTCTTGCCGAGCGCCCCACCACCGTAAATGTTACGTGGGTAGAGTTTCTAGACCGGAAATTCTCCGGTACGTTGATCGAAGCCACAAGCTACAGGAGGAGGACCGGTGCAGCCCTACGAGTACCAGCGGCGTGAGCTGATCGAGCCCGACTGGACCCGGTTCCCCGGTTGGCGTGACGTGACCGCCGCACAGTGGCAGTCGGCCCAGTGGCAGCGGGTCAACTGCGTGAAGAACGTCAAGCAGCTGCGCGCCGTCCTCGGCGACCTGGTCGACGACAGCTTCTACACGAGCCTTGCGGCCGACCAGCAGCGCCTGGCCACCATGTCGATGCTGATCCCGCCGCAGATGCTCAACACCATGGTCCCCGACCGGGCACCCGACACGGCCTCGTTCCGGGCCGACCCGATCCGCAACTACATGCTCCCGATCGCCTCCGACCGGCAGACCGACTGGCCGTCACACCCCAACGCCAGCCGCGACTCCCTGCACGAGCACGACATGTGGGTGGCCGAGGGCCTCACCCACCGCTACCCCACCAAGGTGCTCGCCGAGCTGCTCTCCACCTGCCCGCAGTATTGTGGTCACTGCACCCGGATGGACCTCGTCGGCAACAGCACGCCGGTCGTCTCCAAACTCAAACTGCTGCAGAAACCGGTCGATCGGTATGCGGCACACCTCGACTACCTCAAGACGCACCCCGGCGTGCGGGACGTGGTCGTCTCGGGCGGCGATGTGGCCAACGTGCCGTGGAAACAGCTCGAGGCGTACCTCATGGGGTTGCTCTCGGTGCCCACCGTGCGTGACATCCGCCTCGCGACCAAGGCCCTGATGGGCCTGCCCCAGCACTGGCTGCAGGACGACGTCGTCGAGGGCATGCACCGGGTCGCGGTCACCGCCGAGCGGCGCGGGGTGAACCTGGCCGTGCACACCCACGTCAACCATGTGAACTCGCTGACGCCGCTGGTGGCCCGCGCCGTCCGGACGATGCTCGAGGTCGGCGTGCGTGACGTGCGCAACCAAGGTGTGCTGATGCGGGGTGTCAACGCCACCACCGAGGACCTGCTCGACCTCTGCTTCGCGCTGCAGGGCGAGGCGGGCATCCTGCCGTACTACTTCTACATGTGCGACATGATCCCGAACGCGGAGCACTGGCGGGTGCCGGTCTGGTACGCCCAGCAACTCCAGCACGACATGATGGGCTACCTGCCCGGTTACGCGACACCGCGGATCGTCTGCGACGTCCCGTTCGTCGGCAAGCGCTGGGTGCACATGGTCTCCGAATATGACCGGGAGCACGGCATCTCGTACTGGACCAAGAACTACCGCACCTCGATCGAGGCGGAGGACAGCGAGGCGCTGAGCAAGCTGCACGCCTACTACGACCCGATCGACACGCTGCCCGAGAGTGGGCAGAAGTGGTGGCGCAAGCAGCAGGACGAGGCATAGGAAAAGGGGCCCCGAACCGGGGCCCCTTTTCGTGGTGCCGAAGCCTCAGGCTTCGGTGGTGCGAAAGATCAGCTGAGGGCGTCGCGTACGTCGCGCCCGGCGTCCTTGACGTGCTCGCCCGCCTGCTTGGCGTGCGCGGACGCCTCCTGCGCCTGGCCCTCGGCGTAGAGACGCTCGTTGTCCGTCGCCTCGCCGATGCCCTGCTTGGCCTTGCCGGCGAGTTCCTCAGCCTTGTTCTTGGCCTTGTCGGCGATGCTCATCGCAACCCTCCGTGGTCTCGTCTTCGTGCCTGACTCGTCGTCGTTCTCGACGCGTCTTCGTGCCTGACGATCACTGAGGTTCCCGATGGGCGCGGATTCGAAACGACATTCCGTCGCACCTCAGGTCCGGAATTCCCGGGCATCGCCGAATACGATGATCACCGTGAATGAACACGCGTCGTCCTTCGGGGCGGCCGCCGACGCCTACGAGCGCGGCCGTCCGCCGTACCCCTCAGAGGCTCTTGATTGGCTCCTGCCCCCCGGCGAACCGCGCGTGCTCGACCTCGGCGCCGGAACCGGCAAGCTCACCCGGCAGGTCCGCGACCGCGGGCTGGACGTCGTCGCCGTCGACCCGTCGCCGGGCATGCTGACCGAACTCAACCGGGTCGTGCCCGGCGTGCCCGGCCACCTGGGCAGCGCCGAGAGCATCCCGCTCCCCGACCGCAGCGTCGACGTCGTGCTCGTCGCCCAGGCCTGGCACTGGGTGGATGCCGCACGCGCCCTGCCGGAGATCGCCCGCGTCCTCACTCCCGGCGGCCGGCTGGGCCTGATCTGGAACGTCCGCGACGAACGCACCGACTGGGTCAGCCGCCTCGGCGCGATCGTCGGCAGCGCCGAGACCGACCGCGGCAACCGGATCACCGCACCGTTCGGCCCGCCCGAGGCCACCACCTTCGACTGGACCCACCGCGTCAAACCGGACGAACTCCTCGACCTGGTCGCCTCCCGCAGCCGCATCATCCTGCTGCCCGCCGACGAGCGCGCCGCCGTCCTCGCCCAGGTCCGCCAACTGATGGCCACCCACCCGGCCCTGCTCGGCCGCGCCGAGTACGACCTCCCCTACATAACCGAATGCACCCGAGCCGATCTTCGCTGATCTTTCGCTGCCTGATTCGAGGTGGCCGATCTTTCGATCAACATCGATATCGTACGCAGGAACTGTCCCGCCTCGAGCGGGGACACCTGCGGAACTCGGCCCGGCTCGGCACCTCACGCCATTGCGTCCGGTCACCGCCACGAACCAGCGCACACGGTGAGGTGGTGGGCCTGCTCTATGACGTGCACGGGCGCACACGGTCGGGTTGCGTGCGAGCTGGTTGGGCCTTTGACGCGCCTATGACGAGCGCAGGCCCACACGGTCGGGTTGTGTGCGCGCCGACACACGTCAGTCGGCTTCCGTGGGAGGGTGGGGTTAATTCAAGGTGTCGTAATACTTAATTCGGAATGACCTGTACCGGCCTTTTGGAATGGATCGCCATATGCCATTCTTGAGGCCCTCGGCAGGGAAGGCACCATGGCGCGACGCGTTTTCCTCCACATCGGCGCACCGAAGACCGGCAGCACCTATGTGCAAAATGTTCTCTGGAGCAACTCCGGCGCCCTGAAACGCGCCGGAATCCTGTTACCGGGCAGCGCCACCCAGCAGGACCAGGCGATGACCGACCTGCGCGCGGTGTCCTGGCGTGACCCGGCCGCCACCTGGACCTGGGACCACCTCGCCACCCGAGCCGCCAGGTGGCCCGGCGACGTCATCATCAGCAACGAGGCCCTCGGCGGCGCCACCGCGGAGCAGGCGGCCCGCGCGGTTTCCGCTTTCGAGCCGGCCGAGGTGCACATCGTGGTGGCCACCCGCGATCTGTGGCGCACGTTTCCGTCGATGTGGCAGCAGAGCATCCGGTCTCGCAACATCTGGACGTTCTCGTCGTTCGTCACCGCCGTCGAACAGGGAAAGTTCGAGACGTTCTGGGAGATGCACACCGGTAACCGGATGCTGCGCCGGTGGGGTGACCTGGTCCCGGCCGAGCGCCGGCATCTGATCACGGTGCCGCCGGCGGGTGTCCCGCACGACACCCTGTGGAATCGGTTCGCCGGGGTCTTCGGGATTCCCGCCGGCGTGTGCGAGCTGGCGGGGCCGGCGGCGAACTCGTCGCTGGGTGCGGCGGAGATCGAGGTGCTGCGACGGGTCAATCAGGCTCTCGGTGATCGATATCCGCATCGGACGCCCTACCAGCGAGTGGTGCAGCGGCACCTGGTGAACGCCGTCCTCAAACAAGGTGGCAACGAGCTGCGTTTCGGTGTCGGGATGGAGCGGGCGGAATGGGTTGCGGATCTGGCCGAGCAGCAGATAAAAGAGCTGTCCGAATATCCCTGTGAGGTTGTGGGAGATCTCGCGGAATTGCGGCCGGTGGGCATGAAACAGGTGCCTACTCCTGATGAACTCGACGATGGCGCTGTTCTGAAAGCGGCGATCGAGGCGATCATCGGGATGCTCGGGCACGCTGACGAGTTGAGTCGTCAGGTCGATCACAGCTACCAGGCGCGCCTGGTGCGGCTCAGGGGGCGGGTGCGGCGCGGGCTTCGCGGGTGACCCGCCCGCCCCTCAGTAATCCAGCCGGCGATCGTGATCACGCGCGGGCGGCCTGAGTTCAGGCGGCCGGGGTGTGCCAGTCCTGCCGCGCTGCCCACTGTTCGAGGGTTGTCGTGGTCAGGCCGTAGCGGGCGGCGTGGTGGGGGCGTGCGGGGTAGCCGACGAGGTCGTTCCAGATCTGGGAGTACGCCGAGGGTGCACCAAGGCGCTGCGCCTGCTCCTCCGGGGAGACGAAGACAGCAGTGATCTCGCGGCCGGCGGCCTTCGCGAGGGTGTCGGCGATTTCGGTGTGTGTCAGCGCGTCGCCGGCAAGGTCGATCTCGGCTTCGTGGAACTTGCCGGGCTCGGCCACGGCGGCGGCCACAGCTGCTCCGAAGTCGTCGGCGCAGATGAGCGCCAGCACGGTCCGCGGGCTCGTAGCGGTGACCAGCTTGCCCTGGGGCAGGTCGGGGAACTGGTAGTCCAGCTTGGGCGGGAGGTAGTTCTCCATGTAGGAGGCGGGCTTGAGAATGGTCCAGTGGTCGAGGCCCGACTGCCGGATCGCCTCCTCCGCGGCCTCCTTCTCGTCCCAGTACGTCTTCATCACGGTGTCGGTTTCCTCGACGTCCGGGTGCCGGCTGCGCCATCCGGTCGACGACACGGACGTGTGGATGATCTGAGTGACGCCGGCTCGTTTGGCGGCGGTGGCGATGTTGCGGGCCTGGCGCTGTTCGGCGCCGGGATCGGCCGGGTCGACGCCCGCCGGTTGTACGGAGAAGACCGCGTCGTGTCCGGTGCCGGCAGCTTCAAGGGCTGCGACGTCGTCCAAGTCTCCGGTCGCGAGGGCGACACCCTGTCCGGCGAGCGCCTGAGCGGCAGCCGATGACGGGTTGCGCACGAACGCGGTCACGGGGTGACCCGCACGGAGAAGTGCTTTGACGGCGGCGCCGCCCTGCATCCCGGTTGCCCCGGTGACCAGCACTTTCGCCTTGTCGTTGGATGTCACAGCACGCCCTACCTTCGGTCGGTCCTGTTTTGTCAGCATACGGGCCAGATGACCCGTCAACTAGAGACCATACAGTATCGAGTCTGGGGCGTACCTAGTTCGTGATCTGCGTGACTGCGGCCGGCGGCCGGCCAAGCAGACATGGAGCGGAATCGAGAGCCGGCCGGACGGGCTTCAGCTGGTGGGGGTGGCGGCGATCAGGGGCAACAGCACCTGGTCCACCAGGCGAGCTATCCCGTCGACGTCGAGAACGGCACCGAGCAGGTCCTCCTGCAGGACCAGCACCCCGACGACTGCGGCGATCTCCAGCCGGCCCGGCGCCAGCAGAAGATCGACCTTCTCCGCAGTGAGCTCACCACGCTCCTGCGCGCGGCGAAGGCAGGAGATGATTCCCCCGCGCTGCCCGTCGATGTACCGCTCTCGCAGGGTGTCGGCAATCTGGGGGTGAGAGGCGGTGGCGGCGGCCAGCACAGCCGAGAAGCGACGCTCTCGGGGGTGCAGGCACGCGGAACTGTGGGTCAGTGTGGTGATCAGGTCCTCACGCAGTGTCCCCGCGGCCGGCACCTCGGCCGGGACGGCGGGAAGCATGATGCTTTCCAAGGCGTCGGCGACCAGGTCCTCGCGCGAGGCCCAGCGACGGTAGACGGTGGCCTTGGCCACCTCAGCGCGCGCGGCCACCGCACCCATGGTCAGATCCGCGTACCCGCTCTCCACGATCAGGTCCAGAACCGCGTCGATGATGCGAGCATTCCGCGTCTCGTCACGGACAGGCCCAAAAGCGCCACCGGGACGCTGGCGTCCAGCGGGGCGGGTCGACCTGGTCATACGCGCGACGGTACTGCATCCACTTCCCCTGCCCACGGGAGGTCGCGGGACTGGCCATGGCACCGCCTCCACAGTGAGCAATTTTCAACCTGGCATCGGGCCTGACGCTGCCGGGCCGTTGTCCGGCGCCGGCGGCCGAGGCCCTCGCCACGTTGAAAAAGGCTCAGTGATCTGAAGACGATCCCCGGCTGTGGAGTACCAGGCGGGTGGGCGCCCCCTGAGCAGGAGGTCACAGCCCGAGATAGATGCGGCGGACCTGGGGGTCGTGGCGCAGCTGGGCGGAGGTTCCGGTCATCGCCACCTCCCCGTTCTCCACCACCAGGCAGCTGCTCGTCGCCTCGAAGGTGAGTTTGGCGTTCTGCTCGACCAGGAGCAGGGTCAGACCCTCGGCGCGCAGCCGCAGCAACACGGCAAGGATGTCCTCCACCAGCTTCGGGGACAGGCCCATGGACGGCTCGTCCAGCAGAAGCAGGCGGGGCTGGGACATCAGCGCCCGGCCGATCGCCAGCATCTGCTGCTGGCCGCCGGACAGCGCGCCGGCCAGGCGACCGCGCATCTCCCCCAGCACCGGGAACAGGTCGTAGACCTCGGTCAGGGTGGTGCGGGTCGAGGCGTCCCACTTGCGGGCGTAGGCGCCGAGCAGCAGGTTCTTCTCGACCGGCAGGCCGGGGAAGACGTGCCGGCCCTCCGGTACGTAGCCGATGCCGTGCCGCACCATGTTGCGGGCGTTGACGCCGGTCAGGTCGGTGTCGCCGAAGCGCAGCGTGCCGACCTTGCGCGGGATCAGGCCCAGGACCGCTTTCAGGGTCGAGGTCTTGCCGGCACCGTTCGCGCCGATCACACCGACGGCGTCGCCGCCAGGAACGGAGAAGCTCAGATCGCGTACGGCACAGACGCCCCCGTAATGGACGGTGAGCCCTTCGACGGTCAGGGTCGCGGTCATCGCGTTGCCTCCGGGATCGAGGGGAGGTCGTCGGTGTTCATGGAATCGCCGAGATACGCCTCGATCACCGCGGGGGTGCCGGCCACCTCGGCCGGGGTGCCCTCGGCGATGACACGGCCGCCGGCCAGCACGGTCACCCGTTCGCAGAGGGACATGACCAGGCCCATGTTGTGTTCGATGATGACGACGGTGATGCCGCTGTCGCGGACCGAGCGGACGATCTCGCTGAGCTGCCGGACCTCGTCGCCGTTGAGGCCGGCGGCGGGCTCGTCGAGCAGCAGCAGGACCGGTGCGGCGGCCACGGCGCGGGCGATCTCGACGCGCCGCTGGATGCCGTAGGGCAGGGACTTGGGCGGCAGGGCGGCGAACTCGGTCAGGCCGTACCGGTCGAGCACGGAGGCAGCCCGCCGGTGCAGGTCGCGGTCCTTGCGCAGGACGCTGAGAGGCCGGAGCAGGTACCGCCAGCTTTGACCGGTGGCGCTGCGGTCGAGGGCGACGAGCAGGTTCTCCTCGACGGTGAGGTCACCGAAGAGCCGCAGGTTCTGGAAGGTGCGGGAGATGCCGGCGCGAGCCAGCCGGTACGGCGCCTGTCCGGTCAGGTCCCGGCCGCGGAACCGCACCCGGCCCCGGGTCGGCCGGTAGAGGCCGCTCACCACGTTGAACAGGGTGGTCTTGCCGGAGCCGTTGGGGCCGACGACGCCCCGGATCTCCCCCGCGCCGACGGTCAGCGACACGTCGTCGAGGGCCTTCAGCCCGCGGAAGTGCATGCTGACCGCCGCCACCTCCAGGACGGTCTCGCTCGCGGTGGCAGGTGTGGGCGCGACGTCGTACGGCTGAAAGGGGCGCAAGCGGGCCGCCGAGCCCTGCCGCCCGCGGCGCTGATCGAGCGCGGCTCGGAGGCGGACCGGCAGACCGGCGAGGCCGGTGGGTGCGAAGACCACCACGAGGACGACCACCGCGCCGTATCCGATCTGGGCGACCGTGGGGTGGTCGACAAGCAGCTCGCGGACGAGGGACAGGCCGACCGCGCCGACGACGCAGCCGATCAGGCTCTGCCGGCCGCCGATGATGACCATGCCGAGCAGCAGGAACATGTTGGCGATGCCGAACGACTCCGGTGCGACGTAGCGGATCAGCCCGGCGTAGAGCACACCGCCCAGTCCACCGTAGACGCTGGCCAGCAGGAACGCGATCATCCGCAGCTGGGGTACCTCGGCGCCGAGAGCACCGGCGGCGAGGGCGTCGTCGCGCATGGCCCGCATCCGCCGGCCGAGGCCGGTACGGACGACGAACAGGCCGAACGCGAGTGAGAGCGCGAAGACGATCAGTTCGAGGTAGTAGTAGAGGTACTGGTTGGACAGGTCGATGCCCGGCAGCTCGGGGACGGGGATGGCGGAGATGCCTTCCGCGCCGCCGCTGATGTGGGCGTTGGTGACCCAGTTGGTGAAGGCCAGTGCCAGGCCGAGCGTGACGATGCCGAGATAGTGCGACTGGACCCGCAACGCCGGTGTGCCGACCACCAGCCCGACGGCGACTGTCACGCCGATCGCGAGCAGGGCGGCGACCCAGAAGCCGAGGCCGGCCCTGGTGGTGAGGATGGCGGTGGCATAGGCACCGACGCCGAAGAACGCGATCTGGGCGAGGTTGACCTGTCCGCCGACGCCCATGCACAGGCCGAGGCCGACGGCGAGGACGGCGAAGATCAGGATGACGTTGACGACGTGGATGGCGTAGGAGTCGAGGCCGTACGGCAGCAGCCAGGCGGCGACACCGATCACCGCGATCGCTGCGATGCGATATCTCATGCCCGGTTCACCGTCCGCTCGCCGAAGATGCCAGTCGGGCGCACCATGATGATCACCGTGAAGACCAGGAAGGTGACCAGCTCGGAGTAGCCCTGGAAGGTCCCCGCCGTGAAGGAGTCGAGGATGCCGATGGCGAGCCCGCCGACGATCGCGCCGGGGATGCTGCCGAAACCGCCGAGGATCGCGGCGGCGAAGCCCTTGATGCCGAGCGCCCCGCCGAGCGCGGGGCTGACGTAGAGCAGCGGGCCGACCAGGCCACCGGCCAGGGCGGCGAGGCCCGCGCCGATCATGAACGCGATCGCGTTGCTACGCCCGACGTGGATGCCGACGGCGGTGGCCGCCTCGTGGTCCATCGCGACGGCCTGCATGGCGGCGCCGCGTTTGGTCCGCGACAGGAAGAGCACCAGCAGCACCGTGGCGAGGGCGGCGATGGCCAGCACGACCAGGTCGTAGGTGCGGATGCGCAGGCCGAAGACGTCGAGCGGCGCGGAGGGCACGGGTGATGGCACCGCCCGGCCGGTGGCGCCCCAGATCATGATGACCAGCGCGTCCAGGACGATGCCGAACCCGATCGTGCCGATCAGCATGAGGTCGAAGTCGCGGTTCTCCAGCGGGCGCAGCACCCGCTCGATGACCAGGCCGATGGCGCCGGTGACGACGATCGCGATCACCATGGCCAGGGCGAACGGCAGCCTGGTCGAGAGGTAGAAGGTGGAGGCGAGATAGGCGCCCACGGTCACCACGTTGCCGTGCGCGAAGTTGACCAGGCCCATGGTGCGGTAGACGAGGGAGAAGCCCAGTGCCACCAGGGCGTACACGGCTCCGAGGCTGACGCCGCCGACGATTGTCTGCAGAAAGACCTGCATCGTTCTCCTTGGTTGGCGGATCCCGGCGCCCGGGATGGGCACCGGGATCACCGGTCAGCTCGCGGCGGAGACGAGTTTCCCGTTCTTGATGGTGCCGATGGAGGTCGCGAAGATGCCGACGCCGGTCTTGTCGAACGCGAAGTCGCCGAGCAGGCCCTGGTGCTTGGTGGCGCGGATGGCGTCCGCGAGGGCTTTTCCGGTGGCCACGTTGCTGGTCTTCAGCGCGGTGAGCAGGATCTGGGCGCCGTCGTACGCCTTGGCGCCGTGCATCTCCGCCTCCTCACCGAACTTCGCCTGGTAGGCGGCGGCGAACTTCTTGGAGGCCTCGTCGATGTCGTTGCTGAGGTAGGGCGAGCTGACGATGGTGCCCTCGGCGTTCTTGGCGCCCGCGGTGTCCAGGAACACCGGGGTGCCCTGCGGTGCCGCTCCGGCGAAGGGCGCGGTGATGCCGAGGTCGCGTGCCTGCTTGACGATCAGCCCGGACTCGACCTCCTCGGCGCCGAGGAAGATCAGCTCGGGGCTCTTCTGGCGGATGCCGGTGAGCACCGCGCTGAAGTCCTTCTGATCGGTGGTGACGACCTGGTCGGCCACCGGGGTGACGCCGCGCTGCTGGAGGGCCTTGAGGAAGGCGTCGTGCTCACCCTTGCCGTACGAGCCGTTGTTGGTGATCAGCGCGATCTTCTTCATCCCCTGCTGGTCCACCACGTGCTTGGCGAGGGTCTCGTCGTAGGTCGTGCTGGTCGGGCCGTTGAGGAAGAGGAACTCGCTGCCGACGGCAACCAGGCCGGGTGACTGACCGGAGGTGATGTTGGGGATCTCGGCCTGCTTGAGGATCGGCGCCATGGCGATCGTCACGGCGCTCTCCGCGGTGCCGATCATGGCGATGTAGCCCTCGCTGTCGATCTTGCGGGCCAGGTTGGTGCCGACGGTCGGGTCGCCCTGGTCATCGAAGACGTCCAGCTGGATCTGCCGGCCGTTGACACCACCCTGGGCGTTCCACTCGTCGACGGCCAGCCGGGCGCCCTTGAGCTCCCAGGCGCCGAGCGAGCTGAGCTGGCCGCTCTGGGCGTCGACCACAGCGATCTTGACGGGCCCGGAGTTGTCGCCGGACGACTCGTTGTCGGAGCCCGGCGCGCTGCAACCGGCGGCGAACAGGGCGAGAAGAGTTATGGCGGTGGCGCGGTGTCGAAGCATGAGCGTCTCACCTCAATCGTCGGGGGCGCCCACTAGCCGGACCATGTGGACCATGTAGCGGACTGCTGTAACGTACGAGTCTCCTTCCGTTCTGGCAAGGGGCTCGATGGAGTCCGTTACGGATCTGCGAATCCGGTCCCCGGCGCACGCACATCACGGCGCGACAGGCACGATGGTCGGCAGGCCGTGCGCACCGGGACACGAGGAGAGTGGGAACCTTGGAGTCGGAAACCACCGATCAGCAGGGAGTGCGCAGTGTCCAGCGCGCGCTGGGCATCCTCGGCCTGCTGACCGACGACCGGCCGATCGTCACGGTGCGCCAGATCGTCGAATCCACCGGCCTCGCCAAGACCACGGTGCTGCGTCTGGTCTCGACACTCGAGCAGAACGGTCTGCTCTGGGCCACCACCGGCGGATACATGGCCGGTCCGGGCCTGTGGCGGTGGGCGCACCTGGCTCGGCGCAGCTGGGAGCTGCCGCCGGAGACCCAGCGCGGCATGCGGGAGCTGGCCGCGACCCAGCGCGAGACCGTCAACCTCTACGTCTCGCGCGACATCTACCGGGTGTGCGTGGCCCAGCAGGAGAGCCCGCAGCCCCTGCGGCACGTGGTCCGTGTCGGCGACGAACTGCCGATGTGGGCCGGCGCCTCGTCGAAGGTGCTGCTGCGCGACGCCGGGCCGAACCTGCTCGACCGCATCGCCAAGGACTCCCCGCACGGCCCGGACCACGCGACGGTCATGCGGCAGTGGATCGACGAGGCCACCCGCAAGGGGTACGGCGAAAGCCACGGTGAACGCGAGGACGGGCTGTCCGCCGTCGCCGCACCGGTTCTCGGCCGCTCCGGAGGGGTGGTCGCCGCCCTGGCGCTGAGCGGCCCGTCGATCCGCTTCACCCCGGAGCGGGTGGCCGAGTTCGCCGCCGACCTGCGGCAGATGGCGCAGCAGATGTCCGAGCGCGGTTTCGACCACCCGTTCGGCAGGGCCGGCTGACCGCCGGTCACGGTCGGTGCATCAGCGACGGCCGCAACCCAACGGCAACCCTGCACCCACCGTCGCCGCAACCGCTGTCCGGAAGATTCTCCCCAACAAGATCAAGACATGGGGGTACGGGCTGTGCGCGCTCGCATCGGAGCAACACTGGCTGTCGTGGCGGGCGTCCTCGGGCTGGCCGGTGGACTTGCCGGTCCCCTGTACGCGGTGTTCGTGGCGAGCTGACAGACTTGCAGGATCATGACGCTGACCGATCGCCTGCCCGGTAACGCCGAACCCGATGCTGTCTTCGATGCCTTCCAGACCTGGGTGACGGAGCAGGGCCTGACCCTGTACTCGCACCAGGAGGAGGCGCTCATCGAGATCGCGACCGGCGCCAACGTCATCCTGAACACCCCGACCGGCTCGGGGAAGAGCCTGGTCGCGACCGGTGCGCACTTCGCCGCGCTGGCGTCGAACCGCACCACCTTCTACACCGCGCCGATCAAGGCACTGGTCAGCGAGAAGTTCTTCGCCCTGTGCGCGACCTTCGGCGCGCAGAACGTCGGCATGCTCACCGGTGACGCCAGCGTCAACGCGGACGCCCCGATCATCTGCTGCACCGCGGAGATCCTGGCGAACCTGGCACTGCGCGAGGGCACCGACGCCGACGTCGGCCAGGTGGTGATGGACGAGTTCCACTTCTACGCCGAGCCGGACCGCGGCTGGGCGTGGCAGGTGCCGCTGATCGAGCTGCCGCAGGCCCAGTTCATCCTGATGTCGGCGACCCTCGGTGACACGACCCGCTTCGTCGACGACCTCAGCCGGCGCACCGGGCGCGCGACAGCGGTGGTCAGCAGCGTGGATCGGCCCGTTCCGCTGATCTTCGAGTACGCGATGACGCCCATGCACGAGACGATCGAGGAGCTGCTGAAGACCAAGCAGGCCCCGGTCTACATCGTGCACTTCACCCAGGCCGCGGCCCTGGAACGGGCGCAGTCGCTGATGAGCATCAACATGAGCACGCGGGCGGAGAAGGACGCCATCGCCACGGCGATCGGTAACTTCCGCTTCACCGCGGGCTTCGGGCGTACGCTGTCCCGGCTCGTCCGTCACGGCATCGGCGTGCACCACGCCGGGATGCTCCCGAAGTACCGCCGCCTGGTGGAGACCCTCGCCCAGGCCGGCCTCCTGAAGGTCATCTGCGGCACCGACACGCTCGGTGTCGGCATCAACGTGCCGATCCGCACCGTGCTGTTCACCGGACTGTCGAAGTACGACGGCGTGAAGACGCGCCTGCTCAAGGCCCGCGAGTTCCACCAGATCGCCGGACGGGCGGGGCGCGCCGGGTTCGACACCATCGGCACCGTTCTGGTGCAGGCGCCCGAGCATGTGATCGACAACGAGCGGGCGCTGGCCAAAGCCGGAGACGACCCGAAGAAGCGCCGCAAGGTCGTCCGCAAGAAGCCCCCGGAGGGTTCGATCGGCTGGGGCCGGCCCACGTTCGACCGCCTGGTGGACGCCGAGCCGGAGCCGCTGACGTCGTCGTTCCAGGTGTCGCACGCGATGCTGCTCAACGTCATGAACCGCGGCGGTGACCCCTTCGTCGCGATGAAGCACCTGCTCACGGAGAACCACGAGGAGCGGCCCGCACAACGCCGCCATATCCGCCGTGCGATCGCGATCGCCCGGGCCCTGATCGCCGGCGGGGTCATCGAGCGGGTCACCAATGCCGACGGCCTGCCGACCTACCGTCTCGTCGAGGATCTCCAGCTCGATTTCGCGCTGAATCAGGCCCTGTCCCCCTTTGCTCTGGCCAGCCTGGAACTGCTCGACAAGGAATCGCCGGAATACCCCCTGGACGTCGTCTCGGTGATCGAGTCGACCCTCGAGGACCCGCGCCAGGTGGTCTCGGCGCAGCGCCAGAAAGCGCGCGGCGAGGCGGTCAACGCGATGAAGTCCGAGGGCATCGAGTACGAGGAGCGGATGCAACTCCTCGAAGACGTCACCTGGCCGATGCCGCTGAAAGAGCTGCTCGAGGCCGCCTACGAGACCTACCGTGGCGGGCACCCGTGGGTCGCCGACTACGAACTGAAGCCGAAGTCCGTGGTCCGCGACATGTACGAGCGGGCCATGACCTTCACCGAGTACATCTCCTTCTACGGCCTGTCCCGCTCCGAGGGCCTGGTGCTGCGCTACCTCGCCGACGCCTACCGGGCCCTGCGGCAGACCGTCCCCGAGGACGCCCGCACCGAGGAACTCACCGACCTGATCGAATGGCTCGGCGAGCTGGTCCGCCAGGTCGACTCCAGCCTCCTCGACGAGTGGGCCCGCCTGCAGAACCCCGGCGCCGAGGTCGAAGAGGTCCGCATCGACGACAAGCCGCCGGCAGTCACCCGCAACACCCGTGCCTTCCGCGTCCTGGTCCGCAACGCCATGTTCCGCCGGGTCGAGCTGGCCGCTCTGCGCCGCTGGGACCTGCTCGGCGAGATGGACGCCGAGCACGGCTGGACGTCCGAACGCTGGCAGAAGGCGATCCAGGAATACTTCGAGGAGTACGGCACCCTGGGCACCGGGCCCGCGGCGCGGGGGCCGGCGTTCCTGCACATCGAGCAGGGGCCCGCGGTGTGGCTCGTACGCCAGGTCTTCGAGGACCCGGACGGCGACCACGACTGGGGCATCGAGGCGACGGTGGATCTGGCGGCATCCGACGAGGCCGGAACCGCCGCCATCACGGTGACCGACGTCGGCCCGCACTGATCCCGATGCGGTTGCATCCCGGCGAGGTTGAGGCCGTCGGCTGGCGGGTGACAACCGTGCCCGAGGTTGTGCGGCAGCTGCTCTCGGCTGCCGTAACCGGGCGCCCTCGGGTGATCGCGATCGACGGGCGGGGTGGGGCCGGTAAGACCACCCTGGCCGAGCGGCTACGCGCGGCGGTGCCCGGCTCCGCCGTCGTGCACACCGACGACGTCGCGTGGAACCACGCCTACTTCGACTGGGGCGGCCTCCTCGCCGAGCACATTCTGCAACCCCTGCACCGCGGTGCCGCGGTGGACTTCCGCCCCGCCGCCTGGATCGCCCACAACCGGCCCGGCTCGATCACCATTCCCGCCGGCGCGAGCGTCGTCTGGGTCGAGGGCACCGGCGTGATCCGCGAGGAGCTGGCCCCGTGGCTGGACGCCTCGGTCTGGATGCAGGGCGATCTGGACGCGCAGGAACGCCTGCTCACCGCCCGCGACGGCGACTCCGCCGAGCAGCGGGAACACGTGGCGAACTGGCTCCGTGAGGAACTACCGTTCCTCCTCCGCGAACAGCCGTGGTCACGCGCCACGCTGATCGTCGCCGGCCCCGCCCACATCCCCCACGACCCAGCCACCGAGCTGGTCGTAGCCCACCGCCCTTAACCCCTCCAGTCCCGGGCCAACCCCGCCCGGCTGGCCGTCAGCGGTGCCTCGCGGCCCCAAAAGCACCGCTCACGACCAGCCGACCGAACCAGCTGGCTCTCAGCGGTGCCTCGCGGCCCCAAAAGCACCGCTCACGACCAGCTGACCGAACCAGCTGGCTCTCAGCGGTGCCTCGCGGCCCCGAAACCAACGCTCACGCCCAGCCGGCCCGACCGGCTGGGCCTCAGCGGTGCCACACGGCCCTGAAAACAGTGCTCGGGCCGACCGGACCGGCGAGGGCGGGTCCGATTTCCTACAGAGAGGCACTGTGGGGGGCCGGGTGGGAGCACGGTACAGCGATGAAGCTGTTCTTCGCCGTCGTGCTCAGCCTTGCCGTCAACGGGCTCGGCGTTCCCGCAACCGCGGGATCAGGCCGGGTCGACATCGAAGCGGTGCGGAGCTGGAACGCGCTCGCCCTGGACGCGGTCCGCGCGAACCGGTCCACCGACGCGGACGCCGCCCGCCTCTACGCCATGGTCAACGTCGCGATCTACGACGCCGTCAACGGCATCGGCCGATCCCGGGCGCCGGCGCTCGTACCGGACCGGGGTCCCCGCGACGCCGACGAGCAGGCGGCAGCGGCCGCGGCGGCACACGCCGTTCTGGTGCGGCTGGACGCGGCCCGGGCCGCCGGCTACGACGCCACGCTCGCCGCCGACCTGGCCCGGCTCGGTGACAGCCGCAAGGTCGCCAGCGGAGCCGCCTGGGGCCGCGGTGTCGGCGAGCGGGTGGTCACCGCGCGCACCGACGACGGCTCCACACCCGTCGAGACGCAGCCCGCCGGCTCCGGCCCGGGCGTGTTCCGCGCCGCCTGGTCCGGAACGCAGTACCGCAACGTCCGGCCGTTCGCCGTCACCGATCCCGCCCGCTACGTTCCGGGACCGCCGCCCGCCCTCGACTCGGCCCGGTACGCGGGCGCCTTCGCCGAGGTCGCGGTGCTCGGTAACGCCGCCGTCCCGGCACCCGACCTGCTCGCCACCTACCAGTACTGGTCGCTGCCCGCCGGATCCGACCAGCCGCCCGGCGAGTGGCTGAAGGTCGCGCTGACCGTCGCCGGCGGCCGGCACCTGCCGCTCGGCGAGCAGGCCCGGATGACCGCCCTGCTGACGATGGCACTCGCCGACATCACGGTGACGACGGTGTCGGCCAAGTACGCGTACCGGCACTGGCGCCCGACCACCGCGATCCGGGAGGCCGACACGGACGGCAACCCGTGGACGGCTCCCGACCCGGCCTGGTCAGCCCGCGCCGGCAGCGTCGGCGGCACACCCGAGTACGTCTCCGGGCACAGCTCGTACAGCGGTGCGGGCGCCGCGGCCCTGCAGGGGTTCTTCTGCTCCGACGCGATCCCGTTCGCCCTCACCACCGACTCGGCGCCGGGCGGCACACCGCGTACCTATCCCGGCTTCTCGGCGGCCGCCGCCGAGGCCGGCCGGTCGCGCATTTTCGGCGGCCAGCATTTCGAGTTCAGCAACCAGGCGGGACTCGAGGCCGGCCGTTCGGTGGCGGGCGAGGTGCTCGCCACGAGGCTGCTGCGCCTCACCGGGCCGACCCACTTCGGGACCTGCCCGCGCTGACCGTGCCCCCCGCGGGCCCGTTCCGCTCCGTAGACTCCGGCGATGGCCGTCGGTCGATGGATGCTCCTGGCGTTGATGGTTCTGGCCGGCCCGCTGCTGTGGTGGGCCGGCGTGGCCGACACCACGACCGCCGCCTATGCCGCGGTTGCGCCGGGTGACGCCGACGGCCGGTATTTCATCTCCAACTACGACGGGCCCGGCCGTACGATCGCCGGCTTCTTCGCGTTCTTCAACCTGCTGCTGATCGCGGTCCTCATGCCGACCGCCAGGCAACTGCACACCATGCGCCCCGGCACCTTCGTGCGCGCCGGCGTCACCGCGGTCCTCGCCCTGGGCCTGGCCTGGTTCGAGTTCGTGTTCGACCCGGTGACGGCGAACTGGGGCGGCGACCCGGACGCCTGGTCGATGGTCGACGACCACGTCGCCTCCTGGTACGACGGGTTCGCCACCACCTGGTTCGCCCTCACCGCGGCAACCTCCGCGGCGATCGCCACCGCGGCCTTCGCGGCGGCCCTGTGGGCGGCCCGAGCACGCCGCCGGCGCGCTGTCCGCTGATCGTTCACGCCGCCGTGTCGCTGATCGCCTGGTCCAGGATCTCCAGTCCGAGGTCGATCTCCTCCGGCGTCGACGTCAGTGGTGGCGCGATCCGGAACACCCCGCCCATCCCCGGCAGCTGCACCACGTTCACGTGCAGCCCGAGCTCCAGGCACCGCCGCGTGACCGCAGACCCCAGCTCATCCGCCGGCCGTTTGGTCTCCCGGTCGAGGACCAGCTCCAGACCCACCAGCAGCCCTCGGCCGCGGACGTCCCCGATCACGGGATGCCGTTCGGCCAGCTCCAGCAGCCCGTCGCGCAGGTGCGCCCCCAGCTCCCGCGCACGCTGATCGAGCTTGTCCGCGTACAGCACATCGAGCACCGTGTTGCCGACCGCCGCCACCAGCGGGTCGGAGACGTGGGTGGTGAAGAAGAGATAGCCGCGCTCGTGGGCGGTCTGTTCGATCTCCGCGCTGGTCACCACCGCCGCCAGCGGGAGGCCCGCGCCGAGGGTCTTGGAGAGCGTCAGGATGTCGGGGACGACACCGTCACGATCAAAGGCGAACCAGTCTCCGGTACGGCACAAGCCTGTCTGCGCTTCGTCGAGGATGAGCAGCCCACCGCGTTCGTGACACTTGTCGCGCAGCGCCGCCAGGTAGCCCGGTGGCAGGTCGATCACGCCGCCGGAGCTGAGGATCGGCTCGACGATGCAGGCGGCCAGGCTGCCGACGGACTGCGCGTCGTACATCTCGAACGCGTAGTCCAGCTGCCGCCGCCAGTCCAGTTCACCGTCGGCGGTGGTGAAGTCCGGCCGGTACGCGTTCGGCGTGGGTATCGCGAAGTTGCCGGGCGCCGCGGGACCGTACCCTTTGCGCCCTGTGCTGTAGGTGGCGCTCGCCGCCGCCTGGGTCATGCCGTGCCACGACCGGGCGAACGAGACGATCTCGTGCCCTCCGGTGACCAGCTTCGCCATCCGGATGGCCGCCTCGTTCGACTCGGCGCCGGTGGTCAGCAGCAGCACCTTGCTCAGCGGCTCGGGCAGCGCCTCGGCGAGCCGCCGGGCCAGGTCGACGACGGGCCGGCTGAGCATGCCGCTGAACAGGTGGTCGAGGGTGGCGGCCTGCCGCTGGACGGTGGCGACGACCGCCGGGTGGGAGTGGCCGAGGATGCAGCTCATCTGCCCGGACGTGAAGTCCAGGATCCGGCGCCCGCCGGCGGTGTGCACGAAACTGCCCTCGGCACGCTCGATGATCTCCGGCACGAAACCGCCGGCGCCGGAGTAGCGGACCAGGTGACGCTCAGCGTCGGACCAGAAAGTCATACCCCGACGGTAGAAACTCTCCGAGCATCACGTCCATCTCACATTGGCACCGCGCCTGTTAAGCAAAACTGCACAGATGACGCTCAACCCGTGGCGGCTGCGGCTTCTCGCCGACCTGGCCACCTATGGCACCGTCCGGGCCGTCGCCGCCCGCGGCAACCTCAGCCCGTCCGCTGTGTCGCAGCAACTGGCCACCCTGGAGCGGGAGACCGCCACCGCCCTGCTCGAACGCACCGGCCGCCGGGTCCGGCTCACCGCCGCCGGCGTCCTGCTGGCGGGCCGGGCCCGGGAGATCCTGGCCGCGATGGACGCGGCCGAGGCGGAGTTGCGCGGCCTGACCGACGAGCCCGCCGGCACGGTCACCCTCGCTGCCTTCCAGAGCGCGCTGCACGCGCTGGCCGAGCCCGCGATCAAACGCCTTTCGGTACGCCATCCCGACGTCACCGTGGTCCTGCTGGAGCTGGAGCCGCACGACAGCATGCCCGCCCTGCGCCACGGCGACGTGGACGTCATCATCACCACCACCGACTTCACCGGCGCCGAACTCGACCCGGCCATCGACCTGGTCCCGATCGCCTCCGACGAAATCGTGCTCGTCCTGCCGCCCGGCCACCCCCTGGCGGCCGACGAATCGGTCACCCTGGAGTCCTGCGCCGACCAGCGCTGGACCTTCGACGTCACGGGTTCCTACATGTCCGAGCTGGCCACCCGCCTCTGCCGCGAGGCAGGCTTCGAACCCGCGGTGATCTGCCGCTTCAACAACTACATGATCGCCCTGCAGCACGTGGAGGGCGGCCGCTCAATCGCACTGCTCCCCCGCCTGGCCATCGACCCCCGCTACCGCGTCGCCACCCGTACCCTCACCCCGCCCATCACCCGCCGCATCACCGCCGCCGCCCGCCGCTCACCCACCCCGCGCCCCGAGATCACCGCGGTCCTGACCGCCCTGCGCACCCGCACACCATGACCACTCGTCCGGGTGACATCGCCGGACGGTTCTGACACCGAAACTCATCGGGGACTTCCGCGCACCACTCGCAGGCCCAAGGATGTGTCGGTACACATCGGAGGGCCGATCATGTTCTCTCGCGTCGTCGAGGTACGGCGCCCCGCCGACCGCGGCTCGGGTTACGCGGTGGCGAGCGACCTCGTCCTGACCGCCGCGCACGTGGTGGGCGAGGACACCGAGGTCGAGGTCACGCCGCATGACCGGGGCACGGATAGCGTGACCGCCACTGTCGTCTGGCGCCACGACACCCTGGACGCCGCCCTGATCCGGCTCCCGGCCCCGTTGTGGGACACCGCCGAACCGCCGGCGCTCTGGGGTGAGCTGTCCGGCATCCGTGCGGTGCGCTGTGTGGCAACCGGTTACCCGGACGCGCAGATCTCGCCCGGCGGCCTGTGTGTCGAGGAGAGCATCTCCGGCTTCATCATGCCGGGCACCGGCCGGCGCAGCGCCCGGTACGGCATCAACGTGACGAGCGCCCTGCCCAAGGAACCGGATTCCCGCACCTCGCTGTGGGCCGGAATGTCGGGCGCCGCGGTGCTCACCGAGGACGGGCGGTACCTGCTCGGTGTGCTCATCGAGGACCCGGCGTCGTTCGAACCGTCGCGCCTGGAGGCAGTGCCGGTCGCCTACCTGCTCCGCGAGCCGGCCTTCCGGGAGCTGCTCGATGCTGGGCCGGGCACGATCACCGTGCTGCCCGAGCACGAGTTCCTGCGGCCGATGTCGCAGCTGCCACCGTCCACGATGACCGACATCCATCTGCTGATGCCGAAGTTCGGGATCGTGCCCTATGTCGAGCGGGCCGCGCCGGACGCCGCACTGCTCGACTGGGCCTCGGGCGCCGACCCGCTGGACGTGGCACTCGTCGTCGGGGCCGGCGGCACCGGGAAAACACGGCTGGCCATCGAGCTGTGCGAGCGCCTGCGGCGCGATCAGTGGGACGTCGGGCGAGTGGACGACCCGCGCGGCGTCGCCGTCGATCGGCTGCGCGCACGCACCCTGCTGGTCGTCGACTACGCCGAGCACCAGGACCTCGACGCCCTCCAGGACCTGATCGTCAGACTGTCGGAGCGGCCCGGCGGCGACCCCGTACGCCTGCTGCTCCTCGCCCGGCACGCCGGATCCTGGTGGGACTGGGTCCACCCGGCCGTGATCGCCGGCACCCGGCGAGGTGACGCGCTCGTTCTGGAGCTGGAGAGCCATGCCTTCAGCCCCGCGGAGCGCTCGGCCCACGTCACCGCGGCGGCTACAGCGTTCGCCCAGCGGCTCGGACGTCCGGTTCCCGATCCGGTCGGCGTCGACTCCGACGAGTACGACAACGTCCTGCTGGTCCAGGTCGCCGCCCTGCTCGCGGTCCGCGGCGAGGCGGTCGGCGACGCGATGCCCGGCCAGTTGCAGGCGCAGCTGCTGACGGTGCTGCTGAAGCGTGAGAAAGACAGTTGGTACCGCGGTTTCCCGGGCGGGGTGACGCCGAGACTCACCCGCCTGCCGGAACGCGCCGTCCTGATCGCCCTTCTGGCAGCCCCGGACAGGGAGCGGTCACGTGAGCTGCTGCGCCTGCTCGACGCGTTCGCCGATGCCGGCAACGAACGCCTGGAAGCCGTCGCCGCGTGGCTGGACGGGGTGTTCGCCGGCGACGGACGGCTCGAAAGCATCGGCCCCGACCTCGTCGCGTCCGCCTTCCTCGCCGGGTTCCCCGATCTGGGCGAGATCGCCCAGGTGGTGCTCGACCGGGCCGGCCTCGACGCCGACCGGCAGGCACACCTGCTGAACACGGTGCGGCTCGCGGCCGAGCATCATGCCGCGTGCCGCACGGCGCTCGTCCAGATCCTCGCCGCCGGCCTCACCCGGATGGTCGGTGCCGCTCTGGATCTCGACGACCACCAGCTCATCGGCGCCCTCAACGCCGCGGTCGTGCTGTGCACAGCCCATCGTGAGGGCTTGCCCAGGCTGGCGAGGGCCGCGGCCGCCGCGCTGGACGAGGTCGACGACTCGCATCCGACGCTCGGCGCCCTCGGGGTCACCCTCAGCGACCTGGTCGTCCGTGGCTACCGCGCGCTGACGCGGACCTCGGGCGAGCCGGACAACCCGGCGTTTCGTCTCGCGTTCGCGCAGGCTCTGCTCAAGTTGTCCACCAGCCTCTCCGTCACGGGCGAGAGTGAGCAGGCGGTGCGCGAATCCGAGCAGGCGGTCGCCATCCTGCGTGACCTGGCCGCCCGCGAGCCCGGCCTGGCACCGAGCCTGGCGACCGGACTGGGAAACCTCGGTGCGTGTCTGGCCCGGTCGAAACAGCTTCCCGCAGCGGTGCTCGCGGCCGAGGAAGCGGTCTCGATCCGCAGGTCGGCGGCGGTCACCGACCGCCGGAGGCTCGGCGCCGCTGTCAACAATCTCGGTGGCTGCTACTTCGCGATGCAGAGGTACGCCGAGGCGCTGACGGCGCTCACCGAGGCCGCCGAGCTTCTCGGCGCGGCACCGGGCGGGGACGGCGACGAGCTGGCCGGATGTCTCCACAATCTGGCCCACTGCCACCTGCGGCTGGACGACGAACGCTCAGCCGCCCGGGTGGCCGATCGAGCGCTGACGCTGGTGCGGTCCCTGATGGCCACGAACCCCCATCGGTATGCCCCGGACCTGATCGACGCGCTGATCCTGACGAGCAGGGTACGGCGGCGCGGCAGCCTGGCGGCTGCCGAGGAGGCTGTCCGGCTCAGCACCGAACTGGCGGCCCGGGGGACGTCGGTGCACCGCAAGCTGCTCGCCCGCGCCCTGACGGCGCTGGCCACCGCCCAGACGCTGGCCGGGTGCCGCCCGCAGGCCATTCAGTCGTATCGCCAGGCGATCGCTGTGCACCGGCAGATCACTGACGACGACCGGAACCACCCCCCGGACGACTTGGCACAGGGCCTGATGTTGCTGACGCTGTTGTTGCTCGACGCCAAACAGCCGAGGCAGGCACTCGAGGCCGGCCGGGAGTCCGTGTCGTTGCTCGAGGCGGCCGCCGGCTCGAGTGGCAGTGACGCGCACACCTACGTCACGGCACAGACGCGGGTCGGCGAGATCCTGCTGGAGTTGGGTGAGCCGCGAACGGCGATCGAGCACTTCAGCAAGGCGATTACGACACTGCGGCGGCTGGGGACCACCGGGCCGGAGGACACCCGCGCCGAACTTGCCGTGTGCCTGCACCTGCTCGGCAACAGCTGGTCGCGGCTGGGCAACCCGGAGGAGGCCGCCCCGGTGCTCGGCGAAGCGGTGTCGATCTATGAGGCTCTTCTCGCCGCGGGCGAGCGCCGCTGTCTCCGGCGGCTCGCCGCGGTACAGCACAGCCTCGGTTCCTGCTGGCTGCGCACCACCCGTTGGGCCGACGGGGTCGGCCCGACCGAGGAGGCCCTCCGCCTGTATCGCCTGGCCGACGCGGCCGGCAACCCGGATCACGCAGCCGTGGCGGACTGTCTCACCAACCTGAGCGGGTGCTACCTGCAGTTGGACCGGACAGTCGAGGCGATCGAGGCGGCCGAGGAAGCGGTGACCGTCTACCGACGGCTGGTCAAAACCGATCCGGTCGGGCACCGCAAGACATTCGCCAACGCGCTGGTGGTACTCAGCAGCTGCTATCTGGCCGCTGAACGGCGGCCCGACTCGTTGCGGGTCGCCGTCGAAGCCGTCCAGGCCGCACGGCGGACACCCGAGCCGGACAACCGATGGGCCCGGGAGACGCTGGCGGCGGCCCTTGTCGCTCTCGGCCGGGTCCGGGCGGTGATGGGCCTGGCGGAGCCCGCACTCGACGCGGTCACCGAGGCAACGGATCTGATGATGCTTCTGGCCGACGACGCTCCGGTCACCCTCATCTCGGGCTGGATCGAAACCGTCAAACTGCAGTCCGAGCTGTACCGGAACGCCGGGAATCCGGAGAAGGCCCTCGACGCCATCCTCACTCTGGCACAGCGCATGTCACCCACCATGCGGCGGAGCCAACCGGCCCTCAGCGAACTGGTGGGCGACCGTTATGCCGATCTGACCATGCCGGAGCAGAGCGCCGCCTGGTGGCGGCTCGCGGTGCAGGGCCATGTCATGGTGTCCCAGGTGCACCCCGACTGGGACGGCGGCGGCGACCTGCGGCGGCTGGCCGACAAGCTCGAGAGCGCCGGCAAGTCCGGCGCGGCCACCGCGGCGCGCCGTCTCGCCGACGCCCAGCCCTCCCCGGACTGACGGAAGACGTCACCAGTGTCCGTGGAGGGTGAGTGACGACAGCATGTGCTCCCAGACGGCCTCGTCCTCGGCCCGCACCATCTTGATCTGCAGGGCGACCAGGTACCGATGGTCAGCCGGCCACACGTAGGTGTACCGCCAGCGCGCACCGTAACCGCACACCCACGTCCCCCACCGCCCGGTCATCTTCAGCCGGTCCATGGTGAAGGGCCCCGACCCCTCAGCCGTGCACCCGTTCGGCCCGAAGACCTTCGCCAGCACCTCCGGCGTGAACTTCGCCTCCGCGACCACCCGGCTGGACGCGCCGGCGAACCCGCCCGGCATCGCGTTCGGCTCGAACCAGTCGTTGACGTTCGGGGCCGCGTTCAGGCCGGGCCCGACGTTGACCTCGCGGAAGTAGGGGTCGAGGCCCGGGTGCCAGCCGCACCCACATCAACCGGGGACGCCGATTACTTGCCCTTTATCTCACGGCGGGCCCGGCTCGACAGGACACCCGATAGTGTTGCCGCCGAATTCGCCGGTGCGGACGGGAATCGTACGGTGAAGGTCGTGCCCAGACCCGGAGCGCTCACCGCCTCGACCGTCCCGCCGTGGTCTCCCACGATGCGCTGGACGATCGTCAGGCCGAGCCCCGAACCACCGGTCGCCCGCTGACGGGCCGGGTCCGCACGCCAGAACCTGTCGAACACCCGAGCCACCTCCTCCGGGGTCATCCCGACACCGGAGTCCCGTACGCTCAACATGGCCGAATGCGCGACGCGCTCCACCCGGATCTCCACCCGCCCACCCGCGTCGGTGTACCGGATCGCGTTGCTCAGCAGGTTGCTCAGCACCTGCCGGATGCGGTCCGGGTCGGCCTCCACCCGCACCGGCCGCGGTGCCTCCACCACCAGCTCGATGCCCGCCGCGGCCGCCACCGCACGATGCGCTGTCGCACCGGTCTCGGCCAGTTCGGCAAGGTCCAGCGGCATCCGGGAGTAGGCCAGGTCACCGGCCTCGGCCAGCGCCAGCACCTGGAGGTCGTCGAGGATGCGCCGCTGGAGCAGGGTCTCCTCGTGCAGCGAGGCGAACAGCTCGGGCGTCGGCTCGATCACCCCGTCGGCCAGGCCCTCCAGGTAGCCGCGCAGGTTCGACAGCGGCGTACGCAACTCGTGCGCGACGTCGGCGATCAGCCGCCGCTGCTGCTCCTCGCTGCGCTGCAGCGCCTCCGCCATCGTGTTGAACGACGCCGCCAGCCGGGCCAGCTCGTCCTCGCCGCCGGCGGGCACCCGCACGTCCAGCCGGCCGGCCGCCAGCTGCAGCGACGCACCGGTGAGCAGCCGCACCGGCCGGCTGACCCGCCGGGCGATCCACGCCGTCCCGAGCGCGGCCACCACCAGCAGCGCGGCAGCACCGAAGACCGCCGGCCGGCTCAGCTGATCCATCTCCGAACGGGGCTGCGCACCGAAATAGATCTCCACCGGTACGGCTGTCGTGCTCGCCGCCGTCTCCGAGAACGCACCGCTCAGACAGCTGGGGAACGGCTCCGGCGCGGCGGGCAGCATGCAGCCGGACAGCTCGGTGAACGTCAGGTCCAGCCAGTAGCCGTCGCCGCGCACCTTGACCACCGCGTTGCGCACGCACCGATCCGAGGCCAGCTGCTGCCCGGTGAGGTACGGCGGAACGTCGAGCCCCATCATCGGCTCGACCGGCTCGGTCTCGGCGATGCACCGCGATGCCACCAGGGCGGCCCGGTACTGCGCGATCTGGAACAGCGCCCGCGCCACCGGATCGGTGAACGCACCCGCCGCCGGAATCGGCCCGAACAGGTTCGCCGGCAGCTCCGGCGCCGCCAGTGTTCCCTCATCGAACGGGCGCATCTTCACCCGCAACGCGGCGGCCGGGTCACGCCCCAGTCTGGCCTGGGCACTCCTCCTCTTCACCTCGATGACGTCCGCCTGCTGCTCCGCCCAGCGCACGATCGACGGGTCGAGCCGCGGCACCGGGGCCACGCCGGCGGGCACCATCTGCACCGGGCCGACACTCCGGCCGGCCATCGCGTCCGAGTCGGTCAGCACCTCGTCGTCACGGGTCACCACCCGGATGTGCAGGCCGGTGCGCTCGGACTGCTCCGCCACCACCTTGTCGATGCCGCTCCACCGGCCCTGCCGCACGCCGAACATGCGGATCTCCTCGAGGATGGTGGCCTGGTGCTGGTCCCGGGCCTGATCCGCCTGGGTCATCTCCCGCGAGGTCAGGCTCAGCGTCAGCCACGCCGTGGCGCCGATCGCCGTGACGGCGACCACCAGCACCAGCAGGAAGATCCGCAGGCGGAAGCTCACCGCTCGGCCATCCGGTATCCGCGGCCGTAGACGGTCTGCACGTACCGCGGCTCGGCCGGGTTCTGCTCGACCTTGCGGCGCAGGTTGACCACGTGCGCGTCGACGGTCCGCTCGGACACGTCGTTCTCGAAGCCGAACACCTTGTCCAGGATCTGGCCGCGGGTGAACACCCGGCCGGGATCGCGGGCGAGCAGCTCGAGGATCCCGAACTCCTTGGCGGTCAGCTTGATGGCGGTGCCGTCCACCCGTACCTCGAAACGCGCCGGATCCACCTCCAGCTCGCCCACCCGGAGCACCTCGGCGGTCTCACCGCCGCGCACGCGGCGCAGCAGCGCGCGGATCCGCGCGGTCAGCTCGCGCGGGCTCACCGGCTTGCTCAGATAGTCGTCGGCGCCGATGTCCAGGCCCAGCAGCATGTCGTTCTCCGCCGACCGGGCCGTCACCATCACGATCGCCACGTCCGACTCCGCGCGCAGGATCCGGCACACGTCCAGCCCGTCGACGAGCGGCATCATCACATCGAGCACGACCAGGTCCGGCTTGCGCGAGCGGGCCTGCTCCAGTGCCGCCCGCCCGTCACCGACGGTCAGCACCTGATGGCCTTCCCGCTCCAGGTACAGGCGGATCAGCTGGGCATGCTTGGGATCGTCGTCGGCTACCAGAATACGGGCGGTCACGATTCGCATTCTCGCCCAGCGTGTCCACCCCACCAAGAAATGTCAGGTTCCGGTGAAGAACCGTCCGGGTTCCGGTGGGCGCCGGGATCCCTGCCGGAACCCCACAGGTTCTTCACAACCGGCGCTCTACGGTCAGCCTCCCCTCGCTCAGTACTGGAGGCTTTTCGATGTGTGGTCTGAGTGCTTTCGTCAGTAGCCGGCCCGACGCCGGTCCGCCCGACGCCGACACGGCGGCGGCCTTCGCCGCCGCGCTGGAGACCATGCGGCACCGCGGCCCCGACGACACCCAGATCGAGTACGGCGACGGGTACGCGTTCGGCTTCAACCGCCTGGCGATCATCGACCGCGAGCATTCGGTGCAACCTATCCGGTACGCCGACCGGTGGACCGTCGTCTTCAACGGCGAGATCTACAACTACCGGGAGCTGCGGGCCGACCTGATCCGCGAGCACAACGCGGTCTTCACCACCGAGGGCGACTCCGAGGTCCTGGCCGCGGCGTTCCACTACTGGGGCGAGGCGGCCCTGCCCCGGATGCGGGGCATGTTCGCGTTCGTGGCGTTCGACCACCGCACCGGCACCCTGCACGCCGCCCGCGACGCGTTCGGCATCAAGCCGCTCTACCTGCTGGAGACCGCCGACGGGCTGTTCCTCGCCAGCGAGCGCAAGGCCCTCGTCCCGTTCGCCGCGAGCGCCGGCGGCGCCCTCGACACCGACGCGCTCGCCCACTATCTGACCTTCCAGTACGTGCCCGAGCCGCTCACCCTGCACCGGCACGTGCGCCGCCTGGCACCGGGCCACCGGCTCGTCTGGACGCCCGGCGGCGGGGTCCGCGAGTACCGCTGGTTCCGCCCGTCGCTGCGGCCGCTGCACGTTCAGCCGGAAGCCGCCTACCAGGCGATCCAGGACGCCCTGACCGCCAGCGTGCGCCGCCACCTGCACGCCGACGTGCCGGTCGGCACGTTCCTGTCCAGCGGGGTCGACTCGTCGGCGATCGTCGCGCTCGCCGCCCGGGAACGGCCGGACATCCACGCCTTCACGGCCGGGTTCGCCGCGCAGGGATACTCCGAGATCGAGGTCGCTCAGGACACGGCGGACCAGTTGGGCGTACGCCTGACCCCCACCGTCGTCACGGATGAGGACGTCCTGGCCGCGCTGCCCCGGATCGTCCAGCTCCTCGACGACCCGATCGCCGACCCCTCGCTGATCCCGCTCTACTTCCTGTCCCGCACCGCCGCCCGCCACGTCACCGTCGTGCTGTCCGGCGAGGGTTCCGACGAACTGTTCGGCGGCTACCGCATCTACCGCGAACCGCACTCCCTCGCCGGCGTCGGCCGGCTACCCGTCGGCGTCAAACGCGGCCTGCGCCACCTCGCCGAGGTCCTGCCCGAGGGCGTCAAGGGCCGCTCGTTCCTGGAACGCGGCACCACCCCGATCGAGCAGCGCTACTACGGCAACGCCCGGATCTTCACCGCCGACGAGAAGGCCCGGCTGATGCGCTACACCGCGCAACCGCACACCGATATAACCGGGCATCTGTACGCCGAGACCGCCGACGTCGACGACGTCGCCTCCATGCAGTACGTGGACCTGCACACCTGGCTGCCCGGCGACATCCTCGCCAAGGCCGACCGGATGTCGATGGCCCACAGCCTGGAACTGCGCGTGCCCTTCCTCGACCAGCAGGTCTACGCCGCCGCGGCCGGGCTGCCCACCGAGCTCAAGCTGCCCTCCGGCACGCAGACCACCAAACACGCCCTGCGCGAGGCCATGCGCGGCATCGTCCCCGAGTCCGTACGCTCCAACCGCAAGCTCGGCTTCCCCACCCCGACCCGGCTGTGGCTGCGCGGCCCGATCGGCGACTGGGTCGACGCCCTGCTCGCGGGCTCGCAAGCAGGGCACCTGATCGACCTGAACTACGCCCGCGGCCTCCTGGCCGAACACCGCCGCGGCGAGGCCGACCGGTCCCGCAAGGTCTGGACCGTAGCGATGTTCTGCCTCTGGCACGCCATCAACGTCGAGCGCTCGATCGTCGTGCCCGCACCGGCCGCGGTGCCGCAGCTGCTCTAGAAGGGCAGCTCCTCTAGAAGGGCAGCTCCGGGATCCCGAAGGCCTTCATCCGGGCCCACCGGCCGTTGTCGGTGCCGTTGCAGTCGTGCTGGATCAGCGGCTGACGCAGCTCGGTCGACGCGAACTGCACCACGAGGCACCAGGTGCTCGCCTTGTTCATGTACTGGTAGTAGCTGGATGTCCCGAACTGCGTGCGGATCCACACATCGTTGTCGGTCGAGTCGTAGGTGCACCTGGCCTGCACGATCGGGTCACCCTTCTTCATCGAGGCGCCCTTCACCGCGAGACACATGTCGTTGTGCGGGTTCAGCGGCGTCTCCCACGTGTAGGTGTGCCACGGCTTGAGCCGTACGTAGATGCCGTCGATCTCCTCGATCATCACGTCGTTGCTCGGCGACACGTCGACGTCGGTGTAGTCGAACTGCACGGCGGCGGCACCGTGGTCCTTGGAGGCGCCCAGGATGGCCATCACCTGGCCGGACTTCTTGTTGAACATCGGAGCAGCCTGACGAACCATCATGATCGAGACGTCGTCGTCGGCGGCGGCCGGTGCCACCGGGACGAGAGCCGCCGTGACCAGGATCAACGCCGCTGTGAGACAGCGGGTGAAGAATCGGTGCAAGGGTCCCCCTTCATCGCGCAACATCGTTGCGTCAGGCGATCTTGACGACCATCGCTGTGGATCCGCTCTCGATCCACTGTCGGCCGCCGCTCGACGATGTCTGACGAACGTCATACGCTGGCAGGGTGGGGTACGAGTGGTTGACCGAGGCGCTGGCCGCGCTCCGGGACGTCGAGACGTCGGAGGTGACTCAGGTGTTGTCCGCGAAACGGCGGCTGCCGCTGGCGGCCGAGAGCGCCGGAGTGCACTTCCTGACGATCAGCGGGCGCACCGAGACCGGCCGCCCGCTTGTCGTCGCGGTCCGGCTGCTCAGCGGGTACCACCAGCAGATCATCGGCGCCCGCACGATGACCCCGGCAGAGTTGGCGCGGTTCGAAGCATGGGAGCGGTCATGACCCAGCAGTACAGCGACAATCAATTGGCCGCGGCGGCCATCGCCTTCGCCGCCGGTGACGTCCGCTACGACACGTCGGCGCCGGCCCTGCTGCCGCCCGCCCCGGAGGCCGAGCCGATGGTGCCGCTGGGTGTCCGGGTTCCGCCCGCGCTCGCCCAGCGGGTGCGTGCCGCCGCCGAGCAGTCCGGCGTTCCGTATTCACAACTGGTCCGCGAGTGGATCGAGCTGGGCCTGACCGAGATGGCCGGCGACGTCACGGTGTCGGTCGCGGTCCTGCGGCGGGCGATCGCCCACGCCGCCCAGACGGGCCACGCCGCCTGATCGCATCCCAGCCGGGCCTCGGCGCCTGATCTCCCCGGCCGGGCCTCGGCGCCTGATCTCCCCGGCCGGGCCTCGGCGCCTGATCTCCCCGGCCGGCCGATTAGTTTCGGGGCTTCGGGTGGTCCTACTGTGCATGACGGCCACCCTCGCGGTCGGCGCGGCCATCACGCGCGCCGACATTCCGCTGCTCTGCGCCGACCTCGCCGTCCTTCTCAGCACCACTGGCAACAGCGGCGTCGTGGCCGTCTGTGACGTCACCGCCGTGACCCGGCCGGACATGGTGACCGTCGAACTGCTCACCCGGCTTGCCCTGACCGCCCGGCGGCTCGGCAGCCGGCTCGTCATCACCGGCGCGGGCCCGGACCTGACCGGCCTCGTCGCTCTCCTCGGCCTGGGTGACGTGCTCGGCCTGGGTGACGTGCTCCCCGGCGCCTGAGGGTGCTGGCGATCACCCTCAGACGTGCCGGTGGATCCTTCAGTGGTGCATGCGCTGGTCCGTCAGCCGGTCCCTCAGAGGGTCCGTCAGTTGGTCCAGAACACGTAGACCGCGCCGTACGGGACCGCCGTGGTGCTGCCGTCGGTGCACGCGCCCCCCGGCGCGGTGCCACCCGAGGTCAGCAGACGGCTGATGTAGGTCGCCCGGCTCAGCACGCCCTTGCCCGTGCTGGTCTTGACCTGCAGCAGCAGCTCCGCGATGGTGCCCGCGCGGGGACTCTCGGCCACCTTCGCGGCGGTGACGAGCGAGCCGTCGCGCTTGGACTGCCAGCTCGGGCCGGCGAAGTGGTGCAGGCGGCCGCCGGTGCCGCTGAGCTGCGCCTCCGGGACCGATGCGCCGGTGTAGACGCCGCCGGTGCAGGTGTAGGTCTGCGTTCCGGAGGTCACCACGTAGGCACCGATGGGCTTCGAGCCATTCGGCGGTTTGATCGCCGCGGGGATTCCCGGAATGGCGACGGCGCGGGATTCCGGGCCGACCGCCGCCGGCGCGGCCACCTCCGCCGCCGACGCCTGGTAGGTCACGGCTGCGACAGATACCGTCACGGCGGCCATCCCCACTGCCGCCACCGCGCGGATCCGCGAACGAGTCGTGGAAAGCATGCGTTCTTCTCCTCGGGTACGGGGCGTGAGCATCGCCCCACCACACGTCGAACACGGACGGCAGCCATCGATCGATTAAGATCAACAAGGATATGACCGTTCGTCCATCGTGGAGCCGATGATCGGCCCAGTCACCCCTGCACCCGGACTGTGCATTGACCAACGGGATCAGCGTGGTCGCCGCCGTGGCGCTCAACCTGGCGGTGTACGCCGTCGGCCGCGCGGCGGGCGGCAGCTTCCGGTTCACCTCGGCGGGCGAGCCGGCCGAGGTGGACCCGCTGGCCCGGTGCCATCTGACACTGGCCCCGACAGTCGTCGTCGCGGTCCTCGCCATCCGCGCCCGGGTCCTGGGCGGAGACCGGAGTGTGAAGCAGAAGGTCTGACCGCTGATCAACCCGGGATGGGCAGCGGCTCCGCCGGCCAGTTGAGCACCTTGGCGCCGAGCACCGCCGCCTGCAGGGTGAAACGGTGAGCGGGGTCGGCCGGGTCGTATCCGGTGAGCGACTTGACCCGGGCCAGCCGGTAGGTGACGGTGCGCACCGACACGTGCAGCCGCTTGGCCGACTCGGTGGCCACCGTGCCCGTGGCGAAGTAGGCCTCCAGGGTGTCGAGCAGCGGCGCGGCACCGCCACGAGCCTGGGTCAGCGGCGTCAGCACGGCCTGGACCAGATCGACGATGGCCGGCTGGTCACGCAGCAGAACCCGGTAGATGAGCAGGTCCTGTGCGCTGACGACGGGGCTGTCCGCGTGCAGCCGGTCGGCCATGGTGAGAGCCTCGCGGGCCTCCTCGTAGGAGCGCGCGATGCCGTACAGACCGGGGTGGGCACGGCCGACGGCGACCCGCCACGGCCGTCCGCGGGGCAGCCGGCTCAGCTCCTGGTGCATGAGCCGGCCCAGATCGTTGCTCGCGCCCGTCGCGGACGGCGGCCGGCCACCCGCCGGGATCTCCGCCGGCGCGATGACCACCAGCAGGCCGTCCTTGGTGGCGACGAGGACATCGCGGTCGCCGAGCCGGTCGAACATCACCGCTTCCAGGGCGCTGATGGCCGCGTCGGCGTCCGGCAACCGCCTGCTCGGCACGGC